>NZ_CP076129.1:0-343125 GCF_018736065.1 Flammeovirga kamogawensis
ATGATCTCTAAATTTTTCATCAATCGACCTATCTTCTCTGCTGTCTTGGCAATAATTATTGTCTTGACGGGTAGCATAGCGTTATTCAACTTACCAATAGCTGAATATCCCAACATTACACCTCCAACAGTAAATGTTACGGCATCTTACCCAGGAGCAAGTGCAGATGTTATTGCCGAAACAGTTGGTGCTCCTATAGAGCAATCTGTAAACGGTGTAGAAAACATGCTATACATGAGTTCTACTTCTAACAATGATGGTACTTATAGCTTAACCATCACTTTCGAAGTAGGAACAGATTTAGATATAGCAACAGTATTAGTGCAAAATAAAGTAGCACAGGCACTTCCTAAAATTCCAGATATAGTACAAACATTGGGAGTAGTAACAGATAAATCATCTTCTGGAGTTTCTGTTCAAGCAGCAAATTTAGTAATGATTGCTGCAATACAATCTGATGATGCCGTTGTAGATTCTTTGTTCTTAAGTAATTATGCTAAGGTATATATTGCAGATGAGATTAAAAGGATTCCAGGTGTGAGTAATGTTAGTATTTATGGGGTTAATGATTATAGTATTAGAATTTGGATGGATCCTTCTAAGTTAAAAGATAGAGGGTTATCATCTGCTGATGTAAAGAATTCAATATTATCACAAAACGTTCAAGTAGCTGCAGGACAATTAGGGCAAACTCCTTCTAGTTCAACACAAAAAAATCAATATGCATTAGTTGTAGCTCCGGGGCGATTAACTGATGTAGACCAATTTAAAAATATCATTATAAAAACCGATCAACAAGGGCACACTGTTTATTTAAAAGATGTAGCTTCTGTTGAGTTAGGTACTAAAGATTACAATATGTTTTTCCATTTAAAGGGAAAACAAGCTGCTGGTATTGCAATTTATCAGCTGCCGTCTGCAAATGCTTTAGAGATACAAAAGCAGGTAAACGAACGTATGTCTATCCTTAGTGAGAAGTTTCCTCAAGGAATGTCTTATTCAGTGCCTTTAGATACTACAAAATTTGTGAGAGTATCTATAGACGAAGTGGTAGAAACATTAGCAATAGCCATCTTCTTAGTATTTATAGTAATGTTTATGTTCTTACAAGATTGGAGAGCAACACTAATACCTGCAATCACAATTCCAGTTGCCCTTATTGGTACATTTACAGTAATGTCTGCAATGGGTTTCTCTATAAACATGCTAACACTTTTTGGTTTAGTATTAGCCATAGGTATTGTAGTAGATGATGCGATTGTAGTTGTAGAAAATACAAGTAGGCATTTAGAAGAAGGCAAGAGCAGAAAAGAAGCGGCAATTTTAGCAATGCAAGAAGTTACAGGGCCAATTATAGCCACAACTTTAGTCTTAATGTCTGTGTTTTTACCTGCGGCTTCTATGGGAGGTATTACGGGAGAATTATATAAACAATTTGCATTGACAATTGCTGTATCAACATTGTTTTCGGCCTTTAATGCACTTACATTATCACCCGCATTATGTGCTATGATTTTACAACCAAAAGCAAAAGATAAAAAAGAGTTTTTCATTTTTAGATGGTTTAATGCAGGGTACAATAAAGTTTTTAGTGGGTATGCAACTGTACTTACTTTTGCAGTAAGAAAATATGGAATCTCATTACTTGTTTTCATAGCAATATCAGCGTTTGGTATTTTTGATTTCACACAATTACCTACCTCATTTATACCTCAAGAAGATCAAGGATATGTAATGACTTCTGTTGAATTACCAAAATCAGCATCTATGAATAGAACAGCTGAAATTAACAGACAGTTAGATGAGTTATATAGCAATGTTCCAGGAGTTAAGACTTGGATGACTGTAGAAGGTTTCTCGATAATGGATGGAACAACAGCACCGAACAGAGCAACTATATTTGTAATTTTTGATGATTGGGATGTCCGTCTAAAAAAAGGACAAGACATTGATCATATAATGAAAGATTTATCAGAAAGATATGATACAGTATTAGGCGCTCAAGTTTACTCATTTGTTCCTCCAGCAATTAGTGGTTTAGGTAACTCAGGAGGTTTCCAAATGGTAATTTTAGATAAAGGAAATAATGACTATAATACTTTACAAAAAGTGGTAGATGAATTTGTTGATGAAGGAAATCAACAAGCTTCTTTGAGTGGGGTAGGTACAACATTTAATTCTAAAATTCCTCAGTTAAAAGTTGATGTTAAGATAGAAAAAGCACAAATGATGGGTATTTCATTAAATACTATTTATGATGCTCTAAATGCTTTTACTGGACAACAATATGTAGATGACTTTTCTAGATGGAATAGAACGTACCAAGTAAATATAGAATCGAGAGCTGATTATAGAACAAAGGTAGATGATTTATGGAATTTGTATGTTAAATCTACTTCAGGGAAAATGATATCAATAGGTTCATTAGTAGATGTAAGTTATATGGAAGCACCAGAAATTGTATCAAGATATAACCTTTATAATGCTGCCTTTATAAACGGTAATGCTGCGATTGGGTATAGTTCTGGAGATGCTTTGACTACAATGACAGAAATGTCAACATCAAAATTAGATAAAAGCATGACGGCTTCATGGACAGGGCTTGCATATCAACAAATTAAAGCAAACGGGAGTGTAATTTTTGTATTCCTACTAGCTGTAATTTTTGTTTACCTAGTATTAGCTGCTCAATACGAGTCTTGGATTGATCCATTTGGCGTAATATTAGCCGTTCCTTTGGCCTTATTTGGAGCCGTAATCTCTATACAAATGAGAGGTTTAACCAACGATATTTATATGCAAATCGGTATCGTATTACTTGTTGCCTTAGCTTCTAAAAATGCAATTTTAATTATTGAATTTGCAAGAGATAATATTGCAAAAGGCGAAAAGTTGTATGAAGCAATTGTAGATGCAGCTAAAGTGAGATTTAGACCAATTCTAATGACTTCTTTTGCTTTTATTTTGGGTGTATATCCTTTAGTAATTGCCACTGGAGCTGGTGCTAATTCACGTCACTCATTAGGAACAACAGTATTTGGAGGTATGATTGCCGCAACTGTTTTAGCAATCATATTTGTTCCATCAAATTATTATATTTTACATAAATATTTTAGTAAAAAACAAAGAGATTTAAGAAAGAAATAATAGAGAGAATTAGAGATCAATAGTATAAATAGCCCATTATATTTTATGATGGGTTATTTTTTTTATTTTCCTTGGTGACATTTTGATTCTATTGATATTAGTAGATGTATTCACTAATAAAAAATAAAAATCATGGAATTAATGCAAAATCCGTCCGACTCTCTAATTATGGCAAAATTTGGTAGCGAATTTATTAAAACAACAATAATGGTAATTGCAGCAATTTGGGTAATCAGAACTCAAAAAAAGCAGGGTAAACCATTATTTTAATAAATAGATCAATAATAATTTCGCATAATTAAAATAGTGTAATTTAGTTAGTTAAGCATTGCTTTATCAGAAAGTCAATGCTTTTTTTGTATCCCAAAAAGGAGGTTGTATTTTTAACTAAACAAACAGCATAAGCAAATATCCTGATGAACAAATTACTACTTCCATTTTTATTTTTTTGTATGTCATATACTAGTAGTGCACAAGAAATACGCCCTTTATGGGAAGGGAATATACCAAAAAAAATTACCTCCTCTGAAAAAGAATTTATAGCAACAGATAGGGAGATTATTTGGATTGAAAAAATTCAAGTACCTACTATCAAGGTATATCATCCTACAAAACGCTTTAATAACCATAAAGCTGTACTGTTATTTCCTGGGGGCGGTTATAAAGGTTTAGCTTATGATTTAGAAGGAGAAGATTTTGCTAAATGGTTAAATACTTTGGGTTTTACTGCTATTGTTGTTAAATATAGAGTTCCCGTATCTGAAGCGATAAAAGATAACAAAGATGTTCCTTTAATTGATGCTCAAAGAGCAATTAGACTAGTAAGAGCAAACGCAAAAAAATGGGAGATTGATACAAATAAAATAGGAGTGATGGGGTTCTCTGCTGGAGGACATTTGGCAGCCACTTTAGGTACTCACTTTTCTACTACTTACTCTTATAAAAAAGATGCAATTGATACTTTAAATGCACGACCAGATTTTATGTTATTGGCGTATCCAGTTATCAGTATGCAAAATGGAGTTACACATAACGGCTCTCGAAATAATTTATTGGGAACAAAACCCACAAAAGAACTTATTGACTGGTATTCTAATGAGTTTCAGGTTTCGGCACAAACACCCCCAACATTTTTAATTCATTGTGCAGATGACGGGGCAGTATCTGTACAAAACACCTTACTATTTTATAATGCTTTGTTGGAAAATAAAGTAGAAGCAGAAATGCATATTTATCAAAAAGGAGGCCATGGTTTTGGCTTAGGTACAAACGTAGGAGATGTAGGGAAATGGACCGTTATTGCTGCTGAGTGGTTAGAGAAAATTTAATAAAAAAAACAGGGTCTTGTATTAAATTACAAGACCCTGTTTTTTTATTTCCTTTTTAGAATTAACCTTCTAAACTTGCCCAAAACTTATTTGTTACTTGGTTTATTTCTTTCCAATCACGTCCTGTAAGTGTAGAGATTTTTTTGTTGTAAAATTTCCCTTGTTCTTTCTTTTTATTATTGAATTCTGTTTGTGTAATATCACCTGCATTTTTTTCGTCTTTCAACTCTTTTAAAGCAATTTGTTGTTGTAAACGAATTGTGTAAAGTTCTTCTTTTTGGTCTTCAGATAGGTCTGTCCAGATATTAGATACAAAAACAACATATTGATTACAGTTATCTTGCATCCAATCAGTAGCACCAGAAATATCTTGAGCTGAAACGCTAAATGAGAATGATAAAACAAAGAAGCTAAATAATAAAGTGAATTTTTTCATTTCAGTAGTAATAATAAATTGTTGTAAGAACATGAAAAGTGTTCTTCCTTTTAAAAAATAAAATATTGACATCAGACAAGAGTATTGACATCAATTTTTGAAGAAATTGAACAAATCTATTCAATTTGTTGTAGCACACATAATATATATTATTCAGCAAGACTTTTCCAAAATTCTTTATTTATTAAATTAATTTCAGTTATGGAATGTCCTGTTATTTCGATGTGTTCTAAATTGTATTTTTTTATCACAGCTAATTTCTTTTCATTAAAATCATCGTTTGTGATATCTTTATTTGCCAAGTCAGTTTTTAATTTTGCTATTTTTAGCATCTGTGATAAACGTGAAGTATATAGTTTATCGTTTTGTTCTGGAGTTTGATCACCCCATTTATTATTTACAAAGCGTATAAATAGGTTAGTATTGTCTATTTGCCATTTTGTAGCTTTTGAAATATCTTGAGCTTGTGTTGCAAATGATGAAAGTAAAAACGTAAGTAGTAAAGCAAAAATTTTCATATAGATATCATTAAATAATGTTTACATTTCAAATATGAAAGTAAAATCTTAAAAAGACAATTTATACCTAGATAAGGTAAATATTATATTTATCCTAGTCAATATAGTACTTAAACGTCTCTAGAATTGTAGTAAAACTAGATTTCAAATGTGTTTTTTTTCATTTTTAAAGACATAAAAAAGCCCTACCTCTTAGAAGTAGAGCTTTCCTTAAATTGTCTATCGCTAAATAGAATTTTTTATGAAATGAAATGAATTAAACCGTTAATTACATTAGAGGTGTAGCGTAAATATTTCCTTTTCTACCTACTTTAACCCTCGTATATTTTTCAATGATTTTTTGTTCTATGCCAAGTTCTTCAATCTCTTCTATACCCTCCTGTATTAGTGTATCACCTTTAATAGATACAGAAAAAGTAAAATTATGTCCTTCCCAATCTCTAAAATTGCAATACTCTAAAGATTCTTTATACTGATTACCAATTAATGAATAAGCACCTCCACCTGCTACAAAATGAGCTGTCGTGTCTTTCCCATTATTATTGTCATGGTTTAAAAAAGCAAAATGATTTTGGTTGATTATTTTAATCATTCTTTTATTATCTAAATTCTGTATTATTGAAGAATCATTACGGATTGTTGTTGCGGATAACAACTCCCATGTTCCTTCAATGTTTGGAGTTTTATCTAACTCAATGCACGAGTTAAAAGTTAGAATACAGAATATATAAAAGAGTAACCTTCTCATTTTAAAAGAAAAATGCATCATTATTAATTGTTCATAAAGCTAATATCTAGTATTAATTAACACCAATTAATAAATTTCGACCAACGTCAGCGTTTTAAGTTTATACGGCTTTTCCCTTTTTAGATAGTGGCTCAAAATAAGGCTTAACAACAAAAAAAGAGAGACAAACGCCTCTCTTTAGTAGTAATAGTATTTATGTAGTGGTTATTGGTATCTCAATTTCTTGTAGAAAGAGATAAAGGAAACTAATATTTTTTTATATCGCCGCTCTTTTTCTTATCAGTAGAAGTTGGCTTTGATATCTTTTTTGTTTCTGAAAATAATTTTTCAGAACCCCACTTTAAAGTATTTTCGCTGATTACAAAGGATTTATTCATTTTGTTATTAAAGGTAAAAGGTTATTAAGTATTAATGTATGCTCAAAATTAATACATGTTTACTAAAACAACTAATGCAACCGGTTTAAATAACTACAAAAACTCATTCTGAATCATAATAAATATTAATGAGCATATAAATTAACCGTTACTAAAGTTTATGTCCTATACAATTTATAATCAAATAGTTGGAGAATTATTTTAAAGGTACTTGCTCTATAACATTTTCACTTAGTCTTAATTAATCACAAATAATAATCAAGAGAAATTCTATTAGTAATTCTTTCTAAAAAAAATGATTTCATAGTAGGGGAATATCATTATAATTTCCCTTTACTAACTGAAAATCATGTTTTATTCATCTTTTAAGAAATGAAAAAATTAGCAGTATTACTTTGTAGTTTATGTTGTACAAGCTTTATATACGCACAAAATAAACCAATTGGTTACTTATCTTTTACAGGAGCTGGTTCAGCTGTTTTACAAAGGCAAGCGGTGAGTTCTGTGTTTACAATAGATTACAACCATTATATAGCTGATCATTGGATGATTGGAGGTAGTTTAATAAACGATTGGGAAAAACAAACAGGAACAAGAACAGAATATGGAAGTGGTAATTCTTATAAAGCTACTTTAGCAATTTATACCACTTATGTAACAGGTAATTGGGGTTTTGGCGGAGGATACGCTAGAGATATTGCCAAGGAAGGGCAATTGACCAAAAAAGGGAATAATTATTTAGATGTTTTTGTAATGTACTTTATTAAAGTAGGCAACCATTATATATGCCCAAGAGTAGGTTATATACATGATTTGCACGATCAAGAACAAAGCCTATCTTTAGGGGTGAGTTATAGCATACCTTTTTAAACAGCATAATAAAAGAAAGTGTCCATTGGCTTGTAATTGATTTTACGTGCAAATGGACACTTTTATTGAAATTAAGCTACAAGGTACTTTTTGAAGATTTTACTATCAGCAACGAATGTCCCGAATGGTACAAGTGATGCAATAAACGCCCAGAAAGAATTTATAAACCCCCATTTGGTATCATAATGTACTTTTAAGACAAGAAGTACATAAGCTATAAACAAGAAACCATGTGCCGAACCAATAATACGGTTAGGCTCTCCAATTTCAGCCATATATTTTAAGGGCATTCCAATACCAAACAGTAATAGGTAAGAAACACCTTCTAAAAAACCAATAACTCTTAAATACTTTATACTTTTCATGTTTTGATAATGCTTAATTGTTGGAATTCGATGACAAATTTAGGGTAAAGTTTATTTTTGAGAAAATTTCCAATATTTTTGTTTGAATTATAATACAGGATTGATTTTTTGATAGTAGAATATAGATGAAAGATATAGTTACACAAGCGGGTTCAATTTGTCTGGAATTAACAGATGAACTGTCTGACGATGTGGTGGAAATGTTAGAAAATACCATTTGGGGAACTGAGGGGGGCGTACGCTACACACACGAAGAAACAAGAAAAAATCTTGTAGATACAAAAAAAGCATATTTTCTAAATCTTAGAAGAAACAATAATTTATTAAGTTCTATAACGCTTATTCACAAATCTACTGTGTTTGAAGGTAAGCCAACAGAAACGTATCATATAAGGTATTTTGCTTTTGTTAGTTCTATGCAAAGTGCTAAGCAAAATCCAAATAAGAAAAAGAAAAAGAATAGCTTTCTGGATCAACAGTTAATCAATTTTTTTAATAATTACCAAATGCCAGAAAGTAAGGCTAATGGTACGCCTCAATGTTTTCATGCACAAGTAGAAAACGATAATTTGAGGTCAAAAATGTTTACTGAAAAAGTTGGTTTTGAATCTATAGGTAAGATGACAACGCTAACTTACAGTCGTGTTTCTCCTACTAAAAAAGATAATGTGCGTAGAGCAACCAAAGAGGAGTATGCGAGTGTAATTCAAAAATCAAAAGATTTCTATAAGGATTACGTATTCTATTCTACAGAAAATATGGGCAAAGACAATAACCTATTTGTAGTAGAAGAAGAAGGTAAAATTGTAGCTGGTGGACAGGCATTTATTGGGAAATGGAAATTTCATCATTTACCAGGTGCAGAAGGAATTGTTGCTAAGTATTTATTACCTTATATTCCGTATGCAAACAGACTTTTTAATTTTTACGATCACTCTTTCGTAACTATGGAAGGTTTGTTTTGGGAAAAAGGTTCGGAGCAGAAAATACAAGATTTAATGTCTACAGTTTTAAAAGATTTAGGCAAAAATGTATCTTTCCTTTGGATGGACCCTGACTGTACAGATTATAAAACTATTAAAGAAAAAGTAGATTGGGGTGTTTTAGAACATCTTAATAGTGGTTCGAAATCTTCTATTATTATTAGAGTAGATGATACAAGTGAATATGCAAGATATTCTGCATTAGATAAATATATTTCTGGTTATTATATTTTATAGTATAACTATGGATTTTTCAGTAGAACGCTTTCATCAATTTCAAGCTCAATTTGACGGGTTAGATAAAGAGACTAAATTAAAGTATGCAGCAGTAATTGTTACTTCTGGAATGAGGGGAGAAGCAAAAACAACTTTAAAGAATACTATTGCTCCCTTTTTCTTTCATTTATCTACCATAGAATATAGCAATGCTTTTATCGAACTGATAGAAAAGATGAAAGAGGCTGAAATAATTGATGTCTTTATTTTAAATAGAGGTCATTACCATTTTACTTTACATATAGAATATTATTTAATTGCCCTTTATTTTTTAAAAGAACATAGAGGAGAAAATTTGGTAGAAAAAGTAATTTCAACAATAAGAGTAGATCAAAAGTTCTACCCTGATATGTTCGGAACTGCCAAGTTTAAAAAAGAAAGTATCATAAGGGAGTTTGTTTTTGATGACATTAGATTGAATTATCATTTAATGGTTATGAATTACTTTACTCCAATAGAAGGTGAAAATACCTCTTACCAAGAACCATTAATTTATGGTCTTTTTGCCCTTTTTGGGTTAAAATTAAAAGAGGATACACTTTCAAAAAATCTTAATATAGATGATTTCCTTATAATTCATAATCATCTTTTGTATGCAATCAAAAACGGTTCTATTGATAACAATACAGCCAAAAGTTTTATTTCTGCATCAAGTAATAGCATAGAAGATGGGGGTGTAACTAATGCTTTAATTCTCGCTAACCAAGGTTATATTTCTTCGTCATTAGAAGTCTTTGAGAAAGAGAATAACCTTGAAATCGAATTTTATAAGATTACGCCGTTATTTATTGGCAAAAAGTACGAAGAAGCTTTTACAATCCTTTTAAAAGAAACTGGAATTGATAAGGTCGAAACACATTTAAAAAAGAAATCTTCTAAATTTTGGGAAGAACTAGATATAATGAACGAGGTCATTTTTCAGATCTTGTTCTTACAAATTAGACCGCAGCATATAGAACTTTTAAGAAATAGATATACTTATTTTAATAAGCAAAATAAGTATTATAACAAGTTCTTTATGAATACTCTTTTAGATGCACAACTGCTTATAAAGGATGGTTCTGATGTAGATTGTGATTCTTCTAAATACGATTTACGTTTACAGATTAGTAGTTTTATAGAAGAAGACTTAGAGAGCTTACCTAACTTTGTACAAGCATTACTTATTTGGTTATACGGTACTATTTGGGGCAAAGAATTTAAGGTAAATCAAAACATTATAAATATTACTGTTAGTAAAGCTTTGTCTTTACACAGAGGTGGTTCTTTATGGTTATCTGCATTATTTGCTGAGGCCCATGGGGTATTCCAGGCAATTAAAGCAGAAGATTTCTCTTTAGATTATCTAATTGATGATGCACTGACATTGTTTAAAGATGTTATTCAAGAATCTAAGATTGAAGAGTGGGAACTTGTACTTAATAAATTATCCTCGCTAGCAGATAATTTTAAATCAATTGATAAAAAACAGAAAAAAGAGCCGTCTAAAGGAAGACTTTTATGGGTAGTCGCAGACCACCGTTTGTACGTGGAACCTATGGAACAAACCATTCTGAAAAACGGAAAATGGAGTAAACCAAAGAAAATTTCTGATACCCGAATGCTTAAAAAAGCAATAAAAGGGATGTTAGATATTGATTTTGAAATTTTAGACAAAGCTATAAGAACATATGGTAGAGGCTATTTTGATTTTGATGTTTTAGAAGTATGGAAACGCCTTCCGGGGCATCCAAATGTCGTATTAGAAAGTGATGATAATGTATCTGTAATTGTAGAAAAGAGACCATTAGAGTTACAAATTTATGAAAAAGGGGATAATTACAGGTTAGGCTTTGATAAAGAAGTAAACATTGATTTTCCTTTAAAAAGAGAAACTCCAACAAGAGTAATCTATTATGATGTGGATAAGAAAATTAAGGAATGGAGCGAATCTTTTCCGTCTGACATCATTTTACCTAAAAAATCAAAAGACCAATTAAAAAAAGTAGTGGCTGCTCTAGGGCAATCATTAAACATACATTCTCACGTAAGTGAAATTCAAGAAGAATTACCTGAAATTAAAGCAGATAAAAAGCTTCATGCTTTACTTACACCGAGGGGTAATAATATCTTATTAGAATTATACATGAAGCCCTTCAAATCTATTCCTCCGTATGTAGTTCCAGCTCAAGGTACTGAGGTTTTAGTAGAGGAGGTAGACCGTATGCGTACACGTGCTGTTAGAAGTTTGAAAGCAGAACAAAAAGTATTAGAAAAATTCTATGCACAACGTCCGCAATTAGACATGACAAACGATGGTCACCATGCATGGGAACTTTCTGATAGAGAAGAAACGTTAAATGCTTTATTGGAACTTCAAAATGGTGATGAAAAACCTATTGTAGAATGGCCAAAAGGTGTGAAATTTAAATTGCTGGGGCAAGTTGGTGGAGATAAACTAACCATGAATGTGCAAACCAAAAAACGTGATTGGTTTGCTATTGGTGGTGAAGTGAAAATTAATGAAGAGGTTGTTGTTTCTTTAGAATCGCTTTTAAAAGAGTTTAAAAATGATCCGAACAGCAAGTACGTTCAAGTAGAAAAAGACCAATTTATTGCATTAACAGATAACTTAAGAAAACAACTTGCAGCCTTAACAAGTGTTGCAGTTCAAGATAAATTAGAACTCAGAGTACATAAGTTAGCTTCTTATGGTGTACTAAATGATTTAACTAAAGAAGCAGTTGTTAGAAGCGACAAAACTTGGACAGATCTTCAGAATAAGATTAATAGTGCAAATGCCGACAATTTTACTGTACCAACTACGCTTGATGCAGACCTTAGAGATTACCAAATAGAAGGTTTTGAATGGTTGTCTCAATTGGCCTCTTGGGGTGGTGGTGCTTGTTTAGCAGATGATATGGGACTTGGGAAAACACTCCAAGGTTTAGCTTTAATTTTAAGTAAGGCAAAAGCAGGACCTTCATTTGTTGTCGCACCATCTTCTGTAACATTTAACTGGGTAAACGAAGTACGTAAATTTGCACCAACAATGCGTGTTCATTTGCTCTCGCAGGCATCTGATAGAGAGAAGGTTGTAGCACAAGCAGGACCTTATGATTTGGTGGTTTGTAGTTATGGTTTACTGCAATCAAACTATAAAATGATTGTTGAAAAAGATTGGAATATTGTTTTATTAGATGAGGCACAAGCTATTAAGAATAAAACAACCAAAAGGTCTCAAGTTGCCATGCAATTACAAGCTAATACAAGAGTAATTACAACAGGTACTCCAATAGAAAACAACCTTTCGGAGCTTTGGAATCTCTTTCAATTTATAAACCCAGGTTTATTAGGTAACTGGGAAGCTTTTAACAAGAATTTTGTATTACGTATTGATAGCGGAGACCAACAACATGCTAAATCAGCAAAAAAAGTTCTTCGTCAATTAATAGCTCCTTTTATTCTTAGAAGAAAGAAAAGTGAGGTACTTGATGAACTTCCAAGCAAAACGGAATCTGTATTGTCTGTAACCATGACAGATGATGAGCAAACACTTTATGAAGCACACCGTAGAGCTGCATTAGAAGAAATTGAAGATATAATTAAGAAAAAAGAACAACAAAATACACATATTCAAGTACTTGCTGAACTTACTAAATTAAGACAGCTTTGTTGCCATGCTAGTTTAGTAGATCATGAGTGGCAAGTGATGGGGAGTAAGGTAAAACTGCTTTTAGAAACCGTTCATGAACTAAAAGAAGGAGGACATAGAGCTTTAATTTTTAGTCAATTTGTTGGCTTTTTAAGTATTATAAGAAAAGCACTTGATAATGAAGGCATATCGTATCAATATTTAGATGGTTCAACTCCTTTAAAGAAAAGAGAATTGGCTATTAATAATTTTCAGAATGGAGAAAGTGACGTATTTCTTATCTCTTTAAAAGCTGGTGGAACAGGTCTTAACTTAACAGCTGCAGATTATGTTATCCATATGGATCCATGGTGGAACCCTGCTGTAGAAGATCAGGCTACTGATAGAGCCTATAGAATGGGTCAGACAAGACCTGTAACTGTATACCGCCTGATTACTAAAGATACAATAGAAGAAAAAATGATTGCACTCCATGCTGACAAGCGAGAACTCGCAGATGATTTATTAAGTGGAACGGGTAAAGCAACAAAATTAAATACAAAAGAACTTCTGAAATTATTACAGACTAATGGTCCGCTTTTAGATGTTTAATAGGTGTTTATCAACATTATATTTTAGTAACACAAAATAATTATCAATATATTTTTCTGTGTTCTTTTATACAAATCTCACTAATTAATTCTATAATTATTAGTGAGATTTTTTTCTTTTCTGTAGATTATGCTTTTTAAGCAGACAAAAACTACTACAAATTTATGAATGAACATTCAACAAACGAAAAGAAGAATCCAGAGAAAGAGGCGTTAGCAACTTCTTTATCTAGAAAACGTTACTGGCAAAATAATCTAAAGTATTTAGGGGTATTGTTGGGAATTTGGTTTTTATGCTCTTTTGGTGCGGGCATTTTATTTAAAGATACACTAAACGAAATTAGGGTTGGTGGTTTTAAATTGGGCTTTTGGTTTGCACAACAAGGAGCAATTTACATTTTCACGTTTATAATAATTGCTTATATCGTTTTAATGAATCGTTTGGATAAAAAATACGACGTACAAGACGATTAATTTTTTTTGAATAACAGCTTATTTACACCAAAAAACTTTTTAACTATTACAAACTTATGAGTGTTCAAACTTGGACTTACATTATTGTAGGCTTTACATTCTTAATATATATTGGTATTGCAATTTGGTCGAGAGCAGGATCGACTAAAGAATTTTATGTAGCAGGAGGTGGAGTATCTCCTTTAGCAAATGGAATGGCTACTGCTGCAGATTGGATGTCTGCCGCATCATTTATTTCTATGGCAGGGTTAATCTCTTTTATGGGCTATGATGGTGGTGTTTACCTTATGGGCTGGACTGGCGGTTATGTACTCTTAGCATTATTACTTGCGCCTTATTTACGTAAGTTTGGTAAGTTTACCGTACCCGATTTTATTGGAGATAGATATTACTCTCAAGCGGCAAGAACAGTGGCAATTGTAGCAGCATTAATCGTTTCGTTTACTTATGTTGCTGGGCAGATGCGTGGAGTAGGTGTTGTATTTTCTAGGTTTTTAGAAGTAGACATTAATACAGGAGTAATTATAGGTATGGCACTTGTTTTTATTTATGCTGTTTTAGGAGGTATGAAAGGAATAACATATACACAAGTAGCACAATACTGTATCCTAATTTTTGCGTTTATGGTTCCTGCAATTTTTATCTCCATACAGTTAACAGGAAATCCTATTCCACAATTCGGTTTTGGTGATACACTTGTAAATTCTGATGTTTACCTTCTGGATAAGTTAGATCAATTGTCTACAGAATTAGGTTTTACAGCTTATACTTTAGGGCAAAAATCTACTGTAGATGTTTTTTGCATAACAGCTGCATTAATGTTAGGAACAGCAGGTTTACCTCATGTAATTGTACGTTTCTTTACTGTACCTAGAGTTAAAGATGCGAGAACTTCAGCAGGCTATGCTTTAGCATTTATAGCCATACTTTATACCACCGCACCCTCTATTGCTGCATTTGCCAGAGTAAATTTAATAGAAACAGTAAGTAATAAAGAATACAGTAGTATGCCAGAATGGTTCAGTAAGTGGGAAACAACAGGGTTGATTGCATTTAATGATAAAAATAATGACGGTAAAATTCAATATGTAAAAGATGCTAGTATAAACGAATTACATATTGATAGAGATATTATTGTATTGGCTAACCCCGAAATTGCAAAGCTACCTAACTGGGTTATAGCCCTTGTTGCGGCAGGAGCTTTAGCAGCAGCATTATCTACAGCAGCAGGGTTATTATTAGTAATTTCTGCATCAGTATCTCATGATCTCTTAAAGAAACAATTGATGCCAAATATTTCTGAAAAAGGAGAGCTTATAGCCGCAAGAATTTCAGCGGCTTGTGCAGTAGTTGTTGCTGGTTATTTTGGTATACATCCACCTGGTTTTGTTGCAGCCGTTGTAGCATTGGCATTTGGTTTAGCTGCGGCATCATTTTTCCCAGCAATTATTCTTGGAATTTTTTACAAAAGAATGAATAAAGAAGGAGCTATAAGTGGTATGGTCATCGGTTTATTATCAATGATTCTATACATAATGGTATTTAAATTCAACTTTTTGGGAGAGACCACATCTGAAGATTGGTTTTTAGGAATATCACCAGAAGGCTTTGGTACAATAGCAATGCTTATTAATGTTGTAGTAGCAGTAGTAGTTGCTAATTTTACTGCAGAACCACCAAAAGAAGTTACTGATATGGTAGAAGAAATTCGTTACCCTAAAGGAGCATCAAAGGAAATAATAATGCATTAAATGATATAAAAAATAAGGTTGAGGAATTTCCCTCAACCTTATTTTTTTAATTAAATCTTGATTAAAAATTTAGTTGAAATAGTTATTAAAAGTGTCGTACGAAGTATTTAATTCTTTTACTATTTCTTCCTCTCTCTCTAAATTATTAGCTTCAGAGAGTTGTTTAATCAGTTTTATATTGGGTAAAAGCCAGTGGTGAAGCATGTCGTGACTTTTTCCACTCATTGTACAGCTTTTAATTAAAATATTATTCTGTTCTTCTAAATCAGAAGCTAACTTCTTATAATTTTTTATCTGGCTTTGATTAAATGTATGCAACAGTTCTTCTGCTTTTTTTATCGAACTATTCATACCTGCATCAACTACCCACTTATCGCCATTATTTAAAACAAGATTAGTTTCTTTTTTAGAATCAACCTGTTCACAAGACACTAAACAAAATAGGGCGATAAAAATATATGCAACTTTTTTCATGTAGAATTATTTTTTACCAAAAGGCTTTATCGATTAAAATACCTAAGCAATTTTTATGTTAGATACATCTACAACACGGTTTGTATCATCATTTTTTGTAAGAGTTAATCGAATAACGCTATCTTCTTTCGCTCTTAAATCGTGAGGTACACCACCATCTAATGCAAGAATTTTTCCTTCGTTTAAATCTAATATTTCTCCTTGTACACCAAAATCAATAGCTCCTTTTACAATTTGTACAACAATAGGGTAAGAGGTTTTGTGTTCTTTCATAACAGTACCTTTTTGCATTGCTATTCTTATTTCTTTTGTGAAATGAGTTTCAAAAAGAACAGTGATTAGAGGCTTTTTTTCATTGAAAACTAATTCGTTTTGGATATCTGCAAGTTTCATATAATTATTATTTTTATTAGTAGAATTAAATTTTTGATGAAACAAATGTACTTGACTTAAGTCAAACAATTTTTGATATATATCAGTTTCTGAGCTGATTTGTTACAGGTTCGTTTGAGCTAATTTTAAAGTATCAATCAACCTATTTATGAAATTCGAAGAGTGATAAGTGAGAATATTTAGTATAAAAAGGAGTTACTTTTAGCGTTCCATATAGAATCAATCATTTTTTTATTAATTTCATCTTTTAGAATAAAGACAAAAACTTAAACACAATCAATGGCTTCAGGATTTTTTGCATTGCTCGATGATATTGCCGTAATCATGGACGATGTAGCTGTAACGGCAAAAGTAGCAACTCAAAAGGCAAGTGGTATTTTAGGGGATGATCTTGCTGTAACAGCTGAAAAAGCATCTGGTTTTAAATCTTCTAGAGAAATACCTGTATTATGGGAAATTTGTAAAGGATCTTTCATTAATAAATTAATAATTTTACCAATGGCGTTTTTACTGAGTGCTTTCTTGCCTTGGTCTATTACGCCAATACTTTTATTTGGAGGTGTTTATTTAGCGTTTGAAGGCGTAGAAAAAGTGTATCATTATGCTTTTGCAGGAGGACATGCAAAGGCTGCCGAAGCTAAAACTACAATGACTGATGAAGAAGCAAAGGCAAATGAAAAAAAGAAAATAAAATCTGCAATTGTTGTAGACTTTATTTTATCTATAGAAATAGTGATTGTTGCGTTAAGTTCTGTAATGGAAGAAGACCTTACTGTACAAATATTATCAGTTTCTTTAGCTGCTATTATTGCAACAATTGGTGTTTATGGCTTAGTGGCATTAATTGTTAGAATGGATGATTTTGGCTTAAAACTTATCAAATCTACAAACGGGAAAAAAGGTATTGTTCAGAAAATTGGTTTACTATTAGTTAACGCATTGCCTTGGGTAATTAAAAGCTTAACGGTTATTGGTACGGTAGCAATGTTATTAGTAGCTGGTGGAATTTTTGTGCATAATGTTCCACAAATTCATGAATTTTTACATGCAGTGCCAACTATTTTAAGCGAATTATTAACGGGTACTGTAGTAGGAATCATTGCATTATTAATTGTAACTCTTTTTTCTTCTTTATTTAAGAAAAAATAAAATACTTAATATTAGACTACATTAATTAAAAATAATGTAGTGCTATTATACAAAAAAAGACTACCCTAAAAGAGTAGTCTTTTTTAATTTTTAGATTGTAATGGTTTATATCTCGTTGTTTACCAACGGATAATTGTTTTATCTTAATGCATCTACATAATCATAGATGTTTATATTTTTGCTGGAATCCAGACGTAACAATGCAATGTATAATACTGCTGGTACTGCTACTCTAAGAGCAGAAGATCTTCGTATTAATGTTGTCATGCCTTCACTTAGTAATACATCAAAAGGTAATTCTTTAACACCAGAATTTTTTAACCCAATAGAACGATCACAAAGTGTATTTATAAAAGTTTCTTCTAATTGTATTACAGACGTATTTTCATCAAAATCAATTTGTAGTACATTAAATATCTTTTCAAGAATATTTAAATATGGTAATTGAAATTGCCTTAAAAAATCTCCAACCGTTTCGTTGGCTAGATACTGAAGTTCCAAAGCAATACGATCACTATATTTATAATAATCTCCTTCATAAATTTGTGCTTCTAAACAGTTACTCAGACGTTCTCTTCTGCGGTACTCTCCATTTTGCTCTAAAGTTAGAATATCAAATAAAGTTGATAACTGTTCATTAGAACACTGTTCGAGAAACCAAAGATTTTTATCTGAGATCATATTCATAACACATGCTGGATTAATAATTTAATATTGTATTCAAGCTGTTTATACTTTCTAACTGTTAAAAAGGATGCTTTTATTTAAGTTTATTTCATTTGGTTAACGTATGATTACAACTACATAGGTGTTTTCTATAAAATTCATAGTACTTTCGTGCACTATTTTTAGCACACCTCTTGGAAGTTGAATTAACTTCGTACATTCAGTTGCTTATAAAGTAGCATCAAATACAAAATACAAATAGAATGAGTTTAGTAGTACCATCTATAGAAGATATAAGAAAGCATTTAAAGTTCGAAACTTTTAATGCTATTCAGCAAGAAGCCATTGAGAAATCAAAAGATGCCAATGAATTAGTTGTTTTAGCCCCAACGGGGTCTGGAAAAACCATTGCCTTTTTACTTCCAATTATTCAAAGAATAGATCCTAATTTAAAAGAGGTTCAATGTGTTATTGTAGCTCCTTCTAGAGAGCTTTCTTTACAAATTGAACAAGTATTTAAAAGCTTAGGAACACCTTTAAAAGTAAACTGTTGTTATGGTGGTCATTCTATGAAAGTAGAAATGAACAACATGCAAAATCCACCTCATGTATTAATTGGTACTCCTGGGAGATTAGCAGATCATATAGAAAAAGAATCTTTTGATTACAGTGCTGTAGAAGCAATTGTATTGGATGAATTTGACAAAGCATTAGAGTTTGGTTTTAAAGATGACATGTCTTTTATAATAGAAGAACTTAGAGCAGTAAACTTTAAAATGCTTACTTCAGCCACCAAAAGTGATGAATTGCCTGAGTTTACAAAAATAGAATCACCTGTTACTATAGATTACTTGGGGGATCAAGTACCTCCAAAGTTAAACCTTCAGATGGTGTATGCAAAAGGAGTTGATAAGCTTTATTCTTTATTAAAACTTATCTGTCACTTAAAAGCAGAACCTATGCTAATTTTCTGTAATCATAGAGCAGCTGTTGATAGAATTAGCGAAATTCTTAAAGAAAAAGGAATTGCACATGAGTCTTTTCATGGGGGTTTAGATCAAGAAGAAAGAGAAAGAGCATTAACTAAGTTTAGAAACGGTAGTGCATCTGTATTTATTACTACAGATCTTGCAGCAAGAGGCCTTGATATTCCTGATATTAAACATGTAATCCATTATCAGCTTCCTCCAAAAGAAGATGCATTTATACATAGAAATGGCAGAACAGCAAGGATGGATAAAGATGGAGACGCTTATTTGGTTTTATCTGAAGAGGATAAACTACCAGAATATATTGAGAAAAAGCCACAAAACTTGCATGTTCCTTCTAATGTAGAAATTCCAGCCTTACCCAAGTGGGTAACTTTATATATTAGTGGTGGTAAGAAAAATAAAATCAATAAAATTGATATTGTTGGTCTACTAATGAAAAAAGGAGGTTTATCAAAAGATGAACTAGGACTGATAGAAGTAAAAGATTTTATTTCTTTTGTAGCTGTCGATAGGAAAAAAGCAAAAGAAGTTTGCGAATTAGTAAATAAGGAAAGAGTTAAAAAATTGAGATTAAGAGTAGCTATTGCTAGATAAGCAATGCAGTAAATATATTTATAAACCCTACAGAAATATTAATTTTCTGTAGGGTTTATTGTTTTATTGGAGTTCTTAAGGCGTACTAATTTGTAGTTCAAATTATATATAAAAAAGTCGTTTTTACGCTTTAATGTTTGGAGGGACTATGTATCAGGTTACTAAAGTTTTTTTTATAAATGAGTGGGTGTATATAATGTTATTATAATTTTTTAATACAAATGTGAAGAAAATTTAAAAAAGCGGTTTGTTTGGTGTATTATTTGTTTATATTTATTTAACGAATACGAACTTTTCCTATTATTTAGGAGTAACTATTGTAATAAATAAATATCAAAATACCAGCTCTTCTTTGATCTATTTTGTTTCCCATATCAATCAATTAAGGCAAACTATTGTACTTTTATTTTATTACACAATTCTATAATCTCTTTGATTTTTAGGAAAAGCATACCCAAACAATCTAATTGGTAAAGTACCAATCAAATCAAACCCAAATATATAATGTTCCTGTATACTTATTAGAGTGTCAAACTCTTCTCTTTTAACCTGATTAAAAGGAGTAGGGCTATCATAAGTAATAATTTTGATAGGTTGCTTAATGTGTTTAGACATAAACAGGCAAAATACTTGAGCAATAGCACCACCAATACCAAAGCCAATAACTTCAATTGTGCAAATAGCATTACTGTTTGTTTCTATAATTTTTTCAAGTTTATTCGCACAGCTAAAGTAGCTTCTTAAATACCCTAAGTGTACTCCATTCCTTTTTTTATATTTTAGACGTACGTTTAACCAATCTAAAAGATTCTCTGTAGGATGAAACTCAATAAAAAGAGTTTTTTTAAGAATACGATATTTTATATCAAACCCTTTCATGTTTAATGAATGGAATTTCTTTGCTGAACTTGCTGTTAACGGGTCCATTGATTATAGGTGATTTTATGTGCTAAAAAGGTCCATTTTGATTATACACAAAAGTAGGTCTTGTTTGTGTTATGGAAGTGAACAAAAAATCAATTGATGTTTAAATATTTACTATAATTATTCATATACTTTGGCAAATGCATAACATTAGATTTACTTTGTATTTTTATAGCGTTTATATACTACCATTATAGATAGAAAATGAAAGATAGAATTAAAGTTATTGCTTTTGATGCCGATGATACTTTATGGATAAATGAACCATATTTTAGAGTATTTGAGGAAGACTATTTTAATTTGATGGCCCATTATATGCCCAAAGAAGCATTAAAAGCTAAACTATTTGATTTGGTAATAAAAAATATTCCAATGTATGGTTACGGAACAAGAGGTTTATCGTTATCTATGTTAGAAGGAGCTGTTTTATTTTCTAATGGAAAAGTGAAAGCTAACGAGGTTTTAGAAATACTTAATTTTGGTAAAAGGATGTTAGGAAACCCTGTCGAATTAATTGACGGTGTTGAAGAGACATTAGCTTATCTATCAAATAAATACAGGTTGGTAGTAGCTACTAAAGGTGACCTTTTAGAGCAAGAAAAGAAATTGGAAAAATCTAACCTACTAAAATATTTTCATCATACTGAAATAGTTTCTGAAAAAACAGAGAAAGAATACAGTAAATTACTTCAGCACCTAGATATAGAAGCTGATGAATTTTTAATGGTGGGTAACTCTTTAAAATCCGATATAGTACCAGTTCTAAATATTGGAGCACATGCTTTTCATGTTCCTTTTCATAGCACTTGGGCTCATGAAATGGTAGACGGGATTGTAGAAGGTGAGAAGTTTAGGGAGTTAAAAAAAATAACAGAAGTAATAGAGATACTGTAACCTTTAAGTAGTTACAAAATAGTCTACAAATAAATCACTATGAAAGCATTTTTTATTTTGGTAATCAAAAAGATATTATTTTTAGTTGTGGCTCTTTTTGAAAGTGCCATGACTATTTTCTTTTTAGCAAGTATGGTTGCAAGTAGTGTGTTTTATTACGTTGTACGCATAGTTACATGGCCCTATCGATTTCTAAGAAATGGGTACCTTCATTTTTTTGGATCAAAAGAAAAGAAATCTTTATATACAAAAGAGCCTAGAAAGAAATAGAAATAATATCTAGATAATCTGATTTAGATACACCTCCAGGGTTTAATCCTGGTTCACCTTCAGGAATCTGTACATTAAGCTTTTTAAAATAATCTACCCAAATAGGGAAATAATCTTGCGTGTCTGGGTCCTTGTACGTCATAGGGAATAATTTAAAAACATCTTTACCATTATTGGCCTCTCTGTAGGTTTCATAAACTAATTCAGAACAATAATATTTATCATTATTAATGTCAAAAACATCATCATATTCTTTTCCTAAATATTGAAAAGCATTTTTTGCTGCTTTTGGAGCAAGGTAAGCGTATTGCTTTTTTACTCTTCCAACAAGCGTACCTCCGGCGGCTATTTTTTTACCAAAAAACTGATGAAATGATGTTTTTACAACTCCTTGTCCTACAGCTTCAATAATAAATAATGAATCGTTTTCTTGAACCACCAAAGCACAATGAGAAAAATCTTTACCATTGTATCCAGATGTTACTTTGTCTACAGCATCGCAAAAAGGACCACAATCAACATCTTGGAAAATGATATCACCAGGTTTTAAATCACTTATATTGAATGAAGTAGTAGTACAACCACAAAAAAGGATACATAAAAGGCTATAAAGTAGGTTTTTCATAATTGAAATTTGGATAATCAGTAAACCACGAAGGTACTCTTTTCAATTATAAATTTATTATTTCAATTCATCAATTTTTTGATTCAAACTATTAAATCAGAGTTTTTATTAATTAGAAAAACGTATTTAGAATTGAATATAAAAAAAGACCCAAACCTACGTAATGGCTTGAGTCTTAAATTTAATAGTAAAAGGGAATTATTTATTCCATTTCATATAAGGGTATACACCTGGAGTTTGATCAACTGTTTTACCAGCATTTACACCTTGAGCTTCATTTAAAGTATTTACTCCATTTTTATTTTGAATGTGATAAGCACCTTTACGGTTTTTTGTCATCACTACATTATCATTATTAGATTGTACTGTTTTATCTGTTTTAACTACAGTAGTAGTTTTATAACCTTTTCTAATTTTATTTTTTTTCTTAATAGGATTATCAGCTAAAGTATTTAAAGAAACTGCGCCTATTAATAATGCTGTGCCAAGTAGTGTTTTAGTATTCATTTTTGTAGATTTTTTATAGATAAGTATTAATTACACTTATATATACTCCCTTTGTACGGTGTTGGTTTCGCACTTTTACTTAATGAACGTCAATAAGATAGGGTAAAATGAACTTTTTATTAACAATTGATTTACCTCTCTAAAAGCTGGTGATTATTGTCACCATTTTAGATGTTCTTGCCTCAAAATAGACATGCACTCTTGATGATTATAAATATTTTTCACAAAAAATAATAGTAGATATTATTTGAATTGATAAATTATCCTTTTATTGTTGTGTTCGAGAATGAACATAGATTATAATCTACACTAACCAAAACACAATGAGTAAGCCCTTAGGTAAAATTCTAGTCATAGATGACAATGAAGATATTTTATTAGCAGCAAAAATGCTGTTAAAAAAGAACGCAGATTTAGTACAAGTTGAAAGCAACCCTGGTAAAATTCCGTTCTTATTAAAGAACGACTCTTATGATGTAATTTTATTGGATATGAACTTTACTAAAGATACTACTTCTGGTAAAGAGGGATTCCATTGGTTAGAGCAAATATTAGAAATAGATCCGAATGCAGTAGTTGTAATGATAACTGCCTATGGTGATGTAGAAACAGCTGTAAACGCTGTTAAACAAGGTGCAACAGATTTTGTATTGAAACCTTGGAATAACGAAAAACTAATTGCTACGTTGACATCTGCTGTAAGATTGAAAAAGTCTTATGAAGAAGTTAAAGTTTTAAAAGAAGAAAAAACGGAATTATCTTCCGCACTTAACAAAGCTGCAGGTACAGATGGTATAGTAATAGGAGATAGTCCTGCTATGAAAAAAGTTTTTGCACTGATAAGTAAAGTAGCAAAAACAGACGCCAACATTTTGGTTCTTGGTGAGAACGGTACAGGTAAAGAAGTAATTGCACGTGCAATACACGAACAATCATTAAGAAACGATAAAGTATTTATTGGTGTTGATATGGGATCTATCTCAGAAACACTTTTCCAATCAGAGTTATTTGGTCATAAAAAAGGAGCATTTACCGATGCAAGAGAAGACCGAGCAGGTAGGTTTGAGATTGCAAATAAAGGAACATTATTCTTAGATGAAATTGGTAATTTACCCATGACATTGCAATCTAAGCTCTTAACAGTACTGCAAAAAAGAGAAGTAATTAGGGTTGGTGATAACAAACAAATACCAGTTGATATTAGGCTAGTGTGTGCAACCAACATGCCTGTTTACGAAATGGTAGAGAATAAAGAGTTCAGACAAGATTTACTTTACCGTATAAATACTGTAGAAATACACTTACCACCGCTAAGAGATAGAGTAGAGGATATTCCTTTATTGGTGACACACTTTTTAAATACCTACACTAAGAAGTACAGAAAAGATAAAATGAAAGTTTCTTCTGCAACAATGAAGAAACTACAGAAATATTATTGGCCTGGTAATGTAAGAGAGCTACAACACGCCTTAGAACGTGCAGTAATTATGGCTGAAGAAGATACATTACAACCAATGGATTTTACATTTTTAGTAGAAAAAAATAAGGATGAAGACAATTTCGATTTGTCAGAATTTGATTTAGATACTGTAGAGAAAATGATGATTCAGAAGGCAGTAAGTAAGTATTCTGGGAATATTTCTAAAGCGGCCAAATCTCTTGGTTTAACAAGAGCGTCGTTGTACAGAAGATTAGAAAAACATGGTCTATAAACAATTCAGGCTTCAAATAACACTAAGAGTATTCTTGTTGTTAATATCTTCTTTTGTATTAAGTTTCTTCTTGCAATTAGAATATTGGGCAACATCTATTTTTGTGTTTGCAGGCATTTGCTATCAGGTTTATTTATTACTTCAAAAATTAAATAGTATAACGTTTGAAGTTAAGAAGTTTTTGGACGCCATTAACTACGATGATTTTACACAAACGTTTACGGTTTCTAGGTCTGGTGATATTCAAGATGAATTGAATAAATCTTTACAGAAATCACTTACAAGATTTAAAGAATTAAGAGCGGATAGAGAAACTGATTTAATGTTTTATAAAAGCATTGCTCAGCATATTGATGCGGGGTTGATTGCTTTTAACCCAGAAGGAAAAGTTATCTTTTCCAACTTGATCACGAAACGAATTTTTTCTGGTATTAAGTCTGCAAATATTGAAGATTTCAAAAAAGTATCTCCAAAGTTATATGAAATTTTTACCGATGACTCTGAAGAAGAAATTCATCATGTAAGCGTTCCTGGGCGTTATGATATTCA
Organism: Flammeovirga kamogawensis; assembly: GCF_018736065.1. Classification (GTDB taxonomy): domain Bacteria; phylum Bacteroidota; class Bacteroidia; order Cytophagales; family Flammeovirgaceae; genus Flammeovirga; species Flammeovirga kamogawensis. The sequence goes on from NZ_CP076129.1 coordinate 25,247, forward strand.
ACGTTTAGTAGTTCAAAAAATCACGATCTATGTAAAAGGAGAGGTGGTTAGGGTATTTAGTATGGACAGAGTACAAGAAGAGGTAGAGCAAGCACAAATAGAAGCTTGGGAAGCACTCATTAAAGTACTTACCCATGAGATGATGAATGCAATGGCTCCAATTGCATCGTTAAGTAATACTGTAAATAACGAACTGAATGAGCTTAAAACAGAATACGAAACCAATGGTAATGTCCCTTCTAAAGAAGATTTAAGTGATATTCAATTGGCCATGAATACGATCGAACAACGTGCAAACTCTATGTCTGCACTTGCAGAAGATTTTAGAGTAATGGCACATTTGAGAGATAGTGAACCTCAGCATATTGATAGTATTGCTTTGTGCAAAGAATATATTGAAGGAATACAACAAGAATGTGATGACAAGAACATTAAGATTGTTTTTGAAGCAACACAAGATGTACTCATGATAACAGCAGACCCTATTCAGATACGAACAGTAATAGATTGTTTGTGTAGAAATAGTATAGAGGAATTATCGGATACAGAAAATGCTAAAATTACAATTCGCTGTAATCAAGATGACCATAACGGTAGACCTATAATACAGGTTATTGACAACGGTTCTGGTATTGACTTAGATGCCTTAGATAGAATTTTTGTTCCATTCTTTACTACAAAAAAGGAACATACAGGTATTGGTTTAAGTTTATCACAACAAATAATGAGACGAAATAATGGTCGTTTAACTATTAAGAAAGAAAGTGATCAAGGAGCAGAGTTTGCCCTTCGTTTTTAAACTTTTAAGCAAAAAATAAAAAGCACAGAAACATTCAATTGGTTCTGTGCTTTTTTTATGTTTTTAAATTATCTATTTTTATTGATAATGTTACAAGGCCAATCAAACTAAAATTCAAATTTTACCATCTTAATACTCTTTTTTTAAGACGACGACTTAAGATACATAATCAATTTATTATGAAAGCAACGACTATTATTCTAACAGTACTATTATGTGTATTTCAAACTTTCTCTTTCGCTCAAGGACAAAACTCTGATAGTGAGATTTTTATTAGAAAAGGGATTGAACTCCATGATAATGGTAAGTACAAAAAAGCAATAAAACAGTACAAGAAGGCACTAAAACTAAATAATGAAGATGTTTTGGCTCTTTATGAGCTAGCAATGTCTTATTTGGCAATGGAAGACTATAACAAATCTATCTATTATTCTAAAAAAGTAATTGAACTAGATAAAGATGATAATAGTACTATTTTAGGCTATGTGAACTATGGTACATCTTTAGACATGTTGGGAAAACAAGATGAGGCTTTAAAGGTGTATGAAAAAGGGATGCTGCGTTTTAATTATTATTTATTGTATTACAATCATGCTGTTACTGCTTTGAGCATGAATAAAATAGAATTAGCTAGAGAATCAGCAATTTCATCTATTACTGTAAATCCTAATCATGGAAGCAGCCACTTATTATTGAGTAAAACGTATTTATTGGAAAATAAGCTAACTCAATTTTTACTTTCTAAATATTTTTTCTTCTTAGTAGAACCTTCTTCTCAAAGGTCATCAATAGAATATTCAAATTTAAAAAAGTTACAACATCTTGATAAAGATCTAATAACAAAAGATGATAAAGGGAATTTGAATCTAAATTTAAACTTTAATGTAACAGATGATACTACATACCTTCATCAAGAAATTTTTCTCTTATCAGCTAAGACAAAAAAAATAATAAACCCATCAATCACTGATACAGAATTATTTGTTTCCACAGTTAAAGGTTTATTTGAAACATTAGAAGATTTTAAATCGAATGAGCCAGAATTTGTGGCAGATTTTTACATCCCAATTTATCAAAAAATTCAGGAAAAGAAGCTTACTGAACCATTTGCATATTTTATTCTACAAGGTAGCGAACCTGACGCTAAGAAATGGTTAGAAAATAATGAAAAAGAACTTGAAAGGCTTTATTCCTTTTTTAGTGCTGATCAAGAAGGTAAATAAAAAAAGCCAGTCATTTTAATTTAATGACTGGCTTTTTTATTAAACTTGTCTCGTCCTGAATTAGTGTTACACAAAACGTAACATTATGAATGAAGATCAAGAATATCAGTACACTAAACGTACACAAAAAGATTATAGCTACTCTTTTAAATTACAAGTTGTAGATGAAGTGGAACGAGGGGAAATAGGTATAACGGCAGCAAGACTTAAATATGGAATACAAGGTCATGGTACCATCCGTACTTGGATAAGAAAGTATGGTAATTTAGATTGGGATAATAAATCTGATTTAAAAATGGGAAAGACACCAGAACAAAAATTATTGGAGCTAGAACAAAAGGTTCTATTATTAGAGAAGCAAAAAGCTTCTTTAGAAAAACAACTCTACGTAACAGATAAAAAAGCAATTTTCTTTGATATGATGATCGATATTGCTGAGGATGAGTTTAATATTCCTATTAGAAAAAAGTCTTTACCCAAGCAGTTGACCAATTCAAAAAAGAAGAAAAAATAGGAGTCAAACCGACTTGTGAATTGCTTGGGTTAAATCGACAAATTTATTATCGTTCGAAAAGGAAAGTAAAAAAGAATAATAGTATTGCATCTAAAGTAGTAGACTTAGTGAAAAGAATTCGTTTGAAGCAAACTAAAATAGGGACAAGGAAATTATATCAATTACTTCTTCCTGAATTGCAATTACTAAATGTAGGTAGAGATAAGCTTTTTGATATCATGAGGGCTAATCGACTCGATATCAAGCCTAAAAAACAATATCATGTCACTACAAATTCTCATCACAGATTTAAAAAGCATAAAAATCTTATTGAGCATTTGGAAATAAATAGACCTGAACAAGTATTAGTTTCTGATATAACTTACATAGGTGAGCGAAGTAACCCAATGTATCTCTCCTTAGTAACAGATGCCTATTCTAAGAAAATAATGGGGTTAAATGTATCAGATAGTTTGAATGCAAATGGAGCTATTGCAGCATTAAAAGAAGCACTGAAAAATAGAAACTATGTTGATTTACCAATGATACACCATTCAGATAGAGGATTACAATATTGTAGTCACGAGTATCAACGACATCTTCAGGAAAATAAAGTATTGTGCTCGATGACGGAATCTTACGATCCTTATCAAAATGCGGTAGCAGAAAGAATAAACGGAATTCTTAAGCAAGAATTTATTTTAGGAATAAAAATTAATGATCTCGATTTAATGAATAAATTTATTAGAGAATCTGTATATATTTACAATAATGAAAGGCCTCATTGGAGTAATTATATGAAGACACCTGTTGAGATGCATCAGCAAAGTGAAATAAAAATGAGAACTTATAAAAGTAAAAATAGCACCGAGTCTACACTCGATGCTATCAATATATAATAGGTCTAAATCTGTAACGCTATGGACGGACTAGACAACTTATGCGTTTACTTTTGCTCAAAAAGTTGTATTGTGTACTCAAATAAAGAATTATTACCTGTAGGTCCATGGCCTGGAATTACAACTTCTACATCTTTATAATGATCGCTTACTTTTTGAATTGTAGAAGCCCATACATTTGTATCTGCATCCGCTAAATTACCTTTACCTGCATTCATTTTTTTAACAAGACACCCACCAAATAAAACTTTATCTGTAGGTTGGTAGACCACTATATTATCTTCTGTATGTCCTTTTCCAAAATAAGAAGCAATTACTTCATGATCGTCTACAAAAAATGTTCTTGTATTATCAAATCCATTTTGAGGAATCGGGAAGCCCTTTTCTTTTGCAAGGTTAATGGTTTGGGAAGTAGCATATGATGGTATACCACGCTTATGAAACTCAGGCAAACCACCTACGCAATCAACATGAAAATGAGTAGGTATTACACCTTTAATCTGTGCTTTTAAAGAGTCTTGTACATAATTTATTAACGCTACTGTACTAGCACTATCAGTAGGTGAATCTATTATTATTGCTTCACCGTCATCAATAACAATCATACCATTACATGCAACGTCACCAAAGTCTTTGGTATGTAAATAAGAAATATGAACAAGTGTATGTTCTGTTAAAGGTTTTACTGTAAGAATATCAGTAGAATACGTTTGAATTTGAGTTGATGTATTCTCTTTAGTTTTACAGCAAGAAAATGCAATTATCAAACTGATAAAAGAGAACGAAATGTTTTTTAAAGTCATATTTGGGGTGTTATTTTTTTTAATACACAAATATACAATAGAGAATATAGATGTGATCTATTAAATAATCAATAAATCTAAATTAGTTATAATTAGAATTTAGTGTAGAATAAATAACAGATTTTTGATCTAAACTATAAGATATCTAAAAATGAAGTTTATTTTTATACATTAATTTTTTATTATGATGTGAACCTAGGATAGTTCTTGTCGATTATTGAATAAAAATAAAAACACCAAAATATATTATCATTATGAAAGCAGCTTGGTATACTGAGCAAGGAAAAGCTGAAGAGGTTTTCTTTATTGGTGAACGCAATGAGCCTCAACCTTTAGATGGGGAAATTCAAATTAAAGTGCAATATGCAGGTGTTAACCCTGGCGAAATATCTAAAAGAATTGCTCGTTTTGGAGGTGAAATGCCCTACCCATTAGTTATTCCACATAGTGATGCTAGTGGTATAGTTACTAAGATTGGTGAAGGAGTAGATAAGCATTGGCTTGGGAAAAAAGTAATGTGCTTTGGGGCGCAGTCTTACAGGCCTTTTGGGACTGCTGCAGAATTTACATGTGTTCCTGCAACTCATGTTTTTGAGTTAGACGATTCTATTGATATGCAACAAGCAGCTCAAATGGGTATACCTGCAATTACAGGGCATTATGCTATCTATAAAGCTGGAGACCCTAGAGGAAAAACAATTCTTGTTAGTGGTGGAGCGGGTGCTGTAGGGCAATGTGCTATACAATTTGCAAAACGTGGTGGAGCTAAAGTAATTGCTACAGTACGTAAACAAGAAGATAGAAAAATAGCACTTTATGCAGGTGCTGATGAAGCAATTTGTACAGATGAAGAAGGGTTGAATAAACTTGATAACTATAAAAGAACAATTGACCATATTGTAGAAGTTGCTTTCTCTAGTAATTTAGAATTGGACATTCAGTTATTAAAAGTAGGAGGGAGTATTGTAACTTTTGCTACTGCAGATGGATCGCCTAAAATTCCTTTTTGGCAGTTAGTTTTTGATAATATCAGTATTCATTTTTTAGGGAGTGATGATTTTCCATTAGAAGCAAAACAAAAAGCTATGCGAGAAGCTGCTAATGCTTTAGAAGCTGGATGGAAGGGCTTATCGATCTATAAAATCTATCCTTTAGATGAAATTGCTGAAGCACATAATGAAGTAGAATTTAGACGTACAAAAGAGCGTGTATTACTAAAAATCTCATAGTTATAAATAATAAAGCATCGTCAAAGGGAATACCATTAGACGATGCTTTATATATAATTTCTAGTTTTTAAAGCTCATCAACAAAAGCCTTTACCTCAAAAATATTGTGCTCGCCAATAAATTGTAGGATACCTATTGCCGCTGATCTAGAAAGGTGGTCAACAAGATTAATATAAATATCACATGTTTCTCCATCAACAGTTGAATGCGTATTTTCAAAAAACTCTAACGGAAATTTAGTATGGGTAACGTTAAAAATGTGTTTTTCAAATAGAAACTGTAAAATACATTCTGTACCTATAAAAGCCATATCACTTTCATCTAGGGCTGCATTTCCTAACAGTACATCAATTTGTTGTTGTAAAGCATCTGCTTCCTCTTCTTCTATACCCCATAATCTAAAAACATCCCAGCATGTATTTAGGTCAAAACTGATTAGAATGGTTTTGTGTGCATCTGTAACTCTTATCATAATTAATATTTTATTGCAGTAACTAAATGAATAGATAGTTACTTTTTATCAGAATTAAATCTCATCTATTTGTTTCACTATTTACATAAACAATATACTTTTTTTTAGCATTCATTTCACAATGTTAATATTGTTTAAACATTTTGAGGTAGATGTTGTTATCTAAGCATATCAAATAAGTGGAACAAAAATAATTAAAATGAAAAACTATTTAGTGATAGGGGGTTCCTCAGGAATTGGGTTAGCTTTAATCAAGCAATTATGTGAAGAAGGAAACATGGTATATGCAACTTACAATACTACTATTCCTATTTTTAATCATGAAAATGTTAATTATCACGCACTAAATGTTTTAGATAGTACTTTAGATCTATCGTTTTTACCAGACACTTTAAATGGAGTTGCTTACTGTCCTGGGAGTATAAATTTATTACCTTTCAGTAGAATTGAAGTAGATAGTTATACAAAAGATTTTGAGTTGCAAGTTGGAGGAGCGATAAAAGTTATACAGCAAACTATTAATAAAATGAAAAAGTCAGGGAATGCATCTATAGTTATGTATTCTACCGTTGCTGTACAGTTAGGTTTTAAATTTCATGCTCAAGTTGCGGCATCCAAAGGTGCTATAGAAGGATTAACGAAAGCGCTTGCCGCTGAGTTTGCCCCAAAAGTTAGAGTTAATGCTATAGCACCTTCATTAACAGATACACCATTGGCAGGGAAATTATTAAGCGATGATGCAAAAAAGCAAGCTAATGCAGCAACTCATCCTTTAAAAAAAATAGGAGAATCTGAAGATGTAGCATCTTTGTCTGCATTCCTATTATCAGATAAATCAAGTTGGATGACAGGTCAAATTCTTCATGTTGATGGAGGTATGTCAACCATCAAAGTATAAACTTTTAAATAGAAATATTATGTTCGGATTGTTTAAGAAATCATCTCCAAAAGAAAAATTAGAGAAAAAATATAAGAAGTTATTAGAAGAGTCGCACAAGCTATCTACAGTAAATAGAATGGAAAGTGATTTAAAGATGTTTGAGGCATCTGAGGTATTGAAAGAAATTGAAAAATTAGAAAATTAATGGTATATGGCATTTTATCAATTTAAAAGGGAGCAGTTAATTAATGCAAGTGTTGATGAGGTATGGGATTTTATTTCATCTCCTAGAAATTTAAAAGAGATTACACCAGATTATATGGGTTTTGATGTTACTTCTACAGATATACCAGAGAAGATGTATGAAGGCATGATTATTACCTATAAAGTTAGTCCGCTTTTTGGAATCAAAATGGATTGGATGACGGAAATTACAAAAGTAAGAGATAAAGAATATTTTGTTGATGAACAACGTGTTGGTCCTTACAACATTTGGCATCATCAACACATTTTAAAAGAGGTAAAGGATGGTGTATTAATGAAAGATATAGTGACATATTCACCACCGTTTGGACCTCTAGGTGCAATTGCAAATTCATTGATGATACGTTCCAAATTAGAGGAAATATTTGCCTATCGTAAAAAAGTAGTAGAAAAAAAATGGGGCGCATTGCCTAAAGTAAGATCTGTAGAAGGACTTGCTGGATAATCGTACTTTCCTGTTAAACCAATCCTATCTAAAAACAGTTCTTTTATAACGGCAAACAAAATTAATCTAAAAAAAAGCCTCAATCCATATAGGGTTGAAGGCTTTAAGAATTGTAGAAGCTAGATAGTATATTTATTTTATCTTAGGCATTCTTCATATTTAAATATAAACTATATATCAGTTTTCATTCATTCATTCTTTATTACTGTTATTTATCAAAATATATTTTGTAGAGTTTAACTTAAAGTATTAATTTTTTGGTGTTGTGACTGCATAATTCACAGTGTTATCTGTTTGAGGAACTGAAGTGTACCAGATGCCATTACAAACATGGTAAGTTATACCATTTACAATTTCTGTTGTTGTACCTTCAGGAAGAGCGTTTACAACAGCTCCTTGAGGTGCGGTTATTACAGCGTACCCACCACTTGGATTTGCTTGATAATAATTACCAGCAAAATAATAATATGTTTTCCCACTAACAATTAATGTCACATTTCCTGTAGGTAAGGTTTTTATAGTAGATCCTATCGGAGCTGCCACAACTTTATAATTTCCACTAGGTTGTTTTTCATAATATACACCTTTGTCACAGTAATAATCTTGTTTTTGGTTGTTTTCATCTATAGCATGAACAATTATTGCTGTAGTTGCAATTGTTGCAACTGTAGCACCAACTGGATGCCAATAAGGACCATACATTGGAGCACCATAATATACAGGGTGTGGAGCAACAACTACAGGACCTCTATGTACATAAGTAGGGCCAGTATGTACTACTGTTGGCCCTCTATTTACATAGGTAGGACCATGATGCACTACTGTAGTGTTACGTGTAGGGTAAACTCTTCTTACTTGAGCAAAACTTGTATTTGTTAGGAAAAGAATTCCAAGTAATAATATCGATAATGATGATCTGAGGATATTCATAATTTTATATTTAAAGTTCTTGCTATAGAGAACGCTTAACATAGTATTACGTTGGAAGCCTTTACAGTCATTTACTTAAATTGTAGGTGTTTTTAAATTTAAAATCTAAATTTGATACTTTCTAGTCATAATCTGAAAGTATGCTACAATTAAACAACTCAAAACAATTACTATCTTTCGTTATATTACATTTTCAGTGCCTTTTACTCTATACCATAATCAATTGGTTTTTGACGATGTATATAAGTAATGAAGTAATTGATATTTTTTGGTCAGATCTATTTTTACCGTTTTTTATATTCCCTTTCATCTTTCTTTATTTTAGTAATAATCATTTTAAAGGTTACGTACTTAAAAATGGAAAGATGGGGAGGTTAGTTATCAGCTTTTCATTAGGTTTACTTACTGCAATAGTAAGCTTATTTATTCAAGGAACGATACGAGAACACTCGGGAGCTTTAAAAGAAATTAGAACAGTAGACGAACTTTCTTATAAAAATGGAGATCGTAAGTACCATATCAAAGATTATTTTATTGATATTAAACATGTGACATATACAGCTTACCTTACTTATAAAAAGAACAACAATACTGTTCTTAATGTCATATTTACATCACCAATAAAAAGTTATTCTTCTTCTGTAAATACAAAAATTTTATACGGATTTTTGGCAACCCCTTATTCAATTGTAATAAAAGATAAAGGGACACAAGGAAACTATAAAGCATTGAAAGAGTATTATGAACAAGTCAAAATTAACTATATGGACTTAGACTTTACTAAGATTCAATATTTTAAAAAAGTTCCAAATTCTGAAAAATTAGTAACATATAATAAGTGTGCAGCAAAGAATAAGTACTATTACAATAAAGAAGTAAGTGTGATATTAGAGGCGAGTTTAGAACCGTATGGAGCAATTGATATCAATAGTTTTTTTTATATTCTGATTGCTGAAATATTCTATTTCTTAGTTCTTGGCTTAATATACAGTGGGATAAATCGAAAAGTAAAAAAAAGAGATATAGCAAATCAACCTACTAATATACATTTAGATGTACACTAATAGGTTGCTTTTATATATCAATAAATAATTAACTTTTTATTTTTTTGAATGCATTCCTTCTTTTATACTTTTCAATTTACTTGCAACTATAAATTCAGAGATACCTGCATTAAATAAAGCAAGACTAAACCAGAAAGTAGCAGTTAAACTAGCAAATGTCATGTTAGTGATAATTATGAAACCTAATAAAAGACCTACAATACCAGAGAACATTAATAAACCCCAACTGTTAGAAACATCTTTATATTCTATAGATTTACCAATTGTTTCTAAGCCTTTAATTAACACATAAAAACCTAAATAAAGAGGTAATGTAGTAAGCGACATTGCTGGGTTTGAAATTAATATAATACCCAATATTGTAGTAAACATACCTCCTGTAAAGCTCCAACCCCAATTTCCTTGAGATTTTCTATTATCTAATGCAGTAAACATTTGACCGGTACCTACAGCTAAAAATGTAATACTAAAAAGGTAAGATAATGAAACAAAAGTTTCTAATAGATGAGCTACGGTCCATGCACCTAAACCAATTAAAAGTAAACCAGAAATTAAAGGATAATACCAATGTTTAACGTTGTATTTTAAAGCACTTGATAAATGATTCATAATTATATGTTTTGTATAAGCGTAAATGATTTCTCATTAGAGAGATACATATAATAACGGCGTTACTAATTTAAATATTTATAACATATAACTAATAACTATCAAATTGTAATAATTAATTGATAGATGGTATATAGATTCATCGTTCATCTTTTTGAAAGGACAGACAGGAGACTCATTTAGTAACTATGTTCGTCTAATTTTACTTTACCCCAAAATACTCTATAAACAATAAAAGTATACGTAAGCACTAATGGTGTTCCAATAGCAGCTATAGTAAGCATTATCCCTAAAGATTTTTGAGAAGCTGCCGCATTATATATTGTAATAGTATTTTCAGGATTATTTGTGGCAATTAATAATGAAGGGTAGAGTTGTACCGCCACCAATATTAATAATAAACTAAAAGTGATAGATGAGAAAATAAATGCAGACAAATACTTTTGCTTTTTGGCTAAACGTGGAATATTTGCAATACTTAAAACTGCTAAAACAGGCAGTATAAATAAAACAGGATATTCTTTAAAACGTTCTGCTAAATGAGGGAAGAATATTAGCGTATACAAACTCATTATTGTGTACATAATAATGAAAGCAATCATGCATTTTTCTAACATTAATACAACATGGTCAAAGAGTTTTCCTTCTGTTTTTAAAGAGAGGTAAATCGCTCCATGCATCATCATTAACGTTAATGTGGTTAACCCAACTATAATGGCATATGGATTCAAAAACATAGTTAAATGAGGGTTTATTGCCTCGTAGTTTTCATCCAAAGGAAAACCTTGTAGTATGTTTCCTAATACTACACCTAATAAAAACGCAATCATACCACTCGAAAGTGTATAAGTAAAATCCCATAAATTTCGCCACCATTTCATTTGTTCTTTAGATCTAAATTCTATAGAAATAGCTCTAAGAATAATAAAGAAAATAAAGAGCATAAAAGGAATATACATTGCAGAGAATAGTGTGGCATAAAATACAGGAAAACCAGCAAATAAAGTACCTCCGCCAATTACTAACCAAACCTCGTTGCCATCCCAAACTGGGCCAACAGCATTTAAAGCAATACGTCTGTTTTTATCGCTTTTTATAAATAAGTGCATTGCACCTGCACCTAAATCAAAACCATCTAAAATTCCGTAACCAGAAAATAAAGCACCCACTACTAAAAACCATAGCGTAGGGTAGTCTAAGCCTAAAATTGTTTCCATGAGTAGTGTTAATCTTTAGTGAAAAAGTTATTTATACCTTGTTGATGAGGACGATGATCTATCAGATGAGCATCTTCTGGACCGTGTTTAATTTTCTTATTTAATAAGTAGATAAACAAGACTAATAGAAGAGAATAAATTAAAGAAAACATTATTAATGAAAATAATACTTGATCTGCCTGAACTGCCTTAGAGAGTGCATCTGATGTGCGCAATAAGCCATAAACTACCCAAGGTTGTCGTCCCATTTCTGCAGCAAACCAACCAAACTGATTAGCCAATTGAGGCAATATTACTGCAAATACAAAAATCCATAATAACCATTTATGATTGAAAAGCTGCTTTCTCCATAGCAAGAAACTACCTAAAAGAGAAAGACCAATTAGTAGCATACCAATTCCTACCATTAGATGATAAAATTGGAAAATAGCATTTATTTGACTGGGTTGGTCTTCTACTGCAAATTTATCTAATCCCGTTACCTTGCCATCAAAAGTTTGGTATAAGAGTAGAGAAAGTCCACCAGGGACTTTTAAACCATAAACTTCTTTATTTTCTTGATCTACCCATCCGAATAAATACAAATCGGCAGGGTCTTCAGTATGATAATGTCCTTCAAAAGCGGCTAATTTAGCAGGCTGATTCTTTGCGACACCATCAGCAGATAAGTGTCCAAGGAAAAGTTGAACAATAGAAAAAACAGTTGCAGCAATTAAGCCTAATTTAATACCTGTTTTAGAAATCTCTTGATGTCTATCTCTCACTAAATAATAGGCATGAACACTAATGTATAAAAATGCTCCTGCAAGAAAAGCACCTACCCAAACATGTAAAATCCGTTCTACACTTGAAGGGTTAAAAACCATTTCCCAAAAATCTGTTATTTCTGCTTTAGCCATCATGCCTTCTCCAACAATATGATAACCTGCAGGGGTTTGTTGCCAACTGTTGGCTACCACAATCCAAATTGCAGAAAACATAGAACCTAAGAAAACACCTAAAGTAGAAATAAAATGAACTTTAGGACTAACCTTGTTCCACCCAAATAATAATATACCTAAAAAGCTACTTTCTAAAGCAAAGGCAAATATCCCTTCGGCTGCTAGTGCAGAACCAAAAATATCGCCAACATAGCGGGAGTAAGTAGCCCAATTTGTGCCAAATTCAAATTCCATTACTATACCTGTTGCTACACCAATACCAAAGGTTAAAGCAAATATTTTAGTCCAAAACCGAGTTAGAACTTCATATTTTTTATTATGTGTTTTTAAAAACATTCCTTCGGAAATGACAAGCATTAAACCGATACCAATACTTAATGGAGGATAGATATAATGGAATGAGATTGTAAAAGCGAATTGTATTCGAGAGAGGATTTCTACGTCCATGATTAATGATAGGTTTTTTAAGTTTAAGTATTATAAAGCTAATAACTTTTTGATAATATTGAATGTTTAACGGAGTATTCTTTCCTATTTTTTTTGTTGATCTTGAGGTATTGAATTAATCGATGTTTTGGTTGTATTTATTAATTGAAATAGTAGAAATACACCTTTTTAAATGAGTTAACTTGATAAGACAAATAAGAATGGATTGTGACACTTTTTTTTTGTCAACATACCATAATAGATGCTACTTTATATCTCTTTTTTAAAGAAATTTATAATTATTATTATGACGATCAACTATTTTAGATTAACTACCTGATGTTTAATAGCAAAATTATTTTTCTGTTCTTACTATCTCTTGTTTGTATTTATTCATGTAAAACGATAGAAAAGAAGAGTGAAGTTCCTAATTCTGGCTTTTATTTGGCCATACATGAGGAAGCTATCTCGCCTGATCTAGAGAAAATTACTGGAATTATACCTTCCCAAAACAAGGATTATTTGTGGGTTCAAGAGAATAAAGGAAATAACCCATTCATTTATTTATATAACACAAAAACAGGAAAACAAGAAAAGAAAGTATTTATACGAGGAACTTCTATAGCATGGGAAGATTTAGCAAAAAGCTACAATGATAAAGACCAGATGTCGATTCATGTAGCAGATATTGGAGACCCTCATTTATCCCGTAAGGATATTCAAGTATATTCTTTTAAAGAAAATGATATTGAAGACGATTTTGTAGCACCAGAAGTAAAGTATTTTACATATCCCAACGGCCCTAGAAACGCTAGTGCAATGATTGTGAATCAGACAACGGAGGAATATTATATTTTTACTTTAAGTAAAGAATTTACAGAAGTTTATGCCATTAGTATTCATGAAAGAGCTGGGCAGCTAAAGCAAATTGGGGTGTTACCTTTTGGTAATGTTACCAACGTTGATATCTCTTTTGATAATAGTCGTTTATTGATTGTAAAAGAAGGAGACTTGAGTATGTGGAATTTAGAGAACAAAGATAAATTAATCTCAAACTTGTTGAATAAAAAACCAGATTATATTCATGTAAAAGAAGCCTCTGAATATTTAGGTTCATGTTTTAAAGATGAAGGTAAATTTTATGTTCTTGATAGAAAGAAGCCTGATCAAAAACCTGTAATTACTACGTATGAAGGTGGTGGTGTAACTTCTTTATAATCTTTAATATACTGCACAAAATATAAACACCTCTCTTAATTGTCTCCATTTTATAGAAGACGTTAAGAGAGGTGTTATTTTATTGTAATACAAATAATTACAACATTTCTGTAAATTGATTCCTTCTAATTACAGGATCAAGGTTTTGAAGTATTTTTGCTTCTAATTTATCGTCAATATTATTATGTTCTAGAAATTGATGTACCTTTTTAATAACGCTTTTTTCAGTTCGCTTTCCAATGCTATTTTTTAAATAACCGAATGGGAAAAAGATATCGCCAGTTTTTTGTATTTCAGGCAAAAGGTTTAAAGTCGCTTCAATATATTTGATTGAATTTGCGGCCTGTAATGGGTGGTTTAAGTACCCAAGTCCATTTTCTACCCAAGGTTCGTTACCTCTATTTTTTACATTTTTAATATCTTCAAAAAAAGCATCTCTTTCTATATAATCAGGACTTGTAGAAGGGGTTATATATGTAAGATAACTTCTATAGTAATCAGAAGAGAGATTATTTGCCACTGTTCTTTCCATTTCTCTAGATGTAGCTAATTTTTCCATTCGTAGTTTCATGAAAAGTGCAATTCTATTGGCATCACTAATAGTTGGGATAGTATTTTTCTGCGTAATGTATTGTTCTAAAAATGCATATTCTTCTTTAGTATGATCAAGTGAAATTAGTACCTTTAAGTAAAAAGTTTTTAATGTATTTGTAGTACTTTTTTCTAAAAGGTTTTTAAAAATTGGAAATTCTTTCTTTGTAAGCTTTGTACGTTCACTTTTAGATAAATAATACCAATAAATCTCTTTAAACTGACCAAATAACATCTTTTTTAACAGAGAATTATCTTCAACTTTCAAACGCTCTAAGATAAACGGAAGATAGGTTTCTATAGCTATATTTTTATGCAGAAAATTTTCCCACAAATTACCATAAACAGTCATGGCTTCTTTATCAGAATAATTAGCAATGTTCTTAATCAATAGTGTTTGTAAATCAGCTGCAAGTTCAAAATATCCATAACCTTTTGCAGATTGGTCTAAAGGATAATTTCCTGCTTTGCCTAAAGGAGCTGAAGTGTTTGCTGAGTTGATATTTACTGTTGTATTGTTCACTTTAATTATTTGTGACCAACCAATATCTTCAGTTTTAATAACTAAGTTATCTTCTTCAATACTTAATTTATATTTAGGCATTCCTGCTTTTTTTACCCATTGATCTGCCCATGGCTTAATATCTTTTGCAGTAGTTTCTACGATTACATTAATTAGATCATCGAAGGTAGCATTACTAAAAGCATATTTCTTTAAATAATTCTGTAAAGAAAGTTGTAAGGCCTCAGAACCAATTATTTCTTCTAACTGAGCCATTACAACAGGTGCTTTAGAGTAAATTATAGCACCATATAAAGTACCTGCTAAGTTTAAGTTTTCTAGATTTTGCTGAATAGGATGTGTACCTTCAGTTCTATCAATAGGATAGGCCCTGTATTGATGAGAAACATAGAATTGTACATCATGATTAATTTCTGGGTAAGAGGGTTCTACTGCTTTTGCTGCAATAAAATTAGCAAACACTTCTTTTAACCAAACATCATCAAACCATTTCATGGTTACTAGATCTCCAAACCACATGTGTGCTACTTCATGCGAAATTAACTGTGCTCTTCTTAATTTTTCTGTATCGCCAGCGTTTTCATCAAGTATTAAAGACGAAGATCTGTACTGAATTGCTCCAACATGTTCCATACCACCATATTGAAATGGAGGAAGCAGAGCAAAATCAAGTTTATGAAAAGGCAACGGTATATTTGTATAGTTTTCAATCCAATCAATGGCTTTAACATGCAGCTTAAAAATAGCGTCTTTATTCTTGTCTATTTTCTCTTTATCAACTAAATGAAGCATAGTAAATTTGTGTTTACCATCATCATACTCTTCCTTTTTAAAATTACCTGCTACAAACGAAAATAAGTATGTAGAAATTGGAGCAGTTTCACCAAATACTAATAGTTTTCTACCTTCAACGGTTTCTTTCTGCGTAGCATATTCTCCTGCAATAGCTTCCCATTTTTCGGGCATGTCTAAACTAAGCACATATTTTGCTTTCAGGTCTGGTTGATCAAAACAAGGAAATAAAGTTCTTGCTCTGTCCGGAACAAGCAAGGTATACATATAATCCTTATTTCTATTTAAAGATTGTTTACCAGCTTTAAATTGAAAAGAAATTTTATTTTCACCTTCAACTAAATATGTATTAGGGATAACAATATGTTCCTGAATATAATCGTAAGAACACGTTTCATTGTTCACTATAAGATTATCAATGTGTGTGTCGTTGGCTTTAAAATCAAGTATTAAAGGCTTAGTATTATCTTTAAGTGTTACTTTAATTAATGAAGTAGCAAAAATATCAGCTTCTTTTTCTTCAGGTAGTTCAAAATGAAGTTCATAATGAATATTAGAATAATTAGAAAAACGATATTCAGCTAATTCTTTAGATACGCCTAATGTTATTTCTACAGTATTAGATGTACACGAAAAAAGCATTAGTAATACAATTAAATAAGTGAAATGATTGAATCTCATAGGTATGTGATAGGTAATAAAAAATAAGTATATAAATATATTAATATCTGAGTTAAGATCACTATGGGTTTTCAATTTTTTAAATTAGGGGGGTAAAAACAACAGTTCATGAACCACAAACTGTTGTCCTATTTCTAACTATTTTAACTTATTTCAAATCAATATTTCTAGTTTAACAAATAGAAAAGAGGATACGGTAAATTTGTAATGAAGCCAATTTTAAAAGGTGAATGATGAAGCATTCTTAAACGAAAACTAAAAAAAAGCCCCTTCACTAAAAATATAGAGAAGGGGCACATCAACTAAACGTTTCGCATCATTTCAATTTCTCTTTCAGAAACTAAGGAAAGAATACTACTAGCGATTTCATGGTCTGATAAATCGTCCCTTTCTATGGTTAAATCATAGTTAATTGGGACACTCTGCGAAACATATTTTAAAAAGTTTTTACGACGTTTGTTTTTACGTCGCACGATTTCCCGAGCATAACTTTCTCGTAAATCGTTTTTCCTAGCAAATTGGGTTACTCTAAATTTTTCTGATGCAGTTACTTTTACCCTGAGTGCATTTTGCAATCCATCGGTAAAAAATGAAGCCCCTCTTCCTAAAAAGACAACATTACCTCTTTCTAGATAACTTAAAATTACGGTTTTTAACGCGTTTAATAATTGCTCATCGAGAGTATTATTACCTATATCAAGGCTGTACATAATTTGGTCTATTATGCTTTTGTTCTGAACGGGAATAAAATTATTTAATTCTTTTGCAGATACTTTAAGTTCTTTAGATAGGTTATTTAAAATAGTGCTATCAACTAATTTCCAAGATTTTTTTAGCATTTTAAACCCAACCTGTTTTGCATTAAGCTCATCTACTAATAATTGTGCAGCAGGTCGAACATTTGTGCCAAACTCTCTCGACATGGTTACGATCATGCCATTGGCAACAGGAACTTTTTTATGCCGTAATTCTGTTTCGATTAAATAATTATAGATAAATGATTCCATGGGTATACTAGTTTTAGTGTGCTTGAATATTTTGTTAGTGTCAATTTAACACTTAAAGTGTAATGATATGGTAATCAAAGTCATTAATAAATGATGATATATTCACTTATTTTCTGTAAGCTATAAACAGTTTTCTTTTTGAATAATCAATTATAATACAACATGAAATTATTCTGAGAAGGAGTATTTCTTATTTAATATTAATAAGTGATTTTACTTTATAACCTACTTCAATTATTGATATATTTGTAGTAATTATAATATAATCAAAATGACAACTATAAATAAACTTCTCTGGGCTTGTTTAACCATTCTCATAGTAACAACAACTGTTTTCTCTTTTCCTTTTTTACCAAAGGTGACTTCTTATTCTAAATTAGACTATAAGGCAGGAAGACAAAATTGGGCTATAGGCTATGATAGCTATGGATCAGTATATTTTGGAAATAATGAGGGTTTACTACATCATATTTACAATAGTTGGGAGGTTATACCTACATCAAAAAACGATAATGTTAAAAGTTTACTTGTTTACAATGATACGATTTGGACTGGTGGTAGCATTCAATTGGGTTATTTTGCAGCTAATGGATTTGGTAACATAGAATATAATCATGTAGCTAACATTGTAAAAGGGCAAGTTTGGAAAATTGAAACTAGAGACAATAAAATTTACGCTCAGACAGAGGCTGGTGTATATATTTATAATAAAACGATTAAGGAGACTTCATTTATAGAATTTCCTAAAGGTCTGTATAATATCATAGATTTTGATAATAAAATTATAGGAATAGACCGTTTAAATAGAATTGGCTTTTTTAATGAGAATGATTCTTTTGTAATTAAAGATACCTTAAATTCAATTACAGATATTCATACATCGTTTAAAGGTGCAAACCATTATTATATAATAGCTGATAAATCTAAGTTAATTACTCTTGATAGACAGCAAAAGAAATCAGAATATAACCTTCCGAAAGAAATTACAGATGCAACAATTTTTAAAGGAATAGAATACAGTCAAGAAGGACAAGTTGTTTTTGGAACAATTTCTAAAGGGTTAATATTTTATGATTACAAGCGAGGTTTAATTTTAAATCAGGTCAATACATCAAATGGTTTAATTGATAACACAACTTTATGTTTAAAATCTGATGAAATAGGTAATATCTGGACTGGCTTAGATTATGGGATTGGATATGTAGAGAATCAACAAATAGTAAAATCAATCTTTAACGGAGGAGCAACCTACGATTTTCTTGTAAAGGACAACTTTACTTTATTAGCCACAAATAAAGGGGTTTTTAAGTCTGATAACAGAAATAAGTTTCAATTTATACCTAAACTTTCTGGACAAACATGGTCTATTGAAGAAATAAATAATCATCTCTTTATCAATCATAATAATGGTATTTTTTCTTATGAGAATGGTGTTTTTAAAGAAGTTTATACTGCTGCAGGGGTACTTAGAATTGTTAATTTTAAAGGAACAAACAAATACATTTTATCTACATATATAGGTTTATTATTTGCTGAGTTTGATGGAGTTGAGTTTAAAGAAATTGGTAACTTATATTATTGGGGAAACCCTAAAATTGGTTACGATGCAAAAGAAAAAGCTATATGGGCAAAAAGTAAAGAGGGAAGCCTAAAAAAATACACACTTACAGCAAATGAAAAAGCAATAGAAACTGAAGATTATCAGGGACAAGACGATTTTTTTACCTTAAAAAACAAAGTTGTATTCTATAATGGCAACTACTTGTCAGAATATATTGATGGTTCTTTCATTCAAATTAATACTCCACCTCTAAACAAAATTTCAGGAGGCGGTCTTACACGTTTAGTTGTAGGTAATCACGATCAATACTTAGCTTTTATTCAAAATGGTAAACTAGATTTGCTAATGAATATTCATGATGGCAATTATTATTCATTTAATAAAGTACTAAGTGCTATTGATACTAATTTATTAGAAGGAGATGAGTGTTTTAAATTTATTGATAATTCGCTTTGGATAGCTACAGACAGGGGGGTAGAAATATTTAATCCACAAGCGAAATCTAAAAGGGTAAAAACGCCAAAGCCATTTATTACGAATGTTAAAGCCATAACATCTGATACTACAATCAATTATATGTATCCTTTTAAGAATACTAAATTAGTTCTTAATGCAGAGGTAAATGATTTAAACTTTAATTTTGGTATTCTAAAGAGCTCTCGAGATTTTGTTGAGTTTAGTTACAAACTAGAAGGCTACGATACAGACTGGTCATCATGGTCTGTAAACGAGGTAAAAGAATATACACAGATTAAAGGAGGAAATTATAAAATGCGATTGCGATCTCGCTTAAATGGAGGTGTTGTTGCCGAGTATAGCTTATTACTTTCTATAGAATTAGAATGGTTTGAAACAAAATGGATGATCATTCTTTATTTATTTGTAATACTCTTTTTAGTTTTTCTTTTTTATCTATTTTACAAATATTCTACAGCGAAGAAATTAAAGAAATTACAATTAGAACAACAACTAATTCTTGATGAGGAAAAGATCTCTTTTAAAAATGAACAACTCTTAAAATATACAGAACTCTTAACTCAGAAAAATCAATTATTAAGAGAATTAAAAGACGATTTAATAGGGGTAAAGCACAGAGTGACTGATTTATGGATAAAGAAAATTGATAAGGAGATGAATACTGAAAAAAAGAGTCTCATTTTTCATGAATTGTTTAAAGATCTCCACAAAGACTTTATCTCTAAAATGGAAGCAAAACATCCTACATTAACTCAGAATGATATTAGACTTATTTCTTTGATTAAATTCAATTTAGGTAATCATGAAATTGCTAATTTAATGAACATAACGCAAAAAAGTGTTATTGTGAATAGGTATAGGTTAAAGAAGAAGCTGGAGTTATCTAACGATATGGACTTAGATCATTACATTAAAGAATTTGAGTAAAAGCTAATTCAACTAGTAGAAACTATTTTCTTTATACAAACTGTCTAAAATTTTAGGCAGTTTTTTTTATGTCAGAACAGTTTTATTATTTAATAATACGTCATAAATCAGAAGTCTTTTATCAAATATTTACCTTTATAATATAACATTGTAAAATATTGATTTTTAGTTGAGTAGTGCTCTTTGTATATCGTTTGTATATTCTTTTTATCAATTTGTAGTTGGTATTTAATTATTAGAAGTTAGTTGTAGTATTTACGTTTATCTATGTTTGTATCATCAAATGAAAAAGAAATGAACAAAATGTAATTTAGTGTTGGAATGATAATTACTCATCATTAAAAAGTAATATATTACCACCACTAAAGCTCAAAACTTCAATTTATCTAAATCAATGAAAAATAAACTTATACTGATTTTATCAGCTCTATTATTCAATTTTACACTATCAACCTATGCACAATATTTACATGCTGAAGGCAGGGAAATTCATGATGGGGATGGAAATAACTTTATTATCCGAAGTATGGGTTTAGGAGGCTGGATGTTACAAGAAGGCTACTTAATGAAATCTGATGGCGCTTACGGAACACAATGGGCTTTTAAACAAAAGTTGGCTGAAACAATAGGAGAAGCAAGAACTGAAGAGTTTTACGATGCTTGGCTTGCTAACCATTGTACAAAAGCTGATATAGATTCTCTTAAAGCTTGGGGTTTTAATACGGTACGTGTTCCATTACATTATAACCTTTTTACATTGCCAATTGAGGATGAACCAATTATAACAGAAAATACTTGGTTAACTAAAGGTTTTGATATGATGGATGAACTACTTTCTTGGTGTGAAGCCAACGAGATGTATGTTATTCTTGATTTACATGCTGCTCCAGGTGGTCAGGGTGCAAATGCAGATATTTGTGATTATGATCCTTCCAAACCTTCTTTATGGGAAAGCGAACATAATAGAAATAAAATGGTTGCACTATGGGGTAAATTAGCAGAGCGATACGCCAATGAGAAATGGGTAGGTGGTTATGATTTATTGAACGAAACAAATTGGACTCTACCAAACGAAAATGCTTTAATGTTGGAATTGTATTTAAATGTTACAGAAGCAATTAGAGCTGTAGATCAGAATCATATTCTTTTTATTGAAGGGAATTCATGGGCAAATGATTATACTGGATTAACGCCTCCTTGGGACAATAATATGGCATATAGTTTTCATAAATATTGGTCGTACAATAGAGCAAATGATCTTGATTGGGTAATAACGTTAGGCGAGGAGTACAATGTACCATTATGGTTGGGTGAAACTGGAGAAAATTCCAATACTTGGTACACAGATTTGATTGCACTTTGTGAAGCGAATAATGTGGGGTGGTCTTGGTGGCCGTTAAAAAAAGCAGGTATAAATAACCCTATGGAAGTACCTATGAATGAAGACTACGAGTATTTAATGCGTTATTGGAAAGGTGAAGAAACAGTTGCTTTAACAGAAGACGAAGCCTACAATGCTGTTATGACCTATGCTAGAAATTACAATATTGCGAATGTAAAAATTAAATATGATGTAGTAGATGCAATGATGCGTCAGCCTTATACTACAGAAACAATACCATTTAAAAATCATCTTTTAGGAGAAAATATTTATCTGTCAGATTATGATTTAGGACGTAACGGATCTGCCTACTCAGATAACACAGTGGCCAACTATAGTATGAATACAAATGAATTTGTAGCATGGAATACAGGTTGGAGCTACAGAAATGATGGCGTAGATATGCAAAAATGTACTGATACAGAAACTAATGGATATAATTTAGGGTGGGTAGAAACAAATGAATGGTTACAATACACAATTAATGTCCCAACTTCAAAAGTATATGATCTATTAATTAGAAACGCATCTGCTACAGATGATGCTGCAATTATTCAACTTCTTATTGATGATGTAGCTGTTGGTGCAACTATGCATTTAGATAACACTGGTGGTTGGGATCTATGGGAAGACAAAGTGTTTTCTGATATTGTATTGAGTGAAGGAACACATAAAATAAAGCTTTTATTAGCTAGAGGTGGAAGTAACCTTAATTATATGCGTTTTACTAATGCTAGACCTTTATCATCTATTGAAACAACAATTGAAAAAGCATATACCAACCAACAAGGAACACAAATTCAATTAGTATTAAATAAAGAGTGGGATCAAAACCAAGCATTATCTTTAGAAGATGTAGCCATTAAAGTAAATAACGAAAGTTCTACTATTACTTCTATAGGTTACAACGCAACGAATAAAAGACTCATTGATATTACTATTGATAGAGAAATACTATTTAAAGATAACATTGCATTAACTGTTAACTCAACTCATTTAATTGCTGAAGATGGTTCTAACGTGGGTACTGTAGCCAACTTAAATGTAGAGAATACTACATATTTAATACACCAATTACCTGGAAACATTAAAGCCGAAAACTATTTTGTAAATAGTGGTTTTGAGTTGGAAGAATGTTTAGATACGGATGGTGGTAATAATTTATCTTTTGCTGATAGAGATGACTATGTAGATTATAAGGTACAAGTTGCTGAGGAAGGTTTTTATGAACTGACTTATAGAATTGCAACAGCTTATATGAATGCAAAAGTTGAAGTGATAATTTTAGGAGATGATGGTATTCCTATAGGAATTCAGACATCTACATTTGTAAGTACTGATGGATGGCAACAGTGGGATGATTTTGTGACTTCTGCTCACCTTAAACAAGGAGAATATATACTTCGTTTTAAAGTGAAAGAAGGCTCAGTGAATATAAATAGAATGAGTTTTACCAATAAAGTAAATAGCTTGTCTATTCCGGGTAAAATACAAACAGAGTTTTATACTGTTAATCAAGGATTAAATTTTGAACATTGTGCTGATGCATTTGGTGGATACAATACTTCTTATGCAGATCCGGGAGATTACTTAGATTTTAATGTTGAAATTCAAGAAGCGACTGTGTATAATATAAATTATAGAGTTGCGGCAGCTTATGAGAATGCAGGAAGTGCCTCACTATCTTTAATTTCTAGCACCGATACAACTTTGCTAACTACCACTGCTTTCGAAAAAACAGGTGGATGGCAAGATTGGAATACTTTTTCTTCTGAGGTTGTTTTACCAGAAGGTAATTTTACTCTTAGATTAACTATTGAAAGTAAGGAGTTTAACTTAAATTGGGTCGATTTTACACCAAAAAATTATGTAATCCATACACTCCCTGCCAATATTAATGTAGGTGAACATTACTTTAATCATATGGTTACTTTTGATTCAACATTAAGTAGTAATGGAACACCGGCTATAGTACAACCTCAGATAGGAAGTTATTTAGAATTTATGGTTAATGTTCCTACTTCAGGTCTTTATGATGTTACTTATAATGCAGCCACTCCATTAGATAATACGGGAAAAACAAGCCTTTATCAAGTTATAAATAATGAAGAAACATTACTTTCTGAGTATACTTTTACCAATACAGGAGGGTATAGTGAATGGGAAAATCAGGAAAGTACTTTACAATTAACAGAAGGAGAATATCTTCTTAAAATACAAGTAGATAACTCTAGCTTTAATCTTAAGTCAATAGATTTTAAATTACATGTAGAAGACGATATCATAAGCAGCTTTGTTGCTCAAGAATTATCTAAAATTAAAGTATATCCTAACCCTACTAATCAAAATATAAAAATTGATTTACATCAAAAAGATAGTTTAAAATCAATAGAATTATATACAATTCGAGGACAGAAATTAAGAGAAATACAAGTTGATAATCAACGTTTTTATACAATTGATCTCTCAACTTTACAAAAGGGCATTTATATTCTAAAGTTGAATGATAATGATTCAACAACAGTCACTAGAGTTGTGAAAAACTAAGAACTACTTATAACCCAACTTTTAACTATCAATGAGAAGAGGCGTGTATTTCATTTAATGAAAAATGTTCTCAAAGTTTAAAGCCATTAAGTATCTATTTACTTAATGGCTATTTTTTATTTAGAATGCTGAACGTCTTTAAAGGTTTTATACTGAATCTCTTTATTTTTGCACAAATCAAAAAGGAGGGAAGTGAGTGTGTCGTCATCCATAATATCTCTATTTAGAACAAAATCGTAACTCTGATGTTTCCCTTTAGAAATATAACTCAGAAAGTCGT
Source organism: Flammeovirga kamogawensis (assembly GCF_018736065.1). Taxonomy (GTDB): domain Bacteria; phylum Bacteroidota; class Bacteroidia; order Cytophagales; family Flammeovirgaceae; genus Flammeovirga; species Flammeovirga kamogawensis. The sequence goes on from NZ_CP076129.1 coordinate 49,926, forward strand.
TTCTTCTTTTGGCTTTTCTGCGGACAATTTCTTTAGCATAATGATAATTTACTTTGTTTTTTTCACCATAACGGTGTATTCTGTTTTCGTAACTTGACTTTATTTTAAAGTTGACCGCATTGTCCAATTGATTTGTAAAATATGCGGCTCCTCTACCTAAAAACACAACGTTTCCTCTTTCAAAATAAGAATATATAACGGTTTGAATTGCCTTGTGTAAATTATCGTCTAATTGACTCCTATTAAAGTCTAAACCATGTAAAATTTGGTCAAATATACTTTTATGTTCAATGGGTACAAATTGATTGAGGGCGTCGTATCCTATTTTAAGTTCTTTAGAAATGTTACTTAAAATAACACTGTCAATAAGTGCCCATTTCTTTTTACAAATAGAAAAACCAACACGTTCATTATTGAGTTTTTCTACAAGATCTACGGCACAATTTTTTATGTTTGTACCAAAGTCCCTCGATAGTGTGAAAATTAGTCCTTTAGATTTAGGTGTTTTTATTTCTTCTAAATTCGAGGAAGCTAAATAATTATAAATATAGGTTTCCATAGCATTTAAGTTAGTTAGAGGTTAATACTAATGTACATAATTTCTATATAAAAAGAAAGACTTTTAACTTTGTAATTAATTGATATTCAGCAATAAGAGGTTGTTTTTAGTGGTTGTATATCAGTTTGTTATTTCTCCTTATATGTGAATAAATTATAACTATTTTTACTTGTTGCTATTAAATACGTATTTATAATTCATTTTCTACTAGTTTAGTAGACTAAAGAAAAGTACTAAAGTCATTTAATGGTCTTAGTATTTATTTTAACTTCACTTAAAGAAAAGACTTTAAAACCATTGGTAAATATACTTGTATGGTTTTGGTAAAATGAAATACACATTATGATATTACTTCTTGCAATTATCGCCTTTGTAAGTATACTAGGCATACTATATTCCATGTCAAATCAAAAAGTTAAATTCCATTATCGTAATTTAACCGCTATTGGATTAGGAATTATTTTTGGATGGGGACTTTATGCGTTCATTCCACAAGAGGTTTATGTGGATTTGAAATTTTACATGAAGACCATTTCAAATATTTATATTAGGTTCTTAAAATTAATGATTGTACCTATTGTTTTTATTTCGATTGCTCATACGCTAGTAAATATTAGTAATGATAGTAATATAGGAAAAAGAATAGGGCAAATTATCACTTATTTTGTTGCTTCTATTACAGGCGCCGCAACTCTTGCTTTTGGTATGGCAAACCTTTTTAATTTCGATTCTTTAATTGATGTTTCTAAAGTTTCTGCCGAAACAATTTCTAAAGGATATGCAAACAGAATAGATACTTTAGGCGATGCCTCTTTAGGAAAAGTTATATATGGGTTTACGCAAAATATTCCCACATCAATATTTCAGGCTTTTAGCGAGAACAATATTATTGGTACTTTACTAGTAGCATTATTAATTGGTATGGCTGTTAGAAGAATGTCTACTAAGAAACCTAAAGAAATGGGTTTAGTAATAAGAGGATTAGATTCTGCCAAACTTATTATTAATAGCATGACAATGACGATTATTAAATTAACGCCTTATGGTGTATTTACTTTAATGACAATTGCAGTTGCAGAAAAAGGACCTTCTTTATTTGGTGATTTAGCCATTTTTATTGTGGTTTCTTATGCCACAATGCTATTAATTTTTATGATGCACATGGCAGGGTTAACCACAAAAGGAGTGAACCCAATTAAGCATGTTAGAAATTTACTACCAGCTATAATTACAGGTTTTTCTACACAATCTAGTGGAGCAACTTTACCTGTTACTATAAGTTCTTTAGAAGACAATAATGGTGTAGATACAGAAACGGCAAATATTGCTGCTTCTTTAGGAACCACAATGGGAATGAATGCTTGTGGGGCTATGTGGCCAATTTTTATGATTGTACTTTCTGTTGGTGTGAATAACGCACTTGGTTTACCTCCAATAGATTTAATGTCGCCGGGTACTTTATTTACAATGTTTATCTCTGTAATTATATCTTCGTTTGGTATTGCAGGGTTGCCAGGCACAGCTTCTTTTGCTGCAATTACAGCCATGACAATTATGGGAATTACACCAGAAGTAATGGGAATGGTATTAACTTTTGTGTTATCAGTAGACTCTTTAGTAGATATGGGACGAACAGCAACAAATATATTTGGTGTATCATCTGCAGCTACTTTTATATCTAAAAAAGATGGTTTAATGGATATGGAAAAATTTAATAGTTAGTAATTATTTGTACATAAATTTAATATAGCCTTGAAGAATTTAAAAGCTCTTCAAGGCTATTTTTTTGATCAAATAAACAACTCTATTATTGTTTCTCAACAATAGTTAATTTATTCTTTGAATTGAACTTTTTTCTGTTGTTTACTAATTTTCAGCTGTCATAAATGTAAAAATAAAGTATCCAAATTAGAGGATAATTTATGAAATGAATGCGATCTAAATTCTAATACATTATTTAGAATAACCCTGAATATTATTAATATCAAAAATTAGCAACGTCATGTTATTTGAGAAAAAAATTAAGAAATTGATCTTTTTAATTTTACCATTAAAGCTTTATTTTCTTGTACTAAGGAGGAGTTTTAGTATATGTTACAAACTTAACCTTCTCAAAAAAAACAGTATTTATAACTATCATTATCTTGTTAAAAAAATTATCAATAAAGGAGATGTTTGTATTGATATAGGAGCAAACCTTGGTTATTATTCTTCAATTTTATCAGATAGTGTTGGTGCTATTGGTAAAGTACATGCTGTTGAACCAATTAAACCAATATTTGAAGTCTTGAAGACCTCAACAAAAAGGCGTAAAAATATTATCTATCATAATTTTGCGTTAGGAGATAAAAACGATAAAATAAAAATTTACAATACTTCCTTAGCTCAATCTAGTTTCTTAAAAAGTGGCTCTAATTTTATATCAGAAAAAGAAATTAAATCAGATACACTAAACATTAGCTTTGATGCTGAAATCCGAAATGGTCATGAAGTGTTCTCCGATTTAAAAAAAGTAGATTTTATTAAATGTGATGTAGAAGGCTATGAAGATGTTGTTTTAAAGAACTTAAGAGGAATAATTAATAAATTCAAACCTATATTACTGGTTGAGTCTTATGGAGAAACAAGAGAAAAAGTATACAAAATTTTAAAGGAACTTGATTATGCCATCTTTTTTGCTGAGAATAATAAACTAATTCAAGATGAAGAAATAAAGTCTCAAAAAACGAGGAATCAGGATATTTTATTCATCCATAAAAATCAACTAGATAATTATATGCAGCTTATTAGCTAGTTTTAGAAATTACAAAAATGTCCTTGAATGATTTATTATTTTCATTCAAGGACATTTTTTTTAGAATTCTATTTTATAATATAAATTTGGCATAATAAAGAACACCTTATCTTTTTCTACTTGTTGTTCTTTTAAATTGTACTTATAGCCATTTGTTTGTTCTGTGAGTAAAGCGTTTTGCATATCTAAACCCCAAGTACGAGTACTTTTCTTTTTATGAATTTTGTAAGTGATACCAAAATTTAACCACACTTCATCTTCTCCTTTTACAGAGTACAATTCATTTTCTTTATACACTACTTTTTGTTGATCGTGAGATGCTTTTTCATCATAAGGAGTTAAAGGTACACCACCTAAATAAGTTGCATTAAAGTTTATCCCAAGAAGGTTTTTCTTTTTTACCAAAAACTCTTTACCAAATGTAACGGTAGCCATATAATTTCTATTAAATAATGTACTTCTTGTAACTCCTTGTGCATCTTGGTACTCAGAAGTATACATAGAACCTGTTATCATATAATAAATACCGTTTACCATTGAGCGTTCTAATGTTACATCAACACCTTTATTAGATCCTGTTCCTTTATTAGAAATAGGTCCATTTGCACCCCACATTGTTGTATAATTTGCAAAAGAGTAGGGAGTGCCATCAATAACTGGAACATCAAATAAATCTTGATAATACACCTCTGTAGTTAAACGAGTATTTTTGCTTAAATTAATTTTCACACTTCCTACATAATGATCCGATTTTGATAATTTTAAATCATTTGGTTGCCCAGTAATCGGATTAGTAAATGAATAGACTTTTAATTCTTCTCTTTTGCTATGTCTTCCATAAGCTGCAGATAAGACAACACCGTTTATTGGTGTATATTCAAGCCCTAAACGAGGTTCGATTGTTATCTCATCACTATATTGAAATTTTGTGCTTGCAAGGCCAGCATTTACACTAAAATTAGGAGTGAATTGATATTTAAATTGTGTAAAAAAGTTAATTGAATAACCACTCTCTTTACCATAGAAAACAGGCTGAACTGTACCCATTAAAGTATCTGCTTTGTTGGCAAATGCATCTACGTGTAATAGATCTGTTCTAATACCAGTTTTATTAATTAATTTAGGTGATAGAGTACTTGTTAATGTACTAGCAAACGACATTTTATATTCAATACTTTGTTGATTCTGATGGGGATGAAGTGTTCCTGTATTTAAAGTGTCTGCATCTTCTTCAAAATAACGTGTATTATTTTGGTATTTATTTGATGTGAAACCAACAGTAGAAGTCAAATCACTATAGTTGCCAACCTTAATAGAGTGATTCACACCGATAGCTCCCATTCCAAAGTTAATTTCTTTGTCTAAATAGTCTTTGTCATATTGTCTGTACTTTACTGTTGCATCATATTCTTCAGTTGGATCAGAATGTACTTTTACTTTGTATTTTTTATAAGGAGTATCTATTGCACTTAAACCGCCCATTCCCCAAATATTTACATTACCATATTTTTGAGATGGAAAAGAAAGGTTAAAAGATAAGTCTTGAAAATGTGGAGCAGTACCACCAGATAATTTGCCAATATACCCTATAAATCCATGTCTGTAATTGATCAAGTACGAAGATCCTTTCTCTTTATTAATAGGCCCTTCAGAAGAAATATCACCGCCAATTAAACCAAGTTGCACTGAATGTTTATATGTTTCATTATTTCCTTTTCTAAAATTAATATCAAAAACACCAGATGTTGCATTAGAATATTCAGAAGGAAAAGCACCTGTAAAGAAGTCTGTACTTCTAAGTAAATTTGTACTATAGATAGAGATTAGACCTGCACCAGCAAGATTTCCACCTCCAAAATGAGCAGCACCTGAAACATCAATACCGTTTACTCTCCATAATACAGAACTAGGAGAATTACCACGGATAACCACGCCATTATCTTGAGGAGAAGAGAAAGTAACACCTGCAAAGTTATACGCAACCCTTGATGGATCACTTAAACCACCAGCAAACCTGCTAGATTGTTCTACCGAAAATGAGCGTGCACTTACGGTAGACATTACATTATTAGCATCCTTGTCGTTAGATGAAGTAATAGTTACTCCTTCTAATGTGATAAAGTCCTCTTCCATTTCAAAATTGAGTTCCATTCCTTTGTTACCCGTAATAAGAACTTCAGTTTTACGGATACTCTTAAACCCAATTGAATTTACTATTAATGTATATCGTCCGACTTTTATAGCCTCTAATTCAAAATTACCATCAATATCTGTGCTTGTACCTATAATTGGGTTGCTTCCTTCAATCTGAATGGTTGCACCTATAATGGGTTGTTTTGAAATAGTGTTTATTATAGTTCCTTTTAATGATTGCGTTTGTGCAAATAATACAGATGTAAAAAGTATAAATAGGAGAGTTAAAATTAAATTCTTTTTCATTTGAGTGAGTAGGTTTAATTAGACATATAATTTTGATTTACATATACATGACTCGCTCAAATCATTTTACCCCTATTCTAAAAAATATTTTTTTACCAAAAGGTGTTTTTTTTTTACGCCAAGAGAATTTTACCACCCATTACATTTGTATCATAAAGTTTTTCAATCGAACAATAAAAATTACACATTATGTTTTACAACAATCAATCTAACCCTGAATCTTTTCAGGATAATGACTACGGCTTTATAGTGGACGAAAATGAAACTGAAAAGGAAGAAATATTACAATCTTTAGAAACATTTTTTGATAACCCATTCCATTCAGAAAGCGCTTCAATGTACAGAGAAGACATGAATGAAATGGTCGATGAAATAGAATTCAGATATTTTTAAAAATTAGTATCAAAAAAAGACTAAAGAGTTTCAAAAAATAACATTTACACAACGATAGTTTAGTAATTCCGTTTCACAAATTATAACAAATAAGAAACATCGTTACACAACTTGATTTATACATTTTAATAAATACACAATTATGGAAAGTAAATCTACAAAAGTAGGCTTAGGCGGTTTGGTCGCCATTGTATTTGGCTCTATGATAGGAGGAGGTATATTTAATATCCCTCAGAATATGGCAGCTGAAGCATCATTAGGAGCAGTAATTATATCATGGATTATTTCTGGTATAGGCGTAGGTATGTTAGTTTATACTTTTAAGACCTTATCAGAAGAACGTTCAGATATTAGTTCAGGAATTTATGGATATGCAAAAGCAGGGTTTGGCCGTTTTGTAGGTTTTAATTCTGCTTGGGGATATTGGATAAGTGCTGCCTTAGGTAATGTAGCATTTGCAGTTATGTTAAACGATGCATTTGGTGTTTTCTTTCCTGTTTTATTAAAGCATGGTTGGCAAACAATAGTTTTTGGTTCTGGATTAATTTGGTTAATGAATTTTATCTCTCTTTTTGGAACAGAGAAAACATCATTTTTAAATACAGTCTCAACTATTGCTAAATTCGTAGGTCTTATAATCGTTATTGGTATTTTAGTTATCTCATTTAAGTTTGATATATTCACTTCAGATTTCTGGGGAAATGCCTATCACTTAGATGGTTTAGCAGAGCAGATTAAATCAACAATGTTGGTTACTTTATGGTGCTTTATTGGTATTGAAGGTGCAGTAGTTATTTCATCAAAAGCAAAAAAATCTTCTGATGTTGGTACAGCGACAACAATTGGTTTTATTGCTGCATTAGTAATGTATGTATTGATTTCTGTATTAGCATTTGGTATAGCACAACAACCAGAATTAGCAAAATTATCAGATCCATCAGCAGGTGCTTTATTGGGTATTGCAGTAGGATCTTGGGGAGCTACTTTTGTAAATATAGCAGTAATCATTTCAGTATTAGGTGCATGGATAGCATGGACTATCTTAGTAGCTGAAGTACCTCATGATGCAGCAAAAGACGGTGTGTTACCTGCTTTCTTTAAAAAAGAAAACAAAAATGGAGCACCATCAACAGCTTTATATATTTCTTCAAGTATTATGCAAGTGGCAATGATCTTTGTGGCGTTTGCAAGCGATGTTTATATGGCTGCAATTGATATAGCAGGGGTAATGATTTTACCAGCTTATCTACTTTCATCAATGTATTTATTGAAAGGTGCTAGCTTAAAACAACTATTAAAAAATAAAAAGAATAGAAAAATAGCAGCCTTCATTGGTTTACTATCAACACTTTATTGTTTATGGTTAATCTATGCTGCTGGTATTTCATATATGCTTACCTCTTTTATCTTCTATGCAATCGGAATTCCTTTTTACAGATTAGCACATAAAGATGAAGTAAAAGCAGGAAAACAAATTTATACTAGAAACGAACGCCTTTTGGAAATATTCATCATAATTATGGCATTAGTAGCTGTAGTGATGATAGCAACTGGTCAGGTTTCTTTCTAATAGGAATAGAGTCATGGAAAGAGAGACTACATTATCACATAATCAATCAAGAATATTATTTCTTCTTTCTTTAACGGTTGGTGTATTGGTTGGTCTGTTAGGTGGAATATACAATTTAATAACAGACAATGCAGTGTCGATTTTATCCTCTCTTCAACAAAATTCTTCTTCCGTTTTAGTCATATCAGTTATGGCAATGTGTACTTTCTTATCCTTTTATCTGGTTAAAAAGTTTGCACCAGAAGCAGGAGGAAGCGGAGTTCAAGAAGTTGAGGGTAGCATGATTGGTGTTAGAAAAATAAAATGGAAACAAGTAATACCAGTTAAGTTTATTGGTGGTATTGCTGCACAATTCGGAGGTATGGTAGTAGGTCGTGAAGGCCCTACCATACATCTGGGAGGTGCAATAGGAGAAGGTCTTTCTAAGTTATGGAAATATAAAGTGAGCGATTTAGATGTTAAGAATCACTTACTAGCATGTGGAGCCGGAGCTGGTTTAGCTGTTGCTTTTAATGCACCATTAGCAGGTATATTACTTGTAATTGAAGAGATGAGACCTTCTTTTAAATTCAACTTTAGATCATACACAGGCATTATGTTAGCTTGTTATGTAAGTACTTGGGTAGCTCAGTTTATTGTCGGAAATAAAGTAGAAGTACCTGTAGTTGATGTTCAACTTTTATCAGGAATAGATTTTTATCATTTTATTGGTTTTGGTTTTTTCCTAAGTATTGCTGCAGTAATCTTCTTAAAGTCCATTAAATCTGGATACAAAGTTTTTGATTACTTAAAAAGTAGATCACCTTATTTAACCTTTACAGTTGTTGCTTTATTATTTGCCGTTGTTTATCAGATAAATCCAGATTTAAATGGTTCTGGAATGGCACTTTTAAGAACACATTTAGAAGGTGAAAATAGTTTAAGTTGGATTATCTCTACAGCCTCTTTAAGGTTTTTAGGAGGAATTATTTCATTCTGTAGTGGGGTAGTTGGTGGAGTGTTTTCACCGATGTTGTATTTAGGTTCTTCACTAGGAGAAATTTATTCAATGTTACTACCAAATTTAACTCCCTATTCTACAGAGTTTGCAATTTTAGGTATGGCAGGCTTCTTTACAGCAGTAGTTGGAGCACCAGTTACAGGAGTTATTTTAATTGCTGAGTTGACCGGGCAGTACGAATTAATATTACCGTTAGGCATAGTCTGTTTAGTATCGAATTTTATAACGCACAACCTTGGTGCAAAACCATTGTACGAGAGTTTATTAAAACGAGATATCAGGTTATTTGGTAACGAAAAATTAAAGAAAAATACAGAAACGAAATAGTAGTTTCTATAAAAAATATAATTGAGGAATTGATCTCAATAGATCTCAAAAAATAAAAATTAATAATATCATGAATTTACAAGAATGGCCTTTATTAGTCGTATCAGAAAAACAAATTGATACATTTGAAAGCAATAGATTAAAAGAATTAATTACTCAATTAAATACTGATAATATTAAGACAATCTTATCTAAAAAATTAAAACATGTGGTTGATTTATGTACGAGTCAACGTGAAATATCTGGTGTTTTAGTAGATTGGAATTTAGATTTATCAGTTGAAGAAAAAACAAGTGTAATCTTAGAGTTACGTAAAAGATTTCCAAGATTACAGATTTTCATTTTAGCAGAAAAAGCTGCTCCAGAAGAATTACCAACAGCAGTATTAGAAGCATCGAATGGCTTTTATTGGTTAGATGACGACACTATTACGTTTATGGCGGGTCGTTTAACGCACATGATTAAAGAATATGTAGAAGGTAATTATGGTCCATTTTTTAAAGGACTTGTAAATTATGTTGATGAGTACAAATATGCATGGCATACACCAGGCCATATGGGTGGTGAAGGATTTAAGAAAAGCCCTGCAGGTACTGCTCTTTACAACTTCTTTGGTGAGAATACTTTAAGATCTGATTTATCTATTTCTGTTCCAGATTTAGGTTCTTTATTAGACCATAGTGGTCCGATTGGTGACTCTGAAAAATTTGCATCAGAAACATTTAATTCAGATAAATCTTACTACGTTTTAAATGGTACTTCTACAGTAAATCAAATTATTTGGAGAAGCCAAGTTGCACAAAACGATTTAGCTTTAGTAGATAGAAATTGTCATAAATCTTTGAATTATGCAATGGTAATTACTAATGCAAAACCAATGTACATGATGCCAAGAAGAAATGCTCTAGGTATTATTGGACCAGTTAAAATGTCTGAGATGACAGCCACTACAGCTTTACATAAAAAATCTGCTTCTAATTTAGTTGGAGAAGATGAAATGGGTAAAGAAATTGTAATGTCTGCATTAACAAACTCTACTTATGATGGTCTTGCATACAATGTAAGAAAAGTTAAAAAAGAATTGGGAGACCATGTTAAATACATGCACTTTGATGAGGCTTGGTATGCTTACGCTCGTTTCCATCCAATTTATGATGGTTTCTATGGCATGACTCCTGATGAAAATAAAGAACATCCTCCAGTGTTCACTTCACATTCAACACACAAGTTATTGAATGCATTTTCTCAAGGTTCTATGTTGCACATTAAAGATGGTTCTAATGAAAAAATTGATCCAGACGAATTTAATGAAGCATATATGATGCACGGGTCAACTTCTCCAAACTACCCAATGATTGCTTCTTTAGATGTATCTACTAAAATGATGCATGATAATGGAGAGCAAATGAGTCATGATAATATCTTAGATGCAATTAGTTTAAGACAAAGAGTTGCACAAATGAACGATGAGTTTTCTGCAAAAGAAGATTGGTTCTTTGATATGTGGCAACCAACAACATATAAAGGTGAAAAATTTAGTAAAGTAGCTGCAGAAACTTTAGCGTCTAATCAAGATGCTTGGGTATTAAACCCAGACGATGCATGGCATGGATTTAATGGTTTAGAAGATGATTTTGTACTTCTTGATCCTATTAAATTAACCTTCACTACTCCAGGTGTAAACGCTGACGGTTCTTACACAGAACAAGGTATACCAGCTGGAATTGTATCAGATTACTTAATAAATAAAGGGATTGTAACAGAAAAAACAGATTCTTACTCTTTCTTAATGTTACACTCATTTGGTACAACAAAAGGTAAACAAGGTGAATTGTTATCTGCTTTATTGAACTTCAAAAAAGATTATGATAACAACACATCATTAAGATTAATTTTCCCTAACCTTTTAGAAACTGATGCAGCTTTTTATGGTAAAATGGGCTTAAAAGATCTTTGTGATAAAATGCATACTTTCTTTAAAGAGAACGACTTCTTGAACCAAATGCAACAAGCATTCGAGATTCTTCCACAACAAGAAATGAAACCTGCAGAAGCCTACGAACAAGTAGTGCGTAAGAATGTAGAATATGTGTACTTAGAAAACATGATGAAAAAAGTACCAGCAGTAATGATCGTACCTTATCCTCCAGGCATTCCAGTAATGATGGGCGGTGAAAGAATGGACGAGTCTACTAAAGCAATACATAATTATCTTTCAATTTTAGAAAAATATGAAAATGCTTTTCCTGGTTATGAAAAAGATATCCATGGTGTTGAAAGAGATGTAGTAGACGGTGTTATCAAATACAAAACACTTTGTATTAAAGATGCTCCTGAGTTAGAAGCATAATAGTTGGATTAATCACATACAACGAAGAGGAGTTGTTTTGCAATTCCTCTTCACTACAAAAATCATCATGAAAAAGAATTTTATTTTATTAGCGGCTTTAGTTTTACTAATTATTGCTAATGTAAATGCACAAGACAAAACATTATCAAAACAAGACTCATCTACAGTTAAGGAATCGAATTATTGGCAATTCTTTAAAAAGAACCTTTCATTAACAGTAGACGCAAGAATGGATTTTACTCATTTAGGATACCAAGATGATATGAACGGTGTCTATAATTCAGACCAACGTTTTCAATTTTCAGATTTTCGTATTGGAATGAGTGGCATGCTAAATAAGAATTTTGGTTTTAACTTCTTATATAGTCCAAACGCATCAGGTTTAGGAGAGAATAATATTTCTGATGATATTCTTTATGCAAACATTACTTACTTATCTGATAATGGACATTGGTTTTTCCAAGCAGGTAAAGGCTTCTTAAATGTAGGTACAGCAGAGCAATATTACGATCCCAATGATGTATACACGTATAGTATAATTGGTAACAATTTAGGTGTTTACAAAACTGGGGTAACGGTTCAGTACAATACTACAAGCGGGCAGTCTTTTGGTGCTCAGGTAGTTAATGGAGTGGCAGATACTTTAGGTAACCAAATGAACATGGAATATAATCTGTACTGGTACGGCTTTATAGTGAAAGATAAGATTAACACATTTGCCAGTGTAACAACTATAAATGATAAATCTGATTTAGCAACAAGTACACCTTATACCGTTAACCTGGGTTTGCAATGGATGTTAGGCGACTTTATTATTGATACAGATTATGCTGTTGCTAAGAATATGCCTAATTTCTATGATAATGCTTTATACCAATCTGCACCAATTAAAGTAATGTATAACGGTAAAAAGTTCAAGCCATATATTAAATATATCTACAACAATGTTCGTTTTGATGATCCTAATTATGAGATTTCAATGGATAACGGAACAGTTCAAGATATAGAAGATGCGAATGTGCATACTATCGAAGTAGCACTGCAATATTACCCAATCGAAGGTAAAAATTTAAGATTCCATTTAGTAGGGTCTTATACTACCGATGCAAATATTATGTACGGTACACCAGAAAATAATTATCCAGATTCACGTCAACATTACAACGCACAGTTCCAAGTTATGGCTGGTGTACGTATTGGTTTTGATGCACTGAAAGGATGGTAAGTAGACACTTACTAACAATATTAAATTGTAGAACGCTAAATGTTCTACCCATGTTATTAATAAAACAACTCTTTTAAAAAAATAATATTATGCAAAAAGTTACAAAAAATTACCGCGTTGGAAAATGGCTTTCATCTGATCAAAAATTTCTTGAAAGTTGGTTAGAAAAATTAATTCATCATGTTGACAATAACCCTAAAAAATTATTACCTCCTGTACAAGATTTAAAAGACCTTATAGAAGGAGAAAATTATTACAAAAATTTATTTACAAATATGTTTAATGAGGTTCCTAAAAAGGCTCCTTATAAAAACGACCCAACAAATAAACCTCAAATTAGAGATTACGATCATATGTTATCATTGATGAATGAAATTATGACGCAACCTCCTTACTTTAATAAAACAGGTTTAGTTGGTTTCCCTATTAATGCAATTTTAGACTGGCCAATGGGTACAGTATCTGGATATGTAGCATTTTTAGATAAAAAAGTAAACGAGAAATTAAAAGCAATTCTTCAATATTGGAGTGCATTTTTATCAAGTCAAGAATCTGCTAAAGTATTAAATACAAGCGAGTCTGGTTGGTTAAATGATTATGCTTTAGAGCAAATGTGTGATGCCGCTTATGGATCAAATTTCTTAGATTTATTTCAAACAAAATCGGATAAGAAAGAAGAAAGCTATGGTTTTACATCATGGGATAATTTCTTCACAAGACAATTTAAAGAAGGTGTAAGACCTGTTGCAGGAGTAGATAATGATAACATTATTGCCAATGCATGTGAGTCTGCTCCTTACAGATTAGTAACTAATGTTGCAGAAAAAGAGGAATTCTGGATTAAAGGACAACCGTATTCTTTAACTGATATGTTAGCAGGAGATGAACTTACATCTCAATTTGTAGGAGGTACTGTGTATCAAGCCTTCTTAAATGCATTAAGCTACCACAGATGGCATAGCCCAGTTAGCGGTACTATTAAGAAAATTGTTTTTGTGGATGGTACGTATTATTCAGAAAGTTATTATGAAGGATTTTCTAACCAACAAGGTCCAGATGATTCTGCTCCAAACAACTCTCAAGCCTTTTTAACAGAAGTAGCAACAAGAGCTATTGTTTTTATTGAAGCTGATAATCCTGCAATTGGACTAATGGCGTTTATGTCGATTGGTATGGCCGAAGTATCATCAAATGATGTAACGGTAAAAGAAGGTCAACATGTATCCAAAGGAGAACAATTAGGTATGTTCCACTTTGGTGGGTCTACTCACTGTTTATTCTTTAGACCAGAAGTAGAGTTAGCTTTTGATTTACACGGTCAAAATGCAAGTCTTGAATCACATAATATTCCATTAAGATCAAAAATTGCAGAAATATATACTAAAACTCCTGACACAAAAGAAGTAACGGTCCAAGCGGATCAGAAATTCCAAAAAACAGGTGTGATGGTTACTTCAAAATCTTTAGCTAAAATAGAATACGTAGAAGGTTTATGGACTGCTAATCCATCTCAAGAAGTAGGACTTTATGGAGCAGCTGGAAATCCAAACACTGCTATTGATCTTGCTACTAAAGGGTATACTTTAGAAGGAGAAAGAGTAGGTGCTTTAATTGGTAGAGTAGGTGAAAAAACTTTCTTTATTGGTAATTATGCAACAATTCCTCAAGGGTTAGAAGGAGAATTAGAGTTATGTATAAATGATGCTTCTAATGATTTTGATAATAATTTAGGTGAAGTAACAGTGAAAGTTAGCGTAGGATAATCTTGAGATCTTTACTTTAAATTGATATAATTAAAGAGCTTTCCTTTGTATAGAGGAAAGCTCTTTATGTATTTAAAAATCTCATGAATTTTTAGTATTAAATAGGGGGGGATTTTTACAGTAGAATAAAATAATTAATACTGAATATTTACGGCAAGCAACTATTTTTCTATATAACGATATAGATATAATAATTAAATTAATATACTATCGATCAATCTATTATATTTGAATCAAACTTCATTTCATTCATACAATTTAAAAGTATATACTAATTATAAACACCAACAATTAACACTAAATTTAATAATGAAAACCATTCAACGACTTTCTATTTTTATAGGTACAATACTATTAATTATCTGCCTTTTCTTTGGTTTTAAAATAGGTAAAGTATACTACAAAGCTTTTAGTATTCAATTCGATTTAATGAATACCTCTCTTGATAATGAAATCACATCAATTGATTATCAAAAAGGGAAAAAACTAAAAAACGGAGAAATACTTTCTAAGGTAAAGTTAGATATTACTACACTACCTCCAATTTGGAATAAAGTATCAGAGAACAATGTATTATTAGAGAAGTATGCTCATTTAGCTCGGATAAATTTTTATGCAATTGTATATAAAAGTGATGCTTTATTAGTAAATGGGATTGTAGCAGCCCCTAAGAAGAAAGGTAATTTTCCTGTTATAATTTTTAATAGAGGTGGTAATAAAGAGGTTGGAGTAATGTCAAAAGCGAAGATACTTTTTTCTTTAATCGGAATTTCAGAATTGGTTAATCAAGACTATATAGTAATGGGAAGCTGTTATAGGGAAGAAGATGAATTTGGAGGGGAAGATATCAATGATGTATTGCACCTTATGGAAGCCTCAAAAGGAATTACTAATGCAGATCCAAAACGTATTGGTATGTTAGGGTGGTCTAGAGGTGGAATGATGACATATCTTGCTTTACAAAAATCTGATGCAATTAAAACAGCAGTTATAGGTAATGGACCGTCTGATCTAGTTTCGTTGATTAAGGAAAGGCCAGAGATGGAATCAAAAGTTTTTATACCATTAATACCAAATTATTTAAATAATAAGGAAAAAGAATTAGAGAAAAGATCTGCAATTAATTGGGTAAATGAACTAAATAAAAATAGCAGTCTATTATTACTTTGCGGTACTAAAGACGAGAGAGTAAACCCAAACCAAGTTAAAAATATTGCAAAAAAGCTTTCTGCAATTAATTATAATTTTGAATATAAGGAATTGGAAACTGATCATCATTTTACAGGAAAGGCAAACGAATTAAATAAAATTTTAATGGATTGGTTTAAAGAAAAACTGTAATTCTGTTACAACTAACATTTTTATTAAATCCCTTTCATAGTTAATTCAATGGAAGGGATTTAGTTTTTTACAACCTACTTTAATTGATTAAGGTTAAAAACTTTTGATTATTATTTTTTTACCACTAACAATTTTTTTTTTACGGGACTCACAAATAATAGTAAGCGACTTTTGTATCATAATCAAATTTAGACATTAAGCACTTATTATGATACCACATGAAGTTAATATTGGAGAACTCTATATTCCACGGATGCTCATTTCTGTAATAGTAGGGTTGTTGCTTACACAATTTACTACCAAGTTGTTGAATTACTGTAAGTTATCTAAGTACTTTTCATACACACCAATTGTATACATTGCTTTACTTTTAATCTACTCTATTGGGGTTGATTCTTTATTTGGTATGCGTTAGAATAACATTAATAATTAAGAATATGAAACCTATCAAAAAATATACTTTAACCCTTATTGTAGTCTTAATTGCACTATTTTCTTTTGTTCTAAAGTATAAAAGTTATGTGATGAATCCATGGACAAGAAACGGACAAGTACAAGCAAAAATTATTCAAATAACACCAAGAGTGTCTGGTCCAATAGTAGCATTATATGTAAAAGATAATCAGTTTGTAAGAGCAGGAGAATTGTTGTATAAAATTGATCCGAGAACTTATCTAACAGCCTTAGCAGAAGCCGAAGCGAAATTACATAGTACAAGAGATAACGTAAAAGCTCTGGAGATACAAATTAATATTGCAAAGTCGGATTTGGAAGTTGCAAAAACTAATGTCGCCTTAGCAGAAAGTCAGATGAAAGAAATTAGTATTCAAATACCTAGCTTAGAAGCAGAATTTATACGTCAGCAAAAAGGAATAACAAATGGTTCATCTTCACAAAAAGATTTTGATACTGCGAACAGTAACTATAAAGTTATTTTAGAAGAACAACTTGCTGCTCAATCATCTCTTGATCAAGCTACAGCTAATGTACAAAAAGCTTATGCAGAATTAGAAGAAGCTAAGGCAAACTTGGGACTTAAAGGAAATAAAAATGCCGAAATACAATCAGCAATGGCCAATTTAGAACAGGCCAAATTAAATGTGGAATTTACTGAAGTAAGAGCTTCTGTAGATGGATTCATTACTAATTTCAATTTACAAGTTGGGAGTCATATGGTTCAGAATCAGCCTTCGTTAGCATTAGTAGATAGTAATAGTTATTGGGTTTATGGTTTTTTTAAAGAAACTAGCATTAAAGATATTAAAATAAATAACAAGGCAACGGTTACTTTAATGGCCTATGGAAATACACCTTTAAATGGGTATGTAGAAAGTATTGGATGGGGTATTTCTCAAACAGATGGAAGCACTGGTAACGATTTATTACCTAGTATTAACCCAACATTCGATTGGATAAGGCTAGCACAAAGAATTCCTGTACGCATTCATTTATCTCAACTTCCTGCAAATGTAAGCCTAAGAGTAGGTGCAACAGCTTCTGTAATGGTAGAAACAAATCAATTCTATCAAACAGACGCAAAAGGTGAAATTATTGCTTCTCCACTTCTTCTTAGATAATCTCTTTTTATATAAATATTATGAAAAAATACATATACTTTTTCTTGGTAATACTGATGCCTTTATATGGGTACTCTCAAAAAGCACATTCATTAGATAGTATTCCCAAAGGGTGGAATAGAATGGGTGATGATTTATCGTTAGCTGTAGTTGAAAATGTAGCAAATTGGTGGAAGATCTTTCAAGATCCTATTTTAAATGAATTAGTTCTTCAAGCAGCAAAAAATAATTTAGATATAAAAGTAGCAGTACAAAGAATAGAACAAGGCAGGCTTTTATACAAGCAAAGCAAGTCTGGATATTATCCTTCTTTTACATTTAATGCATCTGCAGATTATAGAAATATAGATTTACCAACTGACGATAAAGATTACACAATGATTTACAATACTGGGGTGTCAATGAATTGGGAAATTGATGTATTTGGTAGAATTAGAAAAGGAGTAAAATCAGCAAACTACTCATACGAACAACTACAAGCTGATATGCAATCAGTAATGGTTAGTGTTTTAGGAGAGGTATCTACTGCTTATATACGATTGCGTATGTATCAAAATCAAATTATTGTTGCAAAGTCTAATATAGAAGCACAAAAAAAAGCATTAGAATTGGCAAGAGATAGATATCAAACAGGTATGACTTCTAAATTAGATGTATTACAGTCAGAAGCAATGTATACAAGTACAATGTCTTCAATATATACTTTAAAAGCCCATGTTGTATCTGAAGTGAACCTAATACAAGTATACATTGGAGCGTATCCTCAAAATTTAAAAATAGCCCTATTAGAACCCAAAGCATTACCAGAAATTCCTGAACATTTACAAACGCTACTTCCTGCAGATGTAGTTCGTTTAAGACCTGATATTCAATCTGCCGAAAAGGGTTTAATGACTATGGTAGCTGAAAAAGAAGTAGCGAATGCAGAAATGCTACCAACTTTAGCAATACAGGGTAATATTGGTTTTGTATCTACAAATGCAAGTAATTGGATAGATAGTAATGCGCTTTCTTATTTTGTAGGCCCTACTTTAAGTTGGGATTTATTTAATGGGTTTTACGAACGAAAAAATAAACAAATTGCTAAGGTAGAAATTCAGCAGGCACAATTGAATTATCAAAATACGGTACTTACTGCAATGAAAGAGGTTGAAAACAGTCTTATTAATATAAAAGAATTAAAAGGAGCAATTGTTTGGTTAAATCAATCAGTTAGTGCTTCGTCTGCTTCTGTAGCACTCTCAATAGATCAATATAAACAGGGAATGATTGATTACCAGCCTGTATTAAATTCACAACACAATTTATTGAGTGCTCAAAATGAACAAGTACAAACAAAAGGTAACTTATTGGGGCAAATAATAGCATTATACCAGTCTCTTGGTGGTAATTGGGTAGAAAATGAACACTAAATAAGTAACAATATTTTAATTAGAATGTATTTCTAAATTATTTTCGAGTGTCATTTTATCTGTTTTTAAATAGACATAATACTACTAAAAACAAAAAAATAGAATTGCCTTTTATAAGAGTAATAACAAATTAACCTTCAATTTATTATGAATAACCTACGATTAAAGGAAGCAGTAAAAGCAGCAATTGCATTTGTTATTGCCTATGCTATTGCATTAAAAGTAAATTGGATGACACCTGCATGGGCCGGGTATGCAGTTACAATGATTGCTTTTCCGACTTTTAATGCGGGCCAAAGTTTTAGAAAAACAATATTAAGATTATCGGGAACAATTCCTGGAAGTGTAGCAGCATTAATAATATTAAGTATTGCTCCACAAAGCAGATGGTTATTTATTGTATTAGTATGTATTTGGATGTTTTTTACTTCATACATGATGAACGCAGATTCAAAACATAGCTATATGTGGAATGTTGCGGGGTTCACTTGTTTAATTGTAATACTAGCGGGCCCGTCTTCTTCTGCTTCAGCTTTTGACCACGCTTTATACAGATCGATTGATAATATTTTGGGTATGCTTGTCTATACCTTGGTAGCACTTTTTATTTGGCCTTATAAAGAAGAAGGAAAAATAAAAACAACTGCTACAAGTATTGTGAATGATCAGGGAAGAGTTATAAAATCTTTAATTCATCAAATAGAAAAAGGAGAGCAGTTAATGCCTACTAATTTTGAGCAAATTCATAAGAAAATAGAAAATTTAAATGATGTTATCTCAACTGAAACAATTGATAATAAAGAGGCAAGGCATAATAAAAAGAATTGGCTACATGTTTCAGAATGTACCACTGCAATTAATCAATCTCTTTTACGGTTAACAATGGCTTTAGTCGATTTAAAAAATAAACAGCCCATACAAGATGTTGCAATTAAGCAATCTCTATTTAATGATTTAATAAATAAATGGTCGATTTTGCCTAATCTATTATCAGGAAAGAAGGGAAGCCTACATATAAAAGTTAGAGAGTTCTCTGTATTTCAAAATTTAATTTTTGATGATAAACAAGACCCAATTCTTGAAATAATAAAAGAAGAATTAATTAAAATTGATACACTAACCAATAAATTAATTGTGGTTTTTGAAAATATTAATGCAAAGAGGAATACCCAACAGAATCTTTTTAAAACAGTTCGAAAATCTAGAAAAGACTACTTTTATATTCTTTTTGATCGAGATTTTTTAAGAGGAGGCATTTATGTTGTTTTGTGCACCTTTATTGGTTTTGTACTATGGATTGAATTTGATCCAATTGGCCACAGTCAGTGGTTTATGATGACAGGAACAATGGCAATGCTTGTAGGGGTAAACCAGCAAATGGACATGAAGAAATTTATGACTAAATTTTCTGTTTTATTAACTTTAGGTGGTGTAATTTATGTTTTTATTCTTCCACAGATAAGTACCTTTTTTGCATTAGGTAGTGTACTTTTTCTTCTGATGTTTCTGATTTATTATTTTTTAGATGGTTATACTTATGTGGTAGGGTGTTTATGCGTTATGAGCTTAGGAATTACCAATAGTATGACCTTTGATTTTGCCGCCTATTTTAACGAAAGTCTATTTAATGTAATTGTAATTGTTGTATTAGTTATTGCAAGTTATTTAATAGATTCTACACGACCAGAGATTGGATTTAAAAATCAGATTGTACGCTTCTTTGAAAGTTATTTGTTCTTATTAGAAGAACATAGTAATGATTTGAAAAGTAGTATCTGGAGAAAAATTCAGGTAACATTTGCAGAAAGAGAAATTCATTCTTTACCTTCAAAAATAGAGAAATGGTTACCAGAAGTGCCAATAACAATTTCCTCAGTATCAAAAGAACAGCTATCATCACTTACAATTGTAATTAGAAGGCTATCAATTGCAATGGATATGTGGAGGACTTCATCTGTACATCAAAATACACCTACTGATTTGGAGCAGTTTAATCTGATATTAATTGAATTCTTACAGGTAAATCAAAAAAAATTGTTTAAAGATAAATTACTTTTATTACCCCAATTTGAGCTTGCTTCTATAAATTCTAACCAGTATAAAGTTGTAGGAAGTTATCGTTTACTTAAAGATACTTTAGATGTTTATAACAAAACGGCCAACACTATAAATTGGAATCAATTATTGGAAGAGAGGTTCTCGTAAATGATGATAAAAACCTTTTTGATAGTGTAAACTTTATAAAATCGATATGTATAACAAAGCGACGGAATTGTGATAGTATAATAGAATTTATCATCGTTATGAATTTATATAACGAATAATAAGGATAATAATGAAGAGAAGAATAAATCAAGTTTTACTTACTGTTTTAGGAGTTGCGGCTTTTTCATCTTGTGCAAGTACAGATTTGAAAAATAATGATAATACAAGTGTTAGTGTTGAAAAAAAGTCTCAACCTGCTAGTAACCCATGGCTGATTTCTGATAAAATGGCAACCACACATTTTGATATGGCACAATCGGATAATTTCGAGGCACCAATTAAGAGTGGTATCTTTACTATAGACCCATTAACTACGCAACGTATTGTTGCTGGTCCTGTAAATATTATCACTTTAAAATCTCAAGAAGAAGGTTTTTGGTGGGCGTTATCTACTGATAAAATTACGTATGTAGACGGTAGGAACGGAGACTGGAAAAAAGTGGCTGTTTATCAATTACCTCAAGTAGCACAAATAAATGATGAAAACCTTGAAGCAATTATTGGAACTTCGTATTCTGATAGTGCTACATTGGCAACAAATTACGATAAATATTGGGCCCCAACAAAAGCACAAAACCCAACACTTAGAATGTTGACAGGTAATAGTATTTATGCTTTTGTAGACAAAGACGGTAACCTGTACTTTACAGCATCAGGGCATATTCATAAATTAAAGTTTGCAGGAGATAGAATTGATGAGGTCAAGACAATGAATGTCAAAGATCAGATGGCTATTCCAAAAGAGTTGGAACAATATATAGATATGAAATTAATACCTGGAGGAATTACAGGTGCTCAAATAGCTTATGATGGAACCGTGATAGTAGGTACTATTTTCGGTTTGATAGCTTTAGATAATGATTTATCAGAAATTAAAGACAACATTGCTTTACCCATAGAGGCATTTTATAGTACATTTCCACCTAAAGGGAACAAAAGTCCAGAATTTATCTCTAACTCATTTGCAATGGACGAAAACAATGCAATTTATTTAGCTAGCGGGGTGATGATGAATAAGATTGTATGGAATGGAAATAATTTTTCTACTGAAGCAAAAGATGGAGCATGGTCAGTAGCCTATAAAACTGGAGCATTGGCACCAACAATTAAATATGGTACAGGAACAGGGTCAACACCAACATTAATGGGTTTTGGTAATGATGAAGATAAATTGGTTGTGATAACAGATGGAGCTAATAAAATGCACTTAACAGCTTTCTGGAGAGATAGACAAGACGATGGAAATCAATTGGCAGATGCGATAGAAGTAAATTGTGGTTATGGTGAAAACATTCCAGAATTTATCCAATCTGAACAATCAGTAGCAACTTTAGGTTATGGAGCTTTTGTTGTCAATAATATTGCACCTAAACATAATGGGTTAAGAGATTATGATCCTGTAAATAGAGTAAACGATTTAATTTTTAATGTTTTAGCTGTAGGACCAATTGTTGAAGCGGGTAAAGGTATTGAGAAATTTGAGTGGGATACAAAAACCAATAAATGGACAAGGCAATGGGCTAATACTGCAGTTGCATCTACGAGTATGGTGCCTACAGTTAGTTCAACATCAGAAGTTGTTTTGGTAAATACTTATAATCAACAAAATGGTTGGGAAATCTTAGGTTTTGACTGGAATACAGGGGAGCTAGTTCATGAGGTGAATTTCGGTAAGACTTCTTACGGTAACGGTGCTTATGCACTAATCCAATATGACAAAGATGGAAACCTTATTTTTAATGGAATCGGTGGGTCTATGAAAGTAGAGCTGAAGTAAACCACACCACACCACACCAAATGATTATTAACCCCTTCATTGATTATAAGTTAATGAAGGGGTATTTTTTATCTTAATACTTAAAAGTTGATATGAACTAGTTATTACACTAGTTTCTGTTTTTATTTATATAAAGAATTCCAATAAATACTATCATAGATGAACAATAGTATAATTATTGAAAAAGTAGATGAGTTAAAATTAATTGTATTGTGATATTAATTGTTGGCAGCTGCAATATCCTCTTTCTTCGCCTAACCCAACATATTGACATAACCCCTAAAGATCTTCAGAGATTCTTCGTAACTCACTTTATCCGTTTCATTCATTGCAGAATATTCTGATATTTTGAATAATTTTTTAAAGGTTCGTTCTTGTAATAGAGGAGGGAAGTCGATAACATAGTTAAAGTTAGATCTTACTACTTTTTTAGAAGCTTATAAATAATTTTATTGGTGTATTTATTGTGATAAGTTTTAAAATCATCCAATTATGGAGTTTGTAGTGACATTTGTCGGTGTAATACTACAAAGGTTTGGGAAGGAGTGCGAATATAGCATTTTTAGATATTAAAGAAAGTTTTTCTAAAGAAACATTAATTGACTTATATAACGTCCAAAATAAGGTTGTTAGATGAGTTTTCTTTTTTAAATAGCAATGATTTATAACAAGATGAAAAGCATTTAAAAATGTGAGAAATGTTAGAAAAAGCTACATAAAAGGCTTATACACATAATAGAAATAATACATTTTCAAGAAAAGGTTTTTTAGATTATGTAATAGAAAAAGTAAAATTGAAGTTAAATAAAAGCGGTTATAATTCTTATTTATTTCCTAAAGTAGAATTTGATAAAAAAGAGGTAATAAAAGCAAAGTATTTAGGACAGCAAGGAAAAGTGATTAATAATATAAAACTAAATGAATAAATAATATGAAATATTTATTGAGAAGTAGTGTTAGATCGAAGATTTATGATATAGATAATTTTACATTCGGAGAATGTTCAGGAAGTAAGACTTTAAATGATTTAGATCAATTACATCATAAACTTGAAAATGGCTTAAGCTTAGAAGAAGGATTTATTTTTGATTATATAGATGTCATTGATAAGGCGGAGTTTGATAAACGAGAAGTGGTTCTTTCTAATTTTTACAACCGTATAGGTTTTACGATAATATCTAAATTTAAGCTAAGTCCACTTTCTATTACACTTAGAGATATACTTAAAGGTTTTAAATTCTTAAATTCAAAGTTTTATGACGCTAAGGTAAAAGTAAGAGATTCATTTTATGACTTTAATGTATTAGTTACTCCACTCCGTGAGTTTTATGAATGTATCAATTTTGAAAAATCACGTTTTGATTTAGAAATAACGAGAACAGGTGAAATAGTTGAAAGAGATATAAAAAATGATTTTTCAACTCTTAGAGAATTAGAAGAGAATAGAACATCTCAATATAACCAATCTATAACTGCTCTATTTCAAACTGGTGTACTTAAATCAGCATATCGTAATATTGACCTAATATATTGGATAAGCCATGGTTTCCTTATCAGTGACCGATTAAAAGAAGCAATTGAAGCTGCAGATTTAGATGGAGTAGAAATTCGTAAAAGTCCTGTACATTTTACCTTTGCAGATGAAGAATAGAACAAGAAATATTTTCTTGTTAAGAATTATTTTAGAATACACAACAAGCCAACCTACAAAAACTAGGTTGGCTTGTTGCATATTTATGGTTTACTGCTGTATATTTTTTACTTCTTCAATGCTAAGTCCATCGAGAAGCATGGATTTGGCCGTTTCTACAGCCTGTTCTTTTTTCCCCTCTTCCTTCGCCTGATCCAACGTATTTACATAGTCCCTAAAGGTCTTCAGAGATTCTTCGTAACTCACTTTATCCGTTTCATTCATTGCAGAATATTCTGATATTTTGAATAATTTTTAAAAAGTTCTTTCCTGTAATAGAGGAGGGAAGTCGATAACATAGTTAAAGTTAGATCTTACTACTTTTTTAGAAGCTAATAAATAATTTTATTGGTGTATTTATTGTGATAAGTTTTAAATTCATCCAATTATGGAGTTTGTGGTGACATTTGTCGGTGTAATACTACAAAGGTTTGGGAAGGAGTGCGAATAAAGCATTTTTAGATATTAAAGAAAGTATTTCTAAAGAAACATTAATTGACTTATATAACGTCCAAAATAAGGTTGTTAGATGAGTTTTCTTTTTTAAATAGCAATGATTTATAACAAGATGAAAAGCATTTAAAAATGTGAGAAAAAGCTACATAAAAGGCTTATACATATAATACATTTTCAAGAAAAGGTTTTTTAGATTATGTTATAAAAAAAGTAAAATTGAAGTTAAATAATAGTGATTATAATTTTTATTTATTTCCTAAAGTAGAATTTGATAAAAAAGAAGTAATAAAATCAGAGTATTTAGGTCAAAAGGTAAGAGTGATCAATAATTTAAAACTAAATGAATAAACAACATGAAATATTTATTAAAAAAAAGTATAAGATCTAAAGTCTTCGATAGAAATGAATTTACATTTGGAGAATGTGATGGAGATAATTTAAAAAATTTGGAAGAGGTACATCATATTATTCAAAATGAATTAAGTTTCCCTGATAATTACATTTTTGATTATATAGACATCATTGATAAAGCTGATTATGATAAACGAAAAGTGATTCTTTCAAATTTGTATAGTCGTATTGGTTTTACAGTTAGACCTAGAATAAATTTAAGCCCTCTTTCTAATACATTAAAAAAAATTTTACAAGAGTTTAATTCTTTAAATTCAAAAATTTATGATGCAAAGGTCAAGGTAGGGTATTCATTTTTTGATTTTAATGTGATGGTTTCTTCAAAGAGAGAATTTGAAAAATGTATTTGTTTTGAAAAATCACTTTTTGATTTAGAGGTAATTAGTACAGGAGAAATACTTGAAAGAGGTTTAAAAAATGAATTTCCAACAATTAAAAAATTAGAAGAGAATAGAAGACATCATCACGATCAATATGTAACAGCAATATTTAATAAAGGTGTTCTTAAATCAGCATATCGTAATATTGACCTAATATATTGGATAAATCATGGTTTCCTTATCAGTGATCGATTAAAAGAAGCAATTGAAGCTGCAGATTTAGATGGAGTAGAAATTCGTAAAAGTCCAGTTCATTTTACCTTTGCAGATGAAGAATAGAACAAGAAAAATTTTCTTGTTAAGAATTTAATTTAGAATAGACAACAAGCCAACCTACAAAAAAATTAGGTTGGCTTGTTGCATATTTATGGTTTACTGCTGTATATCTTTTACTTCTTCAATGGTTAGACCCGAATATTGAGCAACTTTTTCAATGGTAAGTCCATCTTGAAGCATGGATTTGGCCGTTTCTACAGCTTGTTCTTTTTTCCCCTCTTCCTTCGCCTGATCCAACGTATTTACATAGTCCCTAAAGGTTTTCAGAGATTCTTCGTAACTCACTTTATCCGTTTCATTCATTGCAGAATATTCTGATATTTTGAACAATTTTTAAAAAGTTCTTTCCTGTAATAGAGGAGGGAAGTAGATAACATAGTTAAAGTTAGATCTTACTACTTTTTTAGAAGCTAATAAATAATTTTATTGGTGTATTTATTGTGATAAGTTTAATCAATAGGCAAAGTTCTATATGATTCCCTATCACTTAACTCATAGAATGTAGAGAGAAGTAGATCAAATGTAATATTTCAAGTCAAAGGGGAACCAAAATTAATCCTTCATCCAAGTGAAAAGGGTACTGTGCTTAAAGTTATTTTAGAACAAATGTAGTACAATGGAAAATCAAGAGATTAAAAATAAAATTCAACTATTACGTTCAAAACATAAAATTATAACTGAAAAACGGAGACAAAATAATGATGATAAAATTGAAGATTCTCTATTTCATCAACATCAAATATTACTAAAACAAATATCTGAATTGGAATGGAAGTTAAAATCAAGTAGAGAAAAGAATGAACATACAAAAGCTGTACTTAATATGGGTAGAAAATGGTTATAAATGGGAGGTTCTGAAAATTCAACACAAGATAACGGGAAATTAGAACATATAATAAGTTTGTGTGATAGCACATTAGCTCTCTTGGAAATAAAAGATTTAGATATTGGTTTGGAAGATAAACTATTAGAAATGCTAGAATACATAGATTCAAAAAAAATAAATTATGACGTATACGTTAAAATCTAGCTAAGGAGGTGACAAAACTAAAACAACAAATGGATAATGTAACGATGTTCATTATTGAAAATAATAAAGGGGTTCATGTAATATTAAAAGAACAATGGCAAATAAACTAAATTGATTATGAAAAAAGGAATCAACGGATGGGAAACTAAATGGTGTGAACGATTGGCTGAATATGATACTGAATTTATCATATCCGATCACGAGGTCGAAAAAAAGTCTGAAGAGATTCTTATAAGATTTTTGGAAAGTGCAGAAAAGTACAATGTTTTAAAAATTCTTCCAGAAGGGGCTAAGTCTGAAAGTTATTTATCCTATATTAAAAGAGTTCGCCCTGAAAGTCTTGAATTTGATGAAAATAGTATCAGAAAATTTGCTTTCTACAATGAAGAAATAGGTACACCTGCAACCCGTTTAGCCTTTTATAATAAAAAAGGAGAAATAGAAGAGAAAGATATTTACGTCTTTTGGAATTATGGTGGAGGGATAGAATATGTAACCCATAAGGTCAAAAACGGTGATGTAGAGTTTAAAAGAGTTGGAGGTAATGACTATGATTTAGTTCCTCCAATTAAATTTTCATGTGGACCTTATAGACGTAATGACCAATGGTTTTTTTATATTGGAATTTTTTTAATATCAGACATTTGGTTACCAGTAGTTGATAGTTTAAAGATTGATACCACTGAAAATGATTCTTATCATTTAGGAGAAGTCGATAACAGACCACTAGCCTATAGACATACGCCAAGATTAAATAGTTTTTTAAGGGATATTAAACAAATTTCCATAGAAAATAATGGAAAATGGCATTTTCATTCTGATGGATATGCCATTCAACATGTTACAGATATGCGAAAGACTGAAGATGAAGATTCAGATAAAATATGGTGTGACCATGGTATTCCGTTAGATGGAAAAATAGTTTATCAGGAAGATATTGAGAGTGGTCGTGTTAAAATACCTTCTTTTGACTAGTACCTTTCTGAATTGACTTGGAAATAATCGATCAAGGTATTGTAAAACCTTTAGAAGATAGTAGAAACTACAAAACAGACGGTTTCTAAAGTTCAGAAAAATTAGTAAATGATCCTCTTACTATACCAAAATCAGAATAAAAAATAAACTCTGTATTGGTGTTATTTCAAATCAATAAAACCCACTTTTCACATCATCTTGAAGTGTTTTTATTTTAAGCTACATTCATAATCCCACAAGGTAAAAAATCTGTTGGGATTATTTTTTGACTAATCAAGGCAGAATTGAAGAGCATAGCTACGTGATGAAATTTTAACGCAGAGTAGTCAAAAAAACAAGGTCTAAAACTTCTGATTTTGATTGTATAACTGCTTAATAGTAGACATTCCATAAATAACTGTTAGACAATATGTTCATGACCCTACAATTGGTCTATATGAATACACCTTATTTTGATCTATTTTGAAATACAGAAATCGTGAGTTACAAACTCACAGAATGTTCGAGTTCCGAGTGATACCTTCGGCTTAATAACAAGAACAGTGGGGGGAAGGGTATAAATCTTTAAATTCAAATTTATAATATGCTTAAAAAAATAAAAGAGGAGTTGGTTTTTACAGTTAAGGGGATGTTTTATTTTATCATATTCTCACCTGTATTAGTATTGATATTATTGTTTTATGGAGAATATTTTGATAAAAGTTCTATATGTGTAAAGAATAAAGTATTAAATAGGGAATTTAACCTAGATCAGGTATTTAAAGAAATGAAGTATTACAAGTATGGAAATTCATACGGTTTTTATAAAAGGCAATTAGTTGGAGAAACTAATATTACAGGAGATTTTACATATAGTTATCAAGTGGTAGCAGATAAGAAAGAATATCAAATAATAGTACATGCTGTAATACATAAAAATAAATGGTATCTAATGGATTTAGTTGTTTATAAAACACCACATCGTTTTTTTTCATTATTATTGTCGAAAGGTGAATTGATTCTTCATGATAAGTATGATACATTAGAAGGTTCTAAAAATTATATTATTGATTGTCCTCTTTAAGTCTGCTTTTCAGATATAACTTTATTGAAAAATACAGAGGAAATAGTTTTGGTGAAGAAGGGATTTTGGTGCATAATGTTTATGAGTTACCATCCAACATAAGTAATAAATTAGCTCATTAAAATTTATCTGAAGTGCAAATAAAAACATTTACAAATGAATTTTCTGATCCTAATTAAAGTAAATATAAAGATCAATTAGATAACTTAGCAGAAGGAGCAGACGCAGCGAACATTCGTTCTAAAGTTGTTAAAGAGTTTAATGAACACTTAGGTCAAACAGCCAATAGTATAGATGAATTAACAGTGAGACTTTCTAAAATAGAAAATCATGGTTCAAGAGGAGCAATTTGTGAAGCCTATATAGCCACCAAGAAAAATTTAACGAACACAGGTGTTGCACATCCACAAATAGAGTGTCCATCATTTAGTAAAAAGCGTATTCCCGATGGTATTTTTCATGTAGATGCTCAAGGTAAATTAGTGATCTATGATGTGAAACCGGGATATGTAAATGGACAAATTGATGTTGAACAGTTAGAGGATTATGCGAAGATGATTGAGATATTATCAACTGAAGGTCTAAATAGGACAAAACTCATCAATAAATTAAAAGAAAAAGGTATCAATATGGATGGTTTCTCAGGTGAAGTTGAAGTTCAGTATATTGTGATGCCGGGTAAAACGAATCAAGTGAATGATGCTGTAACAGCTATAGAGAAAAAGGTGAAAAATCAAAAAACAATAGATCCAAATTTTAGAGAAAAGATAATAGTTGAAAAAATGAAATAGAATGGCGAATATTAAATTGGACATTAAGATAAAATCAAATTTTTCTTTTTTAAAAAAAATTGAGGAGTTTATTTCCCTAATTTCTTGGGATTCTGTTTCTAAAAACATTGACCCTTATAGGGAAGATTATATTAAAGATACTTATAAACTAGATTTATATGATTTTTTTACAACAACTGAAGTAAAAAGCAAAATTGTATATTCTTTTGATAAAGAAAATACCTTAACTAAAAGCGAAAGTTCTTTAGTTTTTATTCTGAGTAATGAAAATATTTTTAGAATTACCCATTATAGCAATGATGAAGCTTTTTCTGAAATTAATTTTTCAAATTTTGACACCTTCTTCTTCAATCTCTACAAATCCATACCCAATGGCTTAGGTTATGTAAGTTGGGTGGATGTAGGGAACTATTACAAATTTGATTCTAAATATGGGTTAGACAAATTTGAATTTTATGATTCAGTATTTAATGAAAAACCTCTTTTCTATCATTGTGTGACCACAGAAGAAGTTTATGAAGAAGATCACACCAAAGTTCAACTCCTCAATTGCCCTTTCATTAAAGTAGAAGAATGGGAAGATGGCAGTATAGAAATGTTGCATTATAACAATCCGTTAGATATTGAATCCGATGAAAATATAGAGCAGATCAGAAAGGTAAGGAAGTATTTAAGTGAGAATAATTTGTATAGCGAATAAAAAGACAAGTAACCTACAAAAATAGGTTGGCTTGTTGCTTCTTTAAAGTTGTAGCTTACTGCTGTATATTTTTTACTTCTTCAATGCTTAGAAAAATTAAGTAATTCATCAACCCGATTACATAAACACCTTTAAGTTGATATTTCTAATCTGTCTCTCTTTCTGCTTGACATGAATGATTTTTTTTATGAAAATGCATAATTAAAAGATGAATATCAAGGTTTATTTATCACTGATATATTGTGAAATTATTGACTAATTGGTGTATTTATTGTGATATATTCTATTTGACGCTGTTGCTTAACACATAGAACAGTGATGACAAAGACATACAAAAATTGTCCTTAAAAGAGATGTTAAACAAGGTCTGTTTGATAGGGTATATTATAACTCTCGCAATGGTGGTAGGTATATCATTGTAGAAGCCAAAGGGGGAAGTTCTCGTATTGGTACTCGTTTGTATAAACAAAAAAACTACGAACAAGGAACAGATGAGTATCTTTTAAGTCTTAGATGTAAAAGCTCAAGAGAAGGGCCGAAATACAGGGCAACAAGGCGGTTCTGTTGGAAAGAAAGATGGAGTGAAAGGCCAAGATGATGGAGGACATTTAATTGCAAATGTACTTTATGGTCCTGGAGAGCAAATCAATTATTTACCACAGCGTGCTGATTTGAATAGAGGAAAATGGAAAGCCATGGAAAATGATTGGCGTAAGTTTTTGGAAGAAGACCCTAATAATAATTTGAAAGTTTGGATTACTCCAATTTATGAAGGTGATTCTCAAAGACCAATAAGGTTTGAAGCTCGACATGAGGTTTATGACCTTAATGGTAAGTTTATTGATGAAGATGAGTATTAATAATTGAAAATTAAAATGAATGAATTTATTGAAACATTAGTTGAATATCTAAATAATAATTTTGAGTGGGATACATTACATTTAAAAATTTCTATACAACCCAAATCAATAAATTATAAACCTAAATTCTTCCTTGATAATGAGAGAATTCCATTTAGATTAAAGTCTGAAATGAAAAACTACATTATGGATACAGTTCAAAAAAAACATATTCAATCGACTAAAAATGGTAAAAACAAATGGAACTTTGCGAACCTTACCTTATACCCCGATGGATCACATGAAATAGAATATATTTGGAACCAAGACCATCAAGATGAAGTTGATGGTTATAATCGTGAGGCAGAGGAAGAAGATCCAAATTATAAAGCACCAAAATGGCATTGGGAGGAGTAGAATTTTTTAATTTACAATACATAAGCTGCTAATAACAAATTTGATATGACTAATTTTTCAGAAACTTACCTCAATATCATCGAACTTATAGTGCCAGAAGGCGGTATGAAAGAAGATTTGAAAAATGATATCAAATCATTTTTTAAAAATCCACAGATAGCTTTTAATGATTCTAATGAATATATAGGTGTATTATGTTATCGCCCCGAAGTTACTCCTAAAACTTCTAATCTTCATGAATTTTATTTCTTTGATATATTGACGGAATCATTTTTACAGTTAATTAATGGTGAAGTAAACAAAGATGAACTTTGGAGAAAAATGAGTGTTTTATTGATTGTGAATGACCTCAATGAGTTTAGAAGTAAGCTTGATTATGAGATTTATGAAAATGAAACAAAAAATTATAGTTGGAGTAATACCAATGAGATCATTAATTCTCCCAATTATAAAGTATATGGACTAACGGTTGAAAATGACATGGCTGTAGGTATCATCAATTCAAAATATTTTGATAAGTTTCAAGAATTAATAAGCCAAACTGACATAAAGTTAACAGTGCTATCTAACATATAATTAATGTTTTCTCATATAGTAGATAGTTCATTTTGATGCATTTGAAAAGAAGGGTATAAATTTAGATAACTTCAGTAATCAAGTTGAAGTTCATTATATAGTTATGCCAGGTAAGATAAATAAAGTAGATGAAGCTGTTAATGCAATTAGGAGTAAGAAAGAAACTATTTTTGAAGGTCCTCAACAATACAAAAGTATTAAAGATTTAATTAAAACAGATAAACTATAAATGATGACGATTTTATATAAGTTAAATAATACTGAGAAAATACAGGATTCGATTTTTGATTCTTTAATAGAAAGTAAATTATTTATAGAACTAATATCTATAAAATTGATAGATTTTAATAATGGAGAAATAATCAATATTTTCCAAGGTTTAAGAGACTTAAAGAACTTTGTAGGAAATAATAAAATCATAACATATAATGATTCTATTGCAATTAATGTATCAGAATTCATTGATATGAGTATCAGAAGAACCTGTACACTAGAGATAGCAATTAGCATTGATAAAATTAAACATGAAATATTTATAGATTATGATACTTTCTTCTTCAACATCTACAAATCCTTACCCAATGGTTTAGGTTATGTAAGTTGGGTGGATGTAGGGAACTATTACAAATTTGATTCTAAATATGGGTTAGACAAATTTGAATTTTATGATTCAGTATTTAATGAAAAACCTCTTTTCTATCATTGTGTGACCACAGAAGAAGTTTATGAAGAAGATCACACCAAAGAACAACTCCTCAATTGCCCATTCATCAAAGTAGAAGAGTGGGAAGGTGGCAGTATAGAAATGCTCCATTATAATAACCCTTTGGAAATAGAATCCGAAGAAAATATAGAGCAGATTAGAAAGGTAAGAAAGTATTTGAGTGAAAATAATTTGTATAGTTAACTAAAAAGTGTCATCAAATTATTAAATCTAAACATTGATTTAGAACCTAAATACCATTTTTAAATGGTGAAGAAAACAGATAATTAAAATAATTTACAACTGTTATTTTATTATTTGTATCAAAAATGAAACATTGTTACATAAAGTTCGTTAAAAAAGTCACATCTGATTTATTTACGACATTATGAAAAAAATAATTTACTTTCTCTCTTTATTATTAATACCTTTTGTAGGGTATTCTCAACAGGCTCATTCATTAGATAGTATTCCTGAAAATTGGAATACAGAAGCAAATGATAGTACGTTAGCTGTAGTGCAAGATGTAGCCAATTGGTGGAAGATCTTTAACGATCCTATTCTTAACGAATTAGTCAATAAAGCTGTAGATAATAACTTGAACATTAAAGTTGCAGTACAAAGAATTGAACAAGGAAGGTTAGTATACAAACAAAGTCAGGCTGCTTACTACCCTTCAATTGCATTAAATGCATCTGCTAATTTTAGTAATAGAGGTACTTCTCCAACAGATAATGCCGAAAATACGATGATATACAATGCGGGTATTTCAATGTATTGGGAAATAGATGTATTTGGTAGAGTCCGTAAAGGAGTAAAAACAGCCAATTATAGTTATCAACAAGCACAAGAAGACATGAAATCTGTGATGGTTAGTATACTTGGCGAGGTATCTTCTTCTTATATTCGTTTAAGAATGTATCAAAATCAGATTATTGTTGCAGAATCTAACATTAAAGCACAATTAAAAGCATTGGATCTTGCTAGAGATAGATTTCAGTCTGGTTTAACATCTAAATTAGATGTTTTACAAGCAGAAGCGATGTATGCAAGTACAAATGCATCAATTCATACTTTAAATGCACAAGTAGTTGCAGAGGTAAACTTAATTCAGGTATTTATTGGTGAGTATCCTGAGCGTTTAAAAATAGCATTATTAGATGTAAAAGAATTACCAGAAGTACCCGTACAATTACAAACTCTTTTACCTGTAGAAATGGTAAGGCAACGACCAGATATTAAATCTGCAGAAAATGGTTTAATGGCAATGGTAGCCAATGAAGAACAAGCCAATGCAGAGTTATTACCCACTTTAGCCATACAAGGTAATGTAGGTTTTATTTCTAACGATGCTAGCAATTGGATAAATAATGATGGATTAGCTTATTATGTTGGGCCAAAACTTAGTTGGAACTTATTTAGTGGTTTGTACGAAAAACGAAATAAACAGATTGCAAAAGTAGAAATGCAACAAGCACAATTAAACTACCAAAATACGGTATTAAATGCCATGAAGGAGGTAGAAAATAGCTTGTCAAATATAAAAGAATTAAAAGGAGCAATGACTTGGTTAGATCAAACAGTATCTGCATCAGATGAGTCGGTAAATCTTTCCATAGATCAATACCAACAAGGAATTATAGATTATCAGCCAGTATTAAACTCCCAACAATCATTATTACTTGCTCAAAATGAGCAAGTACAAACTAAAGGAAATTTATTAGGGCAAATTATTGCCTTATACCAATCTCTAGGAGGGAATTGGGTAGAATAAAAAATATGTTTTAATATAATGTAAGTGTTACCCTCATTTTGCTTTGCAATTTGAGGGTTTTTTAATTTATATATTTTCTTTATTGGTAATTTTATGGTGTACTCTAATAGATATTTGATGCCCTACATAGATAAATAAAATCCCAATTAAAAAGACGCCTAATACAGTGCAAAATGCAGTGGGGTTTACTAAAGGAGGAGGGGTAATGCTATATAATACAGGTCCTACAACCATTATCATCTTAAAGAAAAATTCATGTTTTATATGTTTAAACGACAGGTACATTAAATAACCATATGTTAAACTTATAAATAGGAAATTGATATAAAAGGGCAAATCTAAATACGGTGAAACTACTTTTAGAAGAAAAACTATAACGGCAGAGAATAGAATGATTTTTATTTTTGCATAAACCATAGGCACAGGGTTTTTGTAAAGAGTAGTACTAGCAAATAAAATTGTAAGCATAACACCTGCTCCTTGCAGTGCTCTTGTACCTGCTAAAATATAGAGAAGAATATAACCAAGGTACGTTATTAAAGCTCTTAAAAATAACTGAAAGTGTGTAGGTTCTTCAATACCATGAGGAAGTTGGTTAGTAAAAGCAAACTTTTTATTTAGTTTTAAAAATATACCTAAAGGAATAAGTATTAGTGCACAACTTAACAAGGTCTCAAAAATCCTATCTTCTATAATAGGTAATACACTTTGGCTATCAGCACTATGAAAATTACCAATTCCAAAAATTCCAATAGTTACATTAATAATAAAAAAGAAATAAAAATACTTTTTATACTTAATAGATAAATGACTTATTAGCATTATTAAGCAAACTAAACAAAAGTAATAAAGGTATCTGTTGGTCACTCCTGATAGTGCAAACAATAAAAATGCACCAAAAAAAGTAGCAGAAACTCTATAAATACTCTTATGAAAAAAGTTTTTTCTTGTGGGAGAAAAGATAAGTGGTAGAGTAAGTAATCCCCATTCTGGGTGAGGAAGTTTATAAAAATGTTGCAATAATAATAAAGCAAATACAATACAACCGTAAAGAGCACTTAATAATTTTAATTCTTTAGTCATGATATAGAAATTAATTGGATAACAATTACTTTCAAAAGTAAAAGAAAGAATTAAGGCTTAATGGTAAAAAAATATTGGATGATGGTAAGTTAAACTCATTATTATGCAATTTAGAGGGTAACTTTATATTAAAGTTACCCTCTTAGTTCTACAGACTTCTTGCTTCTAATACATCACTTAATGCTAAAGCAATAGCATGGTTGTGGTGAGATACAGCAATAGAGTTCTGTGCTTTTAATGCCTTTAAATCACTGTTATTTAATGCAGAAAAATGATCTAAAAATTGAATGTAAATATCTTGTGATAAACTCATGTCTTCTTCTTTTTTAATTTGAAATAAATTCTAAATAGTAACTTAAAGTGCAAACAATTGGTTGTTTACAAATTTTACTTTCTTAAGAATAGACATGCGTCCACCTTTGATAATTAAATCAGTTCCTTTGATCTTTCTTTCCGAAATTTCATCATTTAAAGCTGCTAGATAAATACCTCTAGAGCCAGTCCATCCAGTATTACCTACTTCGCGGTTAAATTTAGAAATTAGTTCATCTGTTGTAAGCGATGAAAAATAAGCTTTTTTCTCTTGATAAAAATCTTCTACAAATGTCATTGTCATACAGATTATAAGTGAATAATCGATTAAAATGACATCAAGAAATTTAAGGAAAATGGTTGGGAAGGCATTTTGTCCATCCGAGGACCACATCCATTTTGCCACCGTGACCTAAAGCTCGGTTGGCATCCATTTAAGGATTCTTGATGTTGCTACAAAGCTAGAAAGAATATTTTAGAAACTCAAAATTATTTTACAATATCAAATAACAGTTAATAGACTCTTAAATATGAATCATATATCATATATTCACGTAGA
The DNA here is from genome assembly GCF_018736065.1 of Flammeovirga kamogawensis. Lineage (GTDB taxonomy): Bacteria > Bacteroidota > Bacteroidia > Cytophagales > Flammeovirgaceae > Flammeovirga > Flammeovirga kamogawensis. The sequence goes on from NZ_CP076129.1 coordinate 86,753, forward strand.
ACATAAAGAAAATGAATAAAATATATACATCATTTTACCAAATATGCGTAGGCATTATCGTCACATTTATATGTGTCGCATCTACTCAACAAAAAGAGGAGTTGGTAAATTCTTGTTGTATTAAAAAATCAGACAAAGTTGCCTTTTCACATTCATTTAAAGGTATTTCAAATCAAGCAGAAAAAAAATCAGGAGAACAGTGTTGTTTACCAATTTCTTTACCATTAACAACATCATTCACTTTAAATTATAGTACATACAACACAAATGTATTAAGTAATACTTTATATTTTAGATGTGTTTTTTTTCGTGAATATTTTCTTGAAAGTTATTCAAAATCAATTGTAAAGCACCAAGAAAAAACTTCGAGGTTAAAAAATAATTTTCTTTTAATTTGGCTTTGTCGGTTAATAATTTAGCTAATTCTACTATTCTTTATCTATCTAATTAATTTTAGATATACAATTTTGACAACAGAGTAATTACACTTATTTTAATAGAGTGTAAATATTGTTTTCATAAAGAACACAATTAAATAATTCATGAAAAAAGACTTAACTAACGGTCCTGTTTTAGAAGGTATCGTTGGGTTGGCGTTGCCAATTATTGCCTCTTCTTTCTTACAGTTTGCATATAATTTTACAGATATGCTTTGGGTAGGTCAGTTAGGTAGTAATGCTGTTGCAGCAGTGGGTACATCTGCCTTTTTCTTGCAATTAACATGGGCATTTGCTTCTGTTTTTTTATTAGGTACAGGAATTTCTGTATCTCACGCTATAGGAAATAAAGAGAACAAAAAAGCGCAAATTATAGCTAGAGAAGCTTTGTTTTTTCTAATGCTAATAGTTGCGATTATGATAGTAATTATTCAACTTTTTTATAAAGATTTAATTGGTTTTTTTAAGTTGAATGATCTTCTAGTAGAAGGTCTAGCTTACGATTACCTAAGGTGTGCATCTTTAGGGTTATTATTTATTCTAACCGTAAATTTATTTACAGGAATAAGTAATGCCAGAGGTGATGCGAAAACACCTTTAAAAATTACAATAGTTGGGGTAGTTATTAATATACTTCTTGATCCGATTTTCATTTTTGTATTAGACTTAGGAGTTTTAGGAGCGGCATTAGCCACTATAATAGCACAAAGTGTTAGCTTAATTTTATTTTGGAATAAAACAGCTCAAGACTTTTTAGGTACTTATAAAGAGTGGAAATGGTCAACAAGTACAATAAAAGAGACCATTAATCTTGGTTTTCCACCGTCAATACAACGCATAGTTTTTACTGTGGTAGGTATTATAATGGCAAGAATAGTTGCCCAATGGGGTAGTGATGCCATTGCAGCACAAAAAATAGGTTTACAAATAGAATCTATGACATTTATGGCAACAGGTGGTTTAATGGGGGCTATGATGTCTTTTACGGGACAAAATTTTGGAGCCAAAAAGTATAGTCGTATAAGTGAAGGATATAGTACAGCACTTAAAATTGGTGTTTCATTGGGTGTTGTAATGGGTATTCTTTTTTATTCCTTTCCAACGTTTTTTGTACGTCTTTTTGTTCAAGAAGAAGCAACAGTGACAATTGGTGCTGATTATCTACGCATAATTGGTTTGTCGCAAGTGTTTATGTGTGTAGAAATGATTACATCAGGAATAATCAATGGATTAGGAAAAACAAAAGTACCTGCAACAATAAACATAACCATGACGTTAATTCGTATTCCAATGGCCATTTACTTATCTTCTTTCACAGCAATAGGTATTAATGGAGTGTGGTTAGCCATTGCGATAAGCACTGTATTACGAGCGACATCATTAACTGTCGCTTATCAAATTATAAAAAGAAAAATTACTTTAAATAGAGCAATATGAAAGCCTTAGATTCAATCATTAATAACTATAAATCAAGTCATTTATTTGAGGGAAGTTTCGGACTTGAAAAAGAAAATATACGAATTGATAAAAATGGGAAAATAGCTTTAACACCTCACCCTTCTACTTTAGGAAGTAAATTAACACATCCTTATATTACCACAGATTTTTCAGAAAGTCAGATAGAAATGATTACTCCACCTTTACCCTCAATTCATGAGGCATTAGGTTTTCTAGAGACTATTCATGATATCGTTTCTGAGCAATTAGGCGATGAATATTTATGGCCACAAAGCACCCCTCCAGACCTTCCAGAAAATGATAATGACATTCCAATTGCTAATTATGGTTTAGGAGGTGAGGCCAATGAAGAATACCGTTCTCATTTAGCCAATAAATATGGTAAGAAGAAACAGTTATTGTCTGGTATACATTATAACTTCTCTTTTTTAGATAAAAACCTTACTTATTTATACCAAAAATCAGAAGATAAAAGCCAAACATATGCGGAGTTTAAAGAAGCTGTGTATTTAAAAGTAGCTAGAAATTTCTTAAAATATAGATGGTATTTGGTCACACTATTAGGCGATAGTCCTGCCTTGCACAGTTCTTACATGAAATGTTGTATAGACCAACTGCCCAAAGCCACAACAGATGCGTATCATTTTACAGAAGCAACTTCCATGCGTACAAGTGTTTGCGGGTACAAAAATCAAGAAGATTTAGTACTAGATTATTCATCAATGGATGGATATGATAAGAGTATTCAACAAGCCATAGACAATGGGCAATTAGAAAGTGCAAAAGAAAATTATTCACCCATACGTCTAAAAGAAATTAACGGGCAGTTGGCTTATTTAGAAATTCGTTTATTAGATTTAGATCCATCTGTTAAGCTCGGAATAACAAAAGAAACAGCAGAGATTGTACATATGTTCTTGTTGTTTTGCCTGTTAAAAGAAGAAACAACCTTTGATGCAGCGGTTCAATTTAAAGCTAATGAAAATCAAGAAATTGCAGCAACAATGGGGCTTTCTAAGATTGCTAAAATAGATTTTGAAGGTAAACCGATGAATCTTCAAGAAGCAGTTGCTAGAATTACCAGACAAATAGAACATACATTAGAACATCTATTACCGGAAGGTTACGAGCGTTCTTTAGAGCATCTGATTAAAATTTCTGATGACATTAATGAGAGACCTGCAGCTAAAACACTTGCAGCTATTCAAGGAACTTCATTTTTAGCTTGGCATCTAGAAAAGGCACAAGTTTACAAACAGGAAAGCCTTAACCATTCGTATAAATTTTATGGTTTAGAAGATATGGAATTATCCACTCAATTATTGTTGAGAGAAGCAGTATTGAGAGGGATCAAATTTGAAATAATGGACCGTTCGGAAAACTTTGTTAAACTAGAGCAAAACGGTAAGATAGAGTATGTAATGCAGGCTACTCGAACATCTTTAGACAATTATGTAAGTGTCTTAATGATGGAAAATAAAGTAATGACTAAAAAGCTAATAGAGCGTGTGGGTATCCGAACTCCTAAAGGTGAACAGTATATAGATCATTACAAAGCAAAAGAAGATTTCTTATTTTATAAGAATAAATCTGTTGTAGTAAAACCTAAATCCACAAATTTTGGGTTGGGTATTAGTATTTTAAAAAATAATACAAAAAAAGAAGTCTTTGATAGAGCTATTGAAATTGCTTTTGAACATGATAATTCAATTTTAGTAGAAGAGTTTGTAAGTGGAAAAGAATACCGAATTTTTATCATAAAAAATGAAGTAGTAGGTATTTTACATCGTGTACCAGCCAATGTTAAAGGAGATGGCGAAGCAACCATAAGAGAGCTTGTTATTGAAAAAAATAAAGATCCTTTAAGAGGAAAAGGGTATAAAACTCCATTAGAAAAAATAGCACTTGGAGAAGCAGAAGAAATGTTTTTACAATCTCAGGGACTTGATTTTGATTTTGTTCCATCTAAGAATCAGATTGTCTACTTAAGAGAAAATTCTAACATATCTACGGGTGGCGATAGTATAGATTTTACAGATGATATTCCTGAATCATATAAAAAGATTGCTGTTGATGCAGCCAAAGCCTTAGATGTAGAAATTACAGGCTTAGATATGATGATAGATGATATTTCTGAAGAAGCGAATGACAGTAATTATGCAATTATTGAAATGAACTTTAATCCTGCAATTCATATTCATTGTTATCCTTATAAAGGAAAAAATAGACGATTAAATGCTAAAGTATTGGATGCTTTAGGATACTAATTTTAGTAATAATCAATCAGTGAGGATAAATATTCTTACTGATTGATTTATTTATTTATTCAATAATTTTTTATAGATTTGACTAGCTCATAAAACTAATGCTACGACTAAACGAAAACAATGAAACTAATTACGTTTTTTTCTCTACTTTTTATTTCTTTATATAGTAACGCTCAGAATATTAAAGGAACGGTAGTTAGCCTCACCACAAAAGAGGCTGTGCCTTATGCTAATATTATCTTAAAAAACAACCATTTAGGTGGCTATAGTAAAGACGATGGGAGTTTTATAATTCCAATTAATAAAGAGCAACTACAAGACTCTCTTCTTATTTCTTGTATAGGGTTTACGTCGAAAGTCATTCCCATAAAGAAGCTATCTTTTTTAATTACAAATAAGATTTTCTTAGAACCAAGAGCTACCGAGTTAGATATGGTTCATGTTACTTCTAAAATGCCCACTGTAAAAGAAATTATTAGAAAATCCACATCAAAATTTAAAAAAGATTTTAGAGAGAAAGCATATCTAGGAGAATTTTATTATGCCGAAAATAAATTTATAGATAATGAATTTGTCTCTGGTTTAGAAGGAGTAGGAGATATTTATTTTGAACAGTATCAGTCCTCAATGCCTAATTATTCTACTCATCAAGGGTTGAATAAACTATTATTTGATGAATTAAGAGCAAATAAAGACCATAATTGGAATTTTGATCCTTCTTGGGATTTATCTAACCTTGATAAGGGTGCATTAAAAACATATAATAAATATGATATATTAGCCTTTCATAAAAGGCAATTTACAGACTTTAATTTTTTACAGAGTAAGCTATTACTAAAATATAACTTCAGTTTTATTCGGAATAGTCCACTAATTAAAACGAGTGATTATACATACAATTTACTAGATATAGAAAATAGAAATAATGAACCTGTTTATGTCATAGAATATCATTCGAAAAATGATAAAACAGAGGGCAAAATATATATCAGAGAAAACTTTGAGGTATTAAGTATTACATCCTCTAATTTTGAGATCAAACATAAAAAGAATTATCTGCCATTTATAACTCCTAATTATCAAAATAAAAAAGAGTCAAAAGGTTGTGTTCAGTTTGGTTATGTAGGGAAGAAAAATTATACCCAAAAAGTAGATTATCAAGTTAATTATGATGATCCTAAAAAAGATATTACATATAAAGGTACTTTAGAAATTACTAATTTTAGTACAGTGGAGTGCTTTCAGTTAAGAGCAGCGAACATGTTTCGTTCGACAGATGCAAGTGCTTTACTTATAGATTCATTTGCTCCTTATGCTAAAGGTAGTGGGTCATTTTGGGCTTTCAGAAGCATTAAATCAACAACTTATTCTGAAAATATAAACCGAAAAGAAATTGGTAGTAAAAGTTTAAACGAACGATATACTCCATACGTTGCTGAACGATATTCATTGTTGGATTATGATAAAGATGATCTTCAGCCTAGGATTAAGAGAGACTATTTTACGTATAAAAAATCAAGAGACCTCTTAAAAAGGAGTACTTATGGTGATTTAAGAATAACCGATAATTCGAAAAACAAAAAGGTACTTAAACATGAATTTGATAGTATGTTTTTGATGAGTAATTATAAACATCAATATTTTACGGTATCAAAAGAAATAATGGACAGTTTAGATTACCATTACTCTTTTCTAAAGCAATTAGAAGAAGGAAGTGAAATTTTAAATAACCTAGATTATCATACCGATTACCTGGCCTCTTGTAACTTAAATAAAGCAGTTACAAAAAATATGGCAGATACTCTTTTTGCTTATAAAGAGAAATTATCAGAACGTTATTTAAAAGAGTCTAAAGGAAATATTATTGCTTTATGGTTAGAATCTAACACAATGTATACCGAATATTTTCCAGATTCTATCAGACTAAACAATCCAAATCATATTTTTAATGCTTTGCAACAATTTGATTTAAATGATACAACAATGTACACTAGCCCAGTACTAGCACAGTATATTGCAGAATTAATTTTTACGCAAATAACTGTAATAGAAGATGAATTTACGCCATTGGAAGGAACCAAACTGATGCAAAAATCAAATTCAGATGTAGAACGTTTTCAGGCTATAAATACGAAGTACATAAAAAATAGGAGTCTACAAGAAAAAGTATTATTCGAATATGTGAAAGAGTACGTTTTTTATGATGATACATTGTCTAACCAAAACTTTAATTATTATGTTCATCAGTTTGATGAAACCTATCAAAATTCTGATTATAGTAGAGAATTGGCAGTTTTATCAAAAAATAGAAAAGGATTTAATCAACAAAAACTACCTAATAAGTTTACGCTTTTAGATCCAAATTTAGATGAGGTAATAAGATCATTCAACAAAGGGATATACATAATAGATTTTTGGGCTTCTTGGTGTGGGCCTTGTGTTAAAAGTATGAAAGAAGACTATCCAGAAATTCTTGAAAAGTACAATTCAGAAAAAGTCAATTTTGTATTTATATCATTTGATCAAGAAATAAGTAAATGGACAGCATTTATTGAGAAGAACCCTTTAGAAAATACAGCTCAATTTAGAGTTTTAGATGCTGATGTTACTAAGCTATCAGAAAAGTTAAACATTCAAGGTTATCCAACACAGTTAATAGTAAAGGATGGCGTAATTATTAAAAGAATAACAGGAGCAAATTCATATCAATTAGAAGAGACATTAAAGCAACTCATAAATTGATTTAATACTTACATCTGTAGATAAGCAAATAATTCCATAAGTAAAGCAATGCCTACATGAAGAAAAACACCACCCCAAAGGTTTTTAGAATAATAAGAAATTACACCCAAAATGTAACCTCCAAAAATAGAGCTTATTGCTTCTCCCATAGGTTTGCCAAAATGATAAACGGCATAAGTAAATGCCATAGGAATAACAACATCTTTACCCAAGTACTTAGTGAAACCTAGTATTAAAAAGCCCCTAAAAAACAGTTCTACAGAGATGAATTCTGAAGCATAAACGGTTTCATAAATTGTGACAAATATCCATTCTGGCAAATGGTAAAGTTGAGCCATTAGCGCACCACCAGATTTTTTATAAAAAGGATAAAATTTTTGAAAACCATCTAAAAATGATGCTCCAGCAATAATAGGAACCATGCAGGCCAATAATATCACATAGATTTTTAAATTTTTAGCTTTAAAATCTAAACCATAAAAATGTAATCCTTTATTTCTATCAAAAAGCCAATAAACACCTCCAACTAGTAAGAAAATGAGCGATAACTTTCTAAACTTCGTCATTACTCTACTTATATAAAGTTTTGTTACTCCATCAAACAAATCAGCAATATATATGTGATAATAGAAAGACCGAGAGATTGCCAATATCAACATGGCTAGCGTTAACTTTACCCAAAACGATTTAGATTGATCTAATACTTTTCGATTTGTAGTAAAATGAACCCCTATAAGAACGAGAATATAGGCAGAATAATGATAAATAAAGAACCCAATAGTATGATAAATTGTACGGGCATATTTATCGATATAACTATCTTCAAAGTCAAAAGTATAATTAAACGCAAGAAGGCCGCAACCTATAATTAAAAGTGCGACAATAAACTTTTTTGTATAATACTCTTTTTGAAAATCTTTGAAGTAGGTTAGTATAAGTTTCATGCTTATGTGAAGCAATAAAACCGTACCATATTGAGGCGAGAAAAGAAAGGTCTTATAAATTTTCTAGATTCTACTTAATCATTCATTTTAAATGAACAATTAATTACAATAGCTTGTTCTTTTTTAACCAGTTAGTTCTGATACTATCGCACTAAATAGTTTTTCATTTCACAATAGATTTCCTTTTGCTATGTAATAGGAAAAGTACTAGAAAAATTTATAAGACTTCTACGTTCTTTCTTAAAATATCTTTTTTAGTAAACGCTGTTTGTTGTATTTCTGTTAAGTGAATTATGATTAAAAAGTGTCAATATTTAACTTTTAGATATTGGAAAGTCAGATTGGCCCCATTCGGTCCAAGATCCATCATATACTGCTTTTTCTTGAGAAAGAATACCTTCTGAAGCCAAATAAACTACACATGCAGTTACACCTGAGCCGCAACTAAAAATTAAAGGTTTATCATCTAAATTCAGTGCGTCAAATAATTCCCTTCTTTCTTCTTCACTTTTAAATTTCCCATCTTTTAGTAAAGTTTTAAAAGGTAAATTTAATGAATTAGGAATATGTCCACTTCTCATTCCTGCTCTTGGTTCTTCTACTGTTCCATCAAACCTTTGTGCTCCTCTAGCATCAATTAATTGGTATTTTTTGGTAGAGATATTGGTATTTACTACTGCCGCATCAACAACATTTTTAGAGGAGAACTTAGCTGTAAAATCACCTTTAGGATATTCTTTTTTTGAAATTCTTTCTATTGAATATCCATTTGATAGCCAACTGTCTAAACCACCATCTAAGACATGTACATTATCAAAACCCATAGACTTAAACATCCACCAAGCTCGTGGACTAGTAAAAATACCTAGGTTATCATAAATCACTACAATACTGTTATTATTAATGCCCAAATTACGACATGCATTTTCAAAATCGGTAGGGGTTGGGAGTGTATTAGGTAATGAACTATTAGGGTCACTAAAATCGTTTTTTAGATCAAAAGTTCTTGCATTTAAAATTTGTAAACCTGGGTTTTTCGGAACCAGACCTACTTTATCTCCAGGCTGACTAGCATCTAAGACAATTACATTAGGTTGATTAATTATCTCGAATAATTCTTGAGCTGATATAATAGTATTCATGTATTAAATGTACTATTTATATCTAGAAAATTTAATAGGTATACATAAAAAAAGTGCGTTACTATTATAGGAAGTAACGCACCTTAAGTGATTATAGTTAGAATTTATAATTTTTCGTTAGCTAAATTGGCAAGAGCACTTCGCTCACCTTTCATTAATTTGATATTTGCAAAGAGAGGATCGCCTTTAAGTTTATCAATCATAAAACTTAGACCGTTACTTTGTTCATCAAGGTAAGGGGTGTCAATCTGTTTAACATCACCTGTAAAAATGATCTTTGTGTTTTCACCAGCTCTTGTTACAATCGTTTTAATTTCATGAGGTGTTAAGTTTTGAGATTCATCAATAATCATGATCACATTCTCTAGACTCCGTCCTCTAATAAAAGCCAGAGGCATAATTTCAATTTTACCTTCTTCTAGCATGGCATCTATATTTTTGGCTTTCTTCCCGTTACTAGATGTTTGACTCTTTATAAATTTAAGATTATCGAAAAGAGGTTGCATGTACGGGTTAATTTTCTCTTGAGCATCGCCTGGTAAATACCCAATTTCTCTGTTAGATAAAGGTATTATTGGTCTAGCCAAAATTATCTGATTGTATTGGTTAGAGCGTTCTAAAGCACAAGCCAAAGCAATTAATGTTTTTCCCGTTCCTGCAACACCTTGTAGTGTAACTAATTTAATGTTATCATTTAAGATTGCATGAATAGCAAATGCTTGTTCTGCATTTCTAGGTTTAATATTGTAAACGTATTCCTTTTCTACTTTTTCTACATGCAATGTGTGTGGATTGTAAAAAGCCAATGCAGAAGAAGTACCATTTTTTAAGATATAATATTCATTATTTACTTTTTTATCTCCTAGAATATCAACATCTTCAATTTTACCATTTTTATAAAAATTACGGATAAGGTTGCTATCGATCCCGGAAATTTCTATAAAACCACCATGAATTTTCTTTACATCTTTTACTTTGCCTTTCATTAAATCTTGGGCAGGTAATCCAATGGCTTTTGCTTTTACTCTAAGGTTAATATCCTTAGTAATAAGAACAATTTTTCTGTCAGGATATTTTTCCTGTAAAACAACGGCTGCATTTAATATTTTATGATCATTCTTTAGGTTTCCATACGTGTTTTCTACTGCAGTAGCCTTTGATGAGTCATGCATCAAAATTTTAAAATCACCTTTATCGTCCCCGGGTAGCGGAATCCAATTGTTTAAGTTTTTATTGATTGATATATCGTCAATAAAACGACAAACGGCACGAGCTTCAAAGTTTTTGGTGTCGTTGCCAATTTTAAATTTATCAAGTTCTTCGAGTACTGTTATAGGAATGGCAACATCATTCTCCTCGAAGTTCGTTATAGAATCGTGATCAAAAAGTAATACTGAAGTATCAAGAACAAAAATTTTCTTCATAGTAGTATAGTTAAGTTTAATGCTACTATAAGCTAATAATTATTATTCAAATACGCTAATGATTTATTATTATACTATTAAAGTTAATGTTTAGTTCAGTTTTATATATTTATTGGTATCTGCCTGATAATGTAGTGGTTTCCATTTTTGTAAATTTGCCAAAATCGAGAAATAATTAATTTTTAAATAATTTACATTCGTTAGATAAATCAAATTCAAAATTAGAATTGTATTATTTTTGGGTACAGATAAATATTAAATGTATATTGTATGTAGCCTATCATAACTATATACCCAATGAATGAGTTGGCAATAGCAGTTGATAGGACAAGATCATTAAGAAATATCTTATTGATCAAAAACAAACAGATAATTAATAATCTATTACTTAATTTTAAAAAATGAACAAGAAAGAACTCCCATTTATGCCCGTATTTTTTGATAGATATATCAACCTTACAGACGATAATAATGTTATTGATATACTCTCTGAATCAATCTCGAAATTGAATAGTGATTTTGTAGAAAAACTGGAACAACTAGGTACTGACGTATATGCAGCAAATAAATGGACTGTTTTAGATTTAATGCAGCACATGATTGATACAGAAAGAATTTTAGCGTATAGAGCATTATCTTTTGCAAGAGAAGACAAAACGCCATTACCAGGTTTTGAAGAAGATGATTATGCAGTAAATAGCATGGCAAACCATAGAGAGTTAGCAGACCTTATTAACGAGTTTCAAGTAGTTAGAATGAGCAGTATAGCTTTGTTTAAAAGCTTTTCGGATGAGATGTTATTACAAGTGGGCACAGCAAGTGGAAATGAAATTAGTGTTTTGGCACTTGGTTTTACTATTGCCGGGCACCAGTTGCATCACATGAAAATAATAGAAGAACGTTATTTCCCGTTACTGAATAATTAACTGCTCCGTTTGTTCTTTTTTTCTTGAAAAATCATAATCTGTAATTTTTATATTATTTTCTGCAATTTCAATTTAAAAAAATACCGTTTTCATAATTATCATCACACAAAAAATTATACAATTATGAAACACAAATTTTTATTTTTTATCGCAGCATTTATAGGTTTAAGTAGTTTAGCAATGGCTCAAAAAGCTGTTTTAAAAGTTAAAGAAGTAAACCAGAGTGAAGTAGATGGAACAATCTACCAACATATTAATGAAGAATTTCCAGAGGGGTTTGTAGATTATGTAAACATTATTCCTGTTGCATTAATTCAGAAAGATTATGAAATGGTTTATCATAAAAAACCAGTGCTAGGTTTATTTTCTAAAACATATGAAGTGTATGTGAAAACAGAAAATGGCACTGAAAAGATTTATTTAGATAAAGAGGGTAAAATCGTTTTAATCAAGAGAAAAATTGACAACGTGCAACTACCTGAATATGTATTAGCGAAAGTAAATAAAGATTTTCCTGATTGGACTGTAGTTGGTGCTTCAGAAAAAATTGAAGCAGGTTTTGACCACGGTAAAGAAGTGTACAGAGTATTTATTATCAAAGGAAAAGATAAAAAAGATGTGTATTTAACAGGACATGGTGAATACACTTCTAAATAATAGCTGAGTACTACAAATAGAATCGATTACTAACGAGAAATTCTATTGGAGTACTTCTAAAATAAACAAGAGTCATCCCGTATTATTTATAATAAGGGATGACTCTTATTTATAATAAAAGGTACTAGTTTTTAATAATTTTAAAACCTTGATTTATTTCTTCAGATTGTATATTTACTATATATATCCCTTTTGGAATTTGTTGCAAGTTTTCTACAATAGTGGTAGGAGTGCTCGTCAAATTTTTATAGAATATATTACCAAACATATCATAAACACTTATCGTATAATGCCCATTAATTGTTGTTTTGATAGTTATTTTATCAGAAAATAATGTTGGAAAAACTGTAATTTTATCATTTTTAGGAATAGAGGTAGCAGTTAATACAGAAGTAATAGGTGTTGGAGTAAATTCAACTTTAAAAACGCCTCCACGATTTGCTGTTACACTCACTTCATTTTGTTCGCCATTATAATTTGCGTACTGTTTCCCATCAAGTTCTACATTAGAAATTTTTAATTGACTATTAGGGTAAGCCAATGGCATTAATGTAAATACTTTGTCTTTTGATGGTGTTAAATAATAATATAAACTAAATTTTGAAGTAGTAAGGTAGGCTTGTCCATATAAATAGGCAAAGAACCCCAGTTCAGCATCATGAAACCCAGATTTAAACATATTGGCTTTTAAACCATCAATTGGATTTCCTCCTGGAGTTACATACTCATGAGAAAGACCAATAGATGAAATCATGTTTTGCTCAAAAAAATATAAAGACTCATCTGCCATTTGTAGGTAAAGTTCTTTCTTATCTTGATCATTTGTAATAAAAGAGGCAATCATAGGTCCAGTAAAACCTTGTTCAACTACCCAATGGCATTTATTCCGATCTGTAACTACACCAGTTTTCCAATTTGCCCATTCATATGGAGCACCATTATTTTTATCATACAAATTAGTAGCATATACATGGTCAATAATTTCTTCTGCTGCAGTTCTATAGCTTCTATCATCAAAATAAACGGCAGCTCTACCTAGACACCAAGCTGTTTTAAGCATGTGTCCAACACTTGCTCCAGTATTGTCTTGGTTAATACTCCAGTCTGAATGGAAGTTTTCGGGGAAACCAATTTTAACGCCCTCCGCATCCATATTTCCTGCCAATTTATCTCGTGATATATCAGCTAATTGTTGATAACGTAAATTATGTTGCTCTTCATCTGTCATAAGAGCAAGTAAAGCAGCATGTGTATTAATTCCATCAATAGTACCAGTAAACCCTTTACCGTATTTATTGCCCCACCTTCTCGTCGCATTTTCATAATAGCCAAAATTGGTACTGTGGCTATCCCAAACATGTTCATATAAAGACAACATAGATTTATCTAACCACTCTGTATGGCGATTTTTCGATGCTATTCCCCCAAGAACATCGACCATAGCAATAATACCTAAAATTGCATACTCTTGTTGGAAAGTCCACTTAGAATTTTCATTCCATGGAGGGCCAAAACTTTTATCAGCATCTACATTATATGTAAAGTACCAACCGTCGTATTCTTCGTCCCAACCTTTTTCGTAGAGAAAATCGAGTGCATGTTCTGCATCTTTAAGGTAAGTTGTGTCTCCAGTGAGCATAAAAGCCCTGGCAAATGTGTAGGCCACTCTAGTTTGGCTACAAAAACTTTTTAAGTTATACCCACCAGTCCAAGATTCCATTTGCTCCTTTTTAATACTTCCATCAGCCTCAATAAAAGAATAATAACCTCCTTTTTCATCTTTGGTTGTACGTAAGAAATCGGCAACTCCTTTTACAAATTTAGTGGCTTCAGTCGGATCATTTAGAAATGCTGATTTTGTTTGGTATTGCGCGTAGACATTCGTTATTTTCCATACCAATAAGGCACAGAAAATTAGTATAGTTTTAGTTTGCATAGAAAACGGCTAATTAGTTTTAATAGTAGCTTTTATTTTAAATAGTGTTGTAATTTACTCTATTTAATTGAAAATGAGTAAAATATCCTACTTAAACTTTTCTATCAACTGATTTTCATATACTATTAACTTTACTTTTACCATGGGCTATCGTCTGATTATTCTTCTAATGTATTTTTTTAGAGGAAAGTAAATAAGATTTACCCATTAACCATGTTGTATAGGCTACAACAAAAATTATAAGGTATTGTAGTAAATTTAAATCAAGTGATTTAACAAGGTACGCAGCAACAAAAACACCTATAGTTCCACAGATGTTTATAAGTAGTGTCCCCTTCATAGAAACAACATCTTCTTTAAGAAACTTAATGCCAGCAAAAGGAACTAATAATGCAGTAGAACCCATCATGATTGGGAATGTTGCAGCAGGGTTTAAGCCTAAAAGATAAACAGTAACCATACAAGGGGCAAAAAGTCCAACACCAACAGTATTTAAAGCTCCAAATAAGAAATTGGCAATACATGCTACAACTAGTTTCCAACCTTCAAGAGCCATTGCATCTCCACCCACAGGGAAAACATTCATTTTACCAAGTACCATAGTAATTCCCATAATTGCCAATGCTATTGTCATGGTAAGTTGTATTGTTTTCTTTTTCATTTTAGAAACAACTCTTGCACCTAATAAAGCCCCACCTAAAGCAGAAATAATCATAGACATTAGTGTTGTAGTATCTACAGGCACTGCTTTTATAAAAATAAAAGCCTGAGCAATACAAACAATAGCAACACCAGCATTTAATGTTCCCGGTATTTTTTTATCTTCTACAAGTTTAAAATTTTTAAATGAGCTGGTCATAATTGCAAAAGAACCTATCCCTAGGGTATCCATAAAGTTACCTACAAAACCAGTTAACCCAAGTCCAATACTGCTTTCAGTTTCTATAGAATTAGTAGCTAAACGCTTTCTTAATTGTTGAATTAATACAAGCATAAACCAGCTACCTGATAGGACCAATAGTGTTAGAAAAATAGTTTTTATAGAAATATTTTCCATTATGAATCAAAATGAAATATGTAAACAATAATTTTAATAGACACCTCAAATGTCATTAAAAAAAACTGAACTCTCTTGTTCTATTAATAAGTGTTTGCTTTTAGTTAAACCTTATGAATTATTGATCTATGGTATTTTTTTTAAATAGTAATCTGTACAACTCTTTATGATTAAATATCCTTTACAGAATAAATGTTTATAATTAAACATAATATAAATATATACGCTTTACTTTGTGGGTAAATAAAAATAATAATCTATAACTACTATAATAAGATGGAAGAAATTGCCCAATATCAGGACGACATTTTGAGATTGTTTTCTCGCTACGGATTACAAATGATTCAAGGTATAGCCTTTTTCTGGATTGGTACAAAAATTACGAAAAGGATAACTCTTTTAGTAAATAAACAAATAAAGAAAAAAGCAACCAACCATGCACTAATTGATTTCTTTACACAGCTTACTTCTGTAAGTTTAACTGTTATGATATTTATTGGTGCTATTGATATGGCAGGAGTAGAGACTACTTCATTTATTGCTATGCTAGGTTCTGCAGGTTTAGCAGTGGGTTTAGCTTTACAAGGTTCTTTAGCAAATATTGCTGGTGGTGCATTACTTTTAACTTTACGTCCGTTTAGAAAGGGAGAGTTTATAGAAGTAAATGGACATTTAGGTACTGTAATAGAAGTTGGGCTTTTTGCAACAACAATTCAAACTCCCAAAATGCGTCAGGTATTTTTACCAAATGGTTCTTTGGCTGGAGGTGTAATAAAAAATTATACCAGAGAAGGTGTTACAAGAGTAGATGTTCCTGTGGGTATTTCTTATGGAGCTGATATTAAAGAGGCAAGAAGGGTATTACTAAATGTAATAAAGCATGATAAAAGAGTGTTAAATAGCCCAGAAGCACCAGTAGTTTTTGTGACTAATTTAGGCGATAGTTCTGTTGATTTACAATTAAGAGCATTTGTGAAAATTGAAGACTATTGGGGTTTCTTATTCGAAACTTTAGAAGAATGTAAAATTGCACTTGATAACAATAAAATCGAGATTCCATTCCCACAAAGGGTGTTGCATATAGAAAAAGGAGAAACGGAAACGTCAGATATTGGTGATCTAATAGCTGATATTGCTTAAAAATATTAAAGCACCTAATCTTATTCATATGGATTAGGTGCTTAATTATACTATCAATTACTCTTTATAAACTTCTCTTTAATTCACGTTCAGACGAGGCCAACCATAAATTATCTTTAAATTTTAAAATGATGAAAGTAAGAAGGGTGTAAAATGGTATAATCAATAAGATTTGAAATTGATTTAATTGTGCAAAACCAAAGATTCCCATACCCCAATCTATAATTACCCATTGTATAATGTAGAATGAAGTGACATTTTTACTTGTAAAGAGTAATAATTGATTTATCTGTTGAGGTATAAATTTTACAAATAGAGGAACAATACTTAAGAATAACATATTTACTCCTAAAAGTAAAAGTGTTCCTCCCGGACCAAGGTGGTAATAATCTCCAAAGTGATAAGTGTAGTCTATTACACAAAGTAGCATTCCGAAACCAATGATTCCTAAAGCATAAAAAAGCACCAATTGGTTGTACTTTTTGCTAGATGCTTTATGTTCTTTATAGAGCATTCCTAGAAAGCGGCCCATTAAAATAAACGACATCCAAGGGAAAATTGGAAAGTACACATTGTATTTATTACTCCACAATAGGTCGAGCAAATAATCTATTCCAATAACGTTTACATTAAATCCGCTGACAAGTTTTGCAGTTCCGATTATAATTAAACCGAACAATAATACAGCATATTTATTATGTAAAAGTGGCGTGAGAATACCCATAATGAGTAAAGAAACACCTGCTAATTGAAGAATATCACCTAGAAGGAAAAAGTGGAGCATATTACTTAATGAAGTTGATTGTGCCAAACCATGAGCTTCTATTAAATTTGCTGGTAAAATACCTGTTAAGATAGGAACAACAAATTTTAATGTATTCAGCAAATATCCCACACCTAAGATTTTAAATCCTCTTTTTAATACAGCTTTTGCAGATTGTCGTTTTGAAAACACAAAAGAAAAACCCATTACAATTAAGAAAACCGGTGTACCTCTTTCTGCTATTAGCATAAGTTCGCCTAAAATGGAGTTTTTCCATGTCTCTGCTGTGGCATACATCATCATACAATGCAGTGGAATTAAAAATAAGACACTACTTCCTCTAAGTACGTCTAAAGTAGTATATCTAGTTGAGTTCATGTGCAACAGTCTTAAATTTTGAAATGGGGTTTTTGATTGTTCCAATAAATTGTAAACTATTTACAGGGTCTGTAAGGTCTACCATTTGTTTATTGTTTTGGAGTTGAAGACGGTTTAAACAGGAAAGAATAAAATCATCAGCAAAAAGATCACATTCTATAAATTTAGAGCTGAATTGTGGGTGTTCGTTTTGATATTCTTTAATTGAAAGACTTACTAATTCCCAAAAATCAAGATGATGGAAATGGCAGTGTTCTTCTAAAATTTGAGAAAGGAATCTAAAATAACAATCAAATATATCTGTAAAAATAGTAAGTGATTTTACTTCATTACTAGCATTTACTACTAATCTTTTTACTGCAGAGGAATAGTTTTTATCTTCTTTAAAAACAACAACTTCTTCCGTAATATCTTTCATAAATATCCCAAAAGGAACATTATTTTTCATTTTCAAAATAATGTTTTCACCATGTGGCATAAAGGCCAAATCATAAGCATAAAAGCAATGCAAAAGTGGTTTTAAATAAGCATCAAGGTAGTTTTTAACCCATTCTTTAACACTCAACCAAGACGAATCAATAAAAGCTTTAAGTAAAGCGTTACCCTCTCCATCAATATGTAATAATGACGCCATTGTCACTGCTTTTTCTTCTTTCTCTAAAAATTGTTGAGGGGTTTCTCTCCATAATACAGCTACCATTTTATTGTAGGCGTTTGTTCTTCCTAATGGCTCAAAATTCACATTTCTATAGCCAATAGTAGCCACCTCACCCAGCATAGAAAAAGAGTGTTTTTGTAAATAGTTATCCTCTTTAAGTAGGGCAGTTATCCAAGCAGTAATACCTGGAGTGGTTTGCATATAATAAGGAGAGAGGCCACGCATAAAGCCCATGTTTTGTATAGATAAACCTGTTTTTACATAGAATTTATCTTTATCACTTTTGTTGTAAAGTGTTCGAATAGACTGCTGAGGCTGGTATGTGTCTTTTCCTTCACCTAATAGAATTAGTTTTTGATTGGTAATATCATCAGCAAAAATAAACGATAATTTGTTTTGCCATTGCCAAGGGTGCATCGGGAAAATGTAAAAATCATCTGGATGTAACCCTAAACCCTTTAAAGAATTTTGATAGGTATTAAGTTGTTCAGTTCCTAACTCTTGCGTAATAACAGCGGTGTAATTTAGAGAATCAATGCTTGTAAAACTTGTTTTAGATTTATGCCCTGCTACCCATAATACTTTAAAACCATTTGAGGCTTCTGGAGCAAATTTCTGATAATCTTTAGCATTAAAACCAATTCTACCATTATTTGCAATAAAACAAGGGTGTCCTTCAAACATGTTTTTCTCTATTGTTTGAAAGTCAGCCTTAGACAATTCATTTGCTGTAATTGTATTGTTTTTAAGCTTATAGATTGCTCCATAAAGAGTGTTTGATAGCTCTTCTAAATACGTAGGGAGCATATCTGTTGGTATTTTTAATAAATGATTTACTTCAAAAATAAATTCTATTATTGATAAAGGGGCAACTTCTTCATTTTGTTGTTTTCTAATTGATTTTAAGTCTATCCACCAATGCTCTAAAGGTAATATTCTAGCACTAAAAAAGTAACTGATTTGATTGTCTAATTTAATTGTAAAATCATTAAATTCATCATTGATCTTGGTTAAATGAGGTGTGATTAATTTCTCGTGTGAGAGTTCACTAATAGCTTTCCGAATAAATAAAGCATTTACCTTATTCCATAAAGAAGCATCGAAATGATTGATTGCTTCTTGATTTTTTAAAGATGTATTCATAAAATATCGAAGACTAGTTTGTTTGCAACTGATGAATGGCTGAGCTCCTAAAATCTGCTCTAGTGCAAAAAGCCAAATAGGCATTCTTCTCAGGAAACTCAATTACTTTTTTATATTTAAAACCTGCTTTTTTATTTAGTATATGGATTTTCTCATTTTCCACATCAGGTTCTACTACAATACGGTTCACTTCTTCAGAATCGAACAAAAAGTTAATAACGTAAGAGAAAATGTGAGTAGTAAAATTAGGGATACTTGTTTTTTTAGGAGCTGTAAGAATATGAAAGCCATAATCACCACTTAGTGCTGTATAGTAGTTAGCAACCCTATCTTTTGGAGCATAATAAAATTCTACTAAAAATGCTTTCTGATTATTGACCTTCCCCCAAAACACACAGGTATTTTGATTTTCGACTATATCCTTATACGTTGAATAAACTAAGTCTACAGTACTATTTTCTAATTGCCAATATTTTGCATAAGGAAGGTTTACCCAACTATGGAGTAGCTCTATATCATTGTCTAGATCAAAAGGGACTAAAGACATTACGCCAATATCTTTTGTAATGTATAGACTTTCTTCTGCTTTGGTTTCCCAAAAATTAGTATCGAAAGGTAATGTTTGTTGTAAAGTTTTCATGTTGAAGTATGTAATGTCGTTTTTTGTTCTTGTGAAGTTTCTGTTGTAAAACTTCTATAAAAAATGAAAAGTGTTATACAGAAACCGACTGCTGAACACCAAAATGGTGCTGTTAAGGAGATCTTATCTACTGTATATCCTGCAATTATTGATGAACTTAATACCCCAAAATTCTGTAATAAATGAATGCGACTATAATCTGTAGCATATTCATCTGGGGTACTAAATTTAAAGGCCACCACATCAAATTGTACATAGAGTTGAAAGACGGCCCAACCATAAATAATACGCCCTATAAATACAATAGAGTCAACGCCTACACCTTGTAAACTAATGCCTAAAATTCCTAGAATAAAGGCATTGATAATTTGTACTCTATATGTTTTTTTTGATTTGTATTTATGTGTAAACCACAAAGCAAATAAGCCAACTAAGGCAGGGATTGAATACACAAAACCTGACGCAAGCTTATGATTATACGCTGATATTGCTTCCCAATAAATAGAAAAGAAAGGACGTATAAAAAAGGTACTGAAATAAAGAAGCATTGTAATTAATCCTATTTTTAAAATGGGTGTTTTAATTCTAAAAAATGGAGTAATAGTCTGTTCAATTTTTTCCTTTTTTACAGAATGTTTGCGGATAAATTTTATATAAATACACATCAGGAATTGAAAAGCATCTCCTAAGGCCATAATAATAAAAATATAGCCTGTGTTTAAATAGTCAACAATACCGCCTCCTATAAATGCTCCTACAATTGCCCCTAAATGCACTATAACAGATAAAATACTAATAGAAGTACTGTGTTCTTCTTCTGTACTTAAACGCATAATATATGGGTAAATTAACAGATAGCTCCCTTTAAAAAACAGCATGCTCATGGCACATAACCAAAACATAGAAAGTTCTTGTACCCAATACATTCCTAGGCATAAAAAACCTGCAATACACTGCGTAAATATTAGAAGTGTAAATAAATTTACTTTCTTCTGTACACGTGCCCAAAAAGGAAACGAGATCATTATTACTAAGCAAGATGCAGCTAAATAATACCCAACATGTTCAGGTTGCCACATATTAAACCTCTCACCAAAAAATTGAGGAAAGAAGGGGTGTAACATTGTATCGCTAACTACTGCGATTAATGTCATGACCATTAATAAAATTTTTGTGTTCATTTTAGACTAAACTTTCTTCAATGACCTCTTCTTGTTCGTTAACATCAAATTGTTGGAAAGCAATTCTTTCTTCTACAGGATAGTATTCTTTGCCTGTTATTTCTTTTATGATATAGGAGTTTCTATAACAAGCCATACCTAAATCTGGAGTAACAAAACCATGTGTATAAAGCTCCACATTTTGAACAAAAATCTTGTCTCCACTTTTATCAATCGTATAATTTCTATTGGCTAGAGGTCTATCTTTTTCGTCAAACTGAATATGCCTACGTAGCCCCTCCATAAAGAATGGTGTTTTATAGCTGTAACCTGTAGCCATAACTACAGCCTCTGTAGAATGTCGGTATTTTTTACCTTGTTCTTGTTGCTCAACAATTAATTCAATACTATTCTCTTTTTCAGAAGATGAAGCTACTCTTGAACTTGTTCTTAAGTTTACATTGATTGGAGAGGTGAGTTTTTTAGCATATATAGTATCAAAAATTCCATTAATAAGATCAGAATTAATGCCTTTGTATAAATGCTTTTGTTCTTGTAAAAGAGCCTCTCGTTTAGATAATGGTAGGGAGTAGAAATAATCTACATACTCAGGCGATGTCATTTCTAATGTGAGTTTGGTGTACTCCATTGGGAAAAACCTATGCGATCTTGTAATCCAATTTAAAGTATAATTGTGGGTGTCAATTTCTGCCAATAGATCACTAAAAACTTCTGCAGCACTTTGTCCACTACCTACCACTGTAATAGCTTTTTTTTCTTGTAATTTCTTTTTGTTTGGTAAATATTGAGAGGTGTGAATTACATTCTTTCCCAAGCCTTTTAATGCAGTAGGAACATGAGGAGATGTACCTGTTCCTAATACAATTTTTCTACTAATAAAGGTTTCATGCTCTTGGTTGTTTCCTGTTATACAAGATATATAAAACAAGTCCTCGTCCTCGTTATAGCAGATCATATCTACTTTTTTAGAAAATAAAAGGTTATCTAATTGTTGTACCACCCATTGGCAATATTGGTTGTATTCATTCCTGAGTAACAAGAAATCTTCTTTAATATAAAAAGAATAAATTTTACCCTTTTGTTTTATATAATTTAAAAATGAATAAGGGCTTGTAGGGTCAGCTAGCGTTACGAGGTCAGCCATGAAAGGTACTTGTAAAGTGGTATCTTCTAAGAGCAAACCTGGGTGCCAGTTAAATTTTTCCCTTTGATCTAAAAATAAACAATCGAGTTCATCAATAGGTGCTGTTAAGCATGCTAAACCTAGATTGAATGGACCAATTCCCACCCCAATAATATCATATATTTTTTCTTGCATTGTAGTAATGTGTTTAGATAAATTGTTTTTCTTCTTCTAATAATTGCTTACCAATCATAGATAGAATAGATAAGATTTCTTCAAAATTTTCTTTACTCATTGTTGGGTTAAGGATAGTAAATTTTAAGTAGTTATTACCATTAAACTTAGTACCAGCAACAACAGCTTGTCCGTTAGAGAAAAGTTTTTTTCGAATAAGAATATTTAATTGATTTAATTGTTCTGCATTTAAATTGGCAGGGGCAAATCTAAATACCAAGCAATGTAGAGAAGGAGGGTTGAGCAGTTCAAATTCTTTTCTATTTTGAATACAATCGGCTGCTACTTTTGTTAAGCCAAGAGTTTGATCATAATAGCTTCCTAACTTTTCAGTACCCATAAGCCTAAACGTTAACCAAAGTTTTAGTGCATCAAACCTTTTGGTTGTTTGTAATGATTTATCAACCTGGTTTGGTACACCTGCATCTTTACTAGCTTTTGGATTTAAGTATTCTGCATGGTGACTTATTAGATTAAGATTATGAGGTTCTTTTACGATAAAGCCACTGCAACTAACAGTTTGGAAATACGTTTTATGATAATCTATTGTTGTAGAATCCGATTTTCCTATTCCATCTAACAAGTATTTGTATTCGTTAGAAAGTAGTAAACCTCCACCAACTGCTGCGTCTACATGATACCACAATTGATACCTTTCTGTAATTACTCCAATACTTTTTAATGGATCGATGCTGCCATAATCTGTTGTTCCTGCAGTTGCTACTACACCAATGGGGCAATTGCCATCAATAAATTCTTTAAGAATAGCAGATTCTAATGCTTCACTATCCATTTTAAAATGCTCATCAACAGGAATACTTATTACAGCATCTTCTCCTAAGCCAAGTAACGCAGCACTTTTCTTAACGCTAAAGTGACTACATTCTGAGCAGAATATTTTCAACTTTCCTTTATCGGTATTTACCCCAAATTTTGTTACATCGTACTGTTGCTTCTTTTGGTAGAAAGAATCTCTCATTAATAGAATTGCCATAAGGTTAGATTGTGTTCCACCACTAGTAAAAACACCGTCTGGGGTTGTATATCCAATTTGTTTACCCGTCCAGTCAATTAGTTTTTGCTCTATTAATGTTCCTCCAGCACTTTGATCCCAAGTATCTAAAGAGGAATTTATCGCAGAAAGTATTTGCTCACCAATTAAAGAGGGAATAACAATCGGGCAATTAAGATGCGCAATGTATTTAGGTAAATGAAAAGCTACTGCATGTTTTAGATAGATTTCTTGAAGTTCTTCAAATACAAGATGCGAAGAAGTAGGCGCCTCTTTAAAATCAATTTTATCTACAACTTTTTGAAGTTCCTCGTGTTCAACTCCACTAAAAGGCTGTGTTCTATTTTGTAAGAAAGAAAGTACATTTTGAGTGGCTGTACTAATTCCTTTTTTGTATTTATCAATACTGTCTTTATCATGGTTGAACAGATCAGACAAGTCTAATTTCTCCTGTGTGATGTTCATGTTGTTGTTGTCAATTAATAGTTTCGTTACCATTCTGGTTTTATTTATTGTTGAGTGTGTTTTATTTAGAATGATTTTAAATAACATCACAAAGATTGGGTGATTAAACGTACTAAAACTATCGATATCAGAAATAATAATTACGAAAAACGGTATTCTATATTTTAAGTATTTGTTTACTGTGTTTGATAAGTACAATAATATATTGCTTAATTGATTTTATTGATGTTTTAGTATTTTTATAATACAATTTATGTAAATAGCTTTCTTGTTCTATATTATTTTTAATCAATCTAAATAAGATCTATGTTTGTGTCACAAAATAACTATTGGAACAACAAATTATCTCAGTAATGGAGCAAGATATTGCTTTTGTAAATACACTTTCAGCATCTCTCTTTAATCTTAGTAATACTATTAAAATAGAGAAAAAGAACACATCAACATTTGAAAATAGGGTTTGGAAGAACCCAAACATAAATGGAAACTTTAATATAATAAGTAATCAATCTTATGAAATATATACAATCTCAATAGAAGCAAGAGAACCCATAAATTTTGTTTTAGATACCAACGAAGACGAGGTCTTTCTATTATTCAGTTTAAAGAAAGATGGCTTAAAATTAAATGTAAATACAAACAAAGAAACATTATTAAAAACAGAAGTTGCCTATATAAGAAGTAATACACGCTCAGAATATCAATTTATAAATAAAGAACAAATAGAAGTAATTGTCTTTTCTTTAAAAAAACAGTTCTTCGAATTGCCATTAATCAAATTATCTATAGACGAACTGCTTCATTATTTTTTTAATGTTGAAGGAGGAGAGTTAGACCGATCTTTTAAAGTAAATGAAAATATAAATAAAATCTTAACCGAAATACAGCTCAATAAAAAGCAAGGAGAATGTGCCTTATTATACATCAACGCTAAAGTTCTAGAACTAATAACAGAAGTTTTAGAAACGTTTATGGTATTAGAAGAACTAGAGGAAGGAAAAGATGAAAAATTAATTAAAGTAAAAAGAATAATTACTGAAAATATCAATATCCATTATTCTATTCCTGAATTAGCGAAAATGATAGGAATGAATGAGTCTTATTTAAAGAAACGTTTTAAAGAGGTTTTTAAAGAAACAATTTTTGAATATGCGAATAAGAAAAGAATGCATCAAGCTAAAATTCTGCTTTCTTCCTCTTGTTTACCTATCTCAATAATATCTGATAGAGTTGGGTATCAGCATGCATCTCATTTTTCTTATGCGTTTAAAAAATACATAGGAGATGCACCAAATAAATATAGAACAGATAATAAATAGAATTTAAAATAAATGAAATATATCCTCATTTTTTGCCTTGTCATTTTTCAAGGCCTAGAAGCATATTGCCAAAATAGTTTAGAGGGGTTTATTAAAGATGATAAGAAAAACCCTATTCCTTATGCTATTGTACAACTTACTGAAAGCAATACAACAGTAAGAAGTGATGCAAAAGGGAAAGTAGTATTTAAAGATTTACAAGAAGGAACTTATACACTTTATGTCAATTTTTTAGGCTACAAACCAGTAACAAAAAAGGTTGTGGTTAGTGCAAATACTAATTTTCTGATTGTACTCCAAGAAGATGTCCAAGAGTTAGATCAAGTAGTAGTTTATGGTAAAACAGAAGCAACCTTACTAAGGGAAGAAGCCTATGCTGTAGAAGTTATAGAAACAGAAGGTTTAAAGAACTCTACTGTAGATGCAAGCCAGCTTTTAGGAAGAATTTCTGGAGTAAATATTAGACAAGATGGAGGACTAGGATCTAGCTTTGATTTATCGTTAAACGGACTTTCTGGAAATAGAATTAGAACATTTATTAATGGAATTCCAATGGATTATTTTGGCACTTCTTTAACCCTTAATAATTTCCCAGTTAATCAGATTGAAGGAATTGAGGTGTATAAAGGTGCTGTTCCCATTCATCTTTCGTCAGATGCACTAGGTGGAGCAGTAAATGTAGTTACCAATCATAAACCCATTAATTATTTGGATGCATCTTATTCTTACGGCAGTTTTAAAACACATAGGGCTTCTATAAATGCACAATACCATAATGAGAAATCTGGTTTTACAACACGTATTAAATCCTTTTTAAACCATAGTGATAATGATTACGAAATTGATGTAAATCTGTTAGATTTTGAATCAGGCAAATTAGATGAAAACACAACAAAAGTAAAACGTTTTCACGATGCTTATACCTCTAAAATGACATGGGTAGAGGCAGGGTTGATGAATAAAAAATATGCCGATGAATTAATGTTTGGTGTTTTAGTTTCTGATAATTTTAAAGAAATTCAACAAAACCCTTATGCCACAGGTACACCGGCTTTTCCTGTTGGTGAGGCCTTCTCTAAAGAAGAAAAATTGATCTATAATTTTGCTTATCGAAAGCAAGATTTATTTGTAAAGGGACTCTCTTTAAATAGTTATGTAGTTTTTGTTGATGCAGTAGCCAATAATGTAGATAAGAGCCCGAATAGATACGATTGGCATGGGAATTACAAAGCAGATGCACACCCTACAACGGGAGAGATGGGTAGAAAATCTGATTTCACCATGGATACAGAAAACCTACTTGGTAATATAAATGGAGAATATGCTTTTGCGAACCACCATAGTGTGGCTTTAAATTATTCTTTAAATAGTCTTACAGTAAAGGGTGAGGATAAATATCAGCCACAAAACAATACTCAATTTTCTAACCCAAATACTGTAGATAAACATGTTTGGGGCGCATCTTATACGTATTCTGTATTTGATGATAAATGGAGTACAATCGCTTTTGCTAAAAAGTATTACTATAATTTATTTGCCATACAATCTAATTTTCAAGGAACAGAATCATCTGATTTTATTTATAAAAATGATGCTCTTGGCTATGGAATTGCCTCTACTTTTAAACTCAAACATTTTCAATTTAAAACCTCTTACGAAAAAGCGTATCGATTTCCCGAATCGTATGAGTTATTTGGTGATGGTATAAATGTTATTCCTAACCAAGAACTTTTACCAGAAGAAAGTGATAACCTAAATTTTGGTGTCAAATACCAAACCTTAAAAGCAAATAATTATCAAATAGAAATGAATTTATTTGTACGTAATACAAAAAACTATATAAGGTTTGAACCTAAGATGAACCGAAGTTTTTACGTCAATGATCCCAAAGTAATTTCTAAAGGAATTGATGTAACAACAAGTTATGTTTTTTCTAAAAAGTTTACAGCAAGTTTAGCAGGTACGTATCTCGATCTAAGAAATAACGATAAAGATCAAATTGTTTACAATGACCGATTACCAAATGAGCCTTACTTATTCGGTAACATGACGCTTGTTTATAATCAGGTGTTGCCTAAAAAGCAAATGCTTTCTGTAACGGGAATATCAAGATATGTACATGAATTCTATCTATTGTGGCCAAGTTTAGCTGCATCAGAATCAAAATCAATAATACCAAGTCAACTGACTTTTAATATAGATCTAACATACACATTTAAAGAAGGGAAATACAACCTCTCTTTGTTATGTGCAAACGTACTCAATGCAAAGGTTTACGATAATTTAAATCAGCAAAAACCGGGTCGTGCTTTTAGTATCAAGGCACGTTATTTTATTCAGAATTAAACAAACTTTTATTTTAAGATGAACAAACAATTCTTACAATCACTTCTACTTTTAAGTAGCTTTTCTCTTTTTGTTTCATGCGATGAAACGACTTCTACCGTTACACAACCAAGTGTAGAAACAGGATTTGTTGTAGGTATAGAAGCCGCAACAGGAACAGACATTTTACTAACTGTTGATACGATTACTTCGGGCACAATTTCCCCTGTAAACCAAGGGATAGAACAACCTGCATGGATGTCTTTCTACGCAGCAGGAAATATGATTTTAGCAAGTGGATACACAAGCGATAATATTTTAACGGGTTATGAGTTTGCTGGAGAAAATACACAATTAGTAGCTACAGGTCAGCTAGTAACAGATCAAGGGATTTTTGCAGCGACAAATGTAAATGACGAAGAATTTTTAGCTGTAGGAACCCCAAGAGAAGGTTTTGAAGATAGAGTTATTTATAGTATTGATAAACCATCAATGTCTATTTCAGAACGTTTTCTTACTAAAATTGATGAAAGAAAAGCACTTGATTTAGTGGCATTCCCAACAGGTATTTTACAGAGAGAAAGCAAAGTATATTTATCTTATTACTTAATGGGATCTGGTGCAGTTGTTCCCGCTTTTGCAACACCACTTTCTGATTCTGCTAGAATTGCAGTATACAATTATCCATCTATGGAATTTGATAAATACATAAAAGATGATAGAACATCTGATATTGGTAATTATACTTCAAAAACGGCTTTACAAGCAGACGAGAATGGAGATATTTATACTTTCTCTACATCATCTAATGCAACAGGTTTTTATCCAACACCTACAAAACCATCTGGTTTTTTAAGAATAAAAAGCGGTGCTACTGCATTTGATCAAGATTACTTCTTCAATTTTGAAGAGAAAAGTGGAGGAATGAAAATTAATAATGCGGTGTATGCAGGTAATGGTAAAATGGTTGTTAGAACAGTAACAGACGATTCTCAACTTTGGGCAACTTATGGTCCAAATACTGATACGCCAATTTGTAGTATTACTATTGCAGATTTGAATGCACAAACAGTAACAAAAGTAACCGACGTTCCTTTACATGGTGGAGAATGGGGTATTGCTCATCTAGTTAAAGAGGGTAAGGTATACTTAAATATTTCTGATAGTAATGGAGGATATATTTATGAAATTGATCCTGAAACTGCGACAGCCAAGAAAGGTGCTAAAATTGATGGTCATTATGCAAAAGGAATTTTCTCTTTAGAAAAGAACTAAGCACTATCTATTAAGTAAAGTGATAGGGAATCGTCTCTATCACTTTACATACCAATTCAAACATACACTGATGAAAAAACTGATTAGTAAACTCCATTTAATTCTAGGTCTTGTATCTGGTTTAATTGTATTTATAGTGTCTATAACGGGTTGTATTTATACTTTTGAACACGAAATACAAGAATTAACTCAGCCATATAGATTTGTGAAAGAAGTAAAAGGTAAAGTTCTTCCTCCTTCTATAATTAAAGAAATTGCTTATAAGGCAACAGATGGAATGGATGTACAACGTATATATTATGAGACACCAGAGAATGCATCTATGGCGTTACATTATGCAGACGATGCTCCTTACTTTTATTTAACCTTTATTGATCAGTATACAGGTGAAGTTCTAAAAATTAAAAACCTTAGAACAGATTTTTTTACAGTAATTCTTTATTTACACATCTCTTTATTATTACCAAACGGAGAACTAATAGTAGGAATTGCTACTTTGGTTTTTTTTATAATGTTGGTTTCCGGAATTGTACTTTGGTGGCCAAAGAATAAGAAAAAGAATGCAGTAAAACAGAAATTTAAAATTAAATGGAATGGCAGATGGAGAAGAAAAAATTATGATCTCCATAGTGTATTAGGTTTTTACGCAGCATGGGTACTTCTATTTACAATAATTACTGGGTTAATATGGTCTTTTGAATGGTTTGAAAATAGCCTTTATTTTATTGCTTCTGGCGGAGATACTCCTCAAAAAACAACGTATGTTTCAGAGGTTTCATCAAATAACCTTACTAATAGTTCACTACCAGCAATTGATAGAGCGTGGTATAAAGTTTTAGAAGATGATACTACTATTTTAGGTACAACCATCTATATTCCTCAGAAAGAAACTGATCCAATTAAAATTTATTCATCGCCAGATTATGGTACGTATGGTAAATTAGATTGGAGGTATTTTGATCAATATTCCCTTAAAGAATTATCTGATAAAAATGACTTTAGTGGTAGGTATCAAAATGCAACTACAGCACAGAAAATTTTCCGTTTAAATTATGATATACATACAGGAGCAATACTTGGTATTACAGGTAAATTCATCATGTTTTTTATCTCCTTAATATCAGCGTCATTACCAATAACTGGCTTTTTATTGTGGTTGGGTCGAAAGAAAAAAAAGAAAGGAACACTTACTAAAGACCGTTCCTTAGAACTTGTATAAAAATGATCACTGCTTTTTTATAAAATATACCTTTTAATATTATTTTACGTCGATTTTCCAATAACAAGTAGAAATGAGGTATTGCCTTTTTTCTACTTTTTTATTTGTATTAATGAATTAAAATTCACCTAATTATCCACAAGATGAAGAGTTATTTATCTAGTGTGTGTTGTTAACGAATCTAAACATTTCTAATTGTACTATTTCCTTAGGAAATTATTTTCAAATACACCACTTTTGCAAAACTTAAAGATATTTAATTTGTCTTAACAAAGTCATTCGTCAATTATAAAAGAATGATAAAACAACTTATATCTTAAACTTTTTATTAAGACTACAAAAATGAAATTTAATCTAATAACAATAAGTAAACATCTACTGTTTATTTCATTGTTGCTGTGTGTGACAACACTTACTTACGCTCAATCTAAACTTACAGGTAACGTAAAAGAATCTTCTAGTAGTGCAGCTATAGAATATGCCACTGTAGCATTGTATAACCAAGAAGATAACGCTCTAGTAACTGGTGTAGTTACTGATTCTGAAGGGAAATTTAGTATTCCTAAAGTTACCGAAGGAACCTACAAATTAACGGTTGCTTTTATGGGATTTGAAACGGCAACGAAAGAGAACATAAAAGTAAGTAAAGGACCTGTTAAATTAGGCACAATTAGCCTAAAGGAAGACAGCCAAATGCTTGCTGAAATTGAAGTGAAAGGAGAGACCTTAACAGCTGTAACAAAAGTAGATCGCCAAGTGTATGATGCTACTAAATTTGAGAACGCATCGGGAGGAACAGCTACAGATGTACTTAAAAATATGCCATCTGTTAGTATTAACGGTGAAGGTGATTTATCTGTACGTGGATCAACAGGTTTTGTAGTTTTACTAAACGGTAAACCTGTACAATCTGATGCAGCAACTATTTTAAATCAATTGCCCGCAAATGCCATTAAAAATGTTGAAGTAATAACTGCTCCTTCTGCCAAATATGATTCAGAAGGTAAGGCAGGGATTATCAATATTATTACTACAAAAGGTGCTGCCGATAGATTATATGCTCAAGTTAATTTGCGAATAGGAATGCCTGCAATCGAAAATTATGATAATCATAACAACCCACAACGTTATGGAGGTGATTTTACAATTGCTCAGCAAAAAAATAAAATAAACTGGTCTTTAGGTGCTTCTTACCAAAGAAATGATAAAGCTGGTAGAAGAGAAGGAGATGTTTGGACTATTATTGACGAAAGAAGTGATCCGAACGATGGATATAGAACAAATTTCCCTTCAGATGGAGAAAGAAGTTATGTTGAAGAGAATTATTCTGGTCGTTTTTCTTTTGGGTACGATCCAAACGAGAACAATACTTTTAATATTGCGGTTATGGGTGGTATTCGTGATAAAACACGTTTAGCAGATATTTATTACAATAATAACCAGAAATCTGATCCAACAACAGGAGCCCCAATAGGAGAGCCTTTTTCATATTATAACCATAACTCAAGAAACAGACAATCAGACTTTTTTGTGAGTAGTGTGGATTATGCGCACACTTTTGATAATGAATCAAAATTATCTGCTTCTGTACTGTACGAGTACACAATGCTTGGTGGCCCAACATATAACGATAACCAGAAAGGAAACTTTGATACACCAGAAGCTAATCAGTATTATTATTTAAGAGAAAGAAATACGAATGATAACCCTTTAAATGGTTTTAGAGCAAACATAGATTATAGCTTTAAACCTATGACTTTTGGACAAATTGATGTTGGATATCAATACAGAACTTTAGATCATAGAGGTGATTTTCAATATGATAGTGCTGTTATAATTGATGGTACTCCAACTGGGGAATGGAATCAAATACATAAGTATTCTTCTAATCTTAATTTAAATCGTGATATCCATAGTGCGTATGCACAACTTGCAGGAGAAAAAGGCAATTGGACATATGGTGTTGGTGTTCGTGGAGAGTACATGGACCGTGTATTAGATTATCAAGGAACGGCTCCGGGAGCAACAAAAGAAGTTTTAAACTATGATTACTTCAAGTTATTCCCGTCAGCAAATTTACAATATCAAATAAATGATGGTCTTGCAGTAAAGTCGGCTTATTCTAAGAGAGTTGAACGTACAACTACTTTTAAAATGAATCCTTTTAAGGAAAAAGAGCATTCAGAAACTTTAGAACAAGGTGATGCAAGCTTAGAACCTGAATTTATTGATTTAGTAGAATTGGGTGCAGTACAAGAAATTGGCGATCATACTATTTTTGCAACAGCTTATTTTAGAAATACACAAAATCTAATTAATAGAACAAATACAATTGATAGTGATTCTGTTTTAAACAGAGTATATACTAATGTAGGACAAAGTCAGGTATTTGGTTTTGAACTTGGAACTAGTTTGAAACTAACAAAATGGTGGGATTTCTATTTAGGGGGTAACGTTTACCACGATCATATAACTGGTGAGTTTAACTATGATGATACTGATAACTTATTATTAGTTTCTATGCCAATTGATACTCAGGCATGGCAGTATAGCTTTAATGTAAATTCAACTTTTGATATCACTAAAACATTGAGCTTAAACTTTGCTTTTAATTACTTATCAGAAAGAATTACAGCACAAGGTCAAGATTCTAGATTCTACAGTCCTAACTTATCAGTAAAGAAAACATTCTTAGACGATCGTTTAGCTGTTAATGTACAATGGTTAAACATGGATATGGGTGTACTAGAAACAAATGAGCAACGCATTACTACTTCTGGAGATTACACAGCATATGGTTATGGAGCTAATGCAGGTGCAGTAGTAGATAATAGCTTCTACACTACAACAAATTATGTATATGAAGTAGATCAAATTATGATCAATATTACGTATAACTTCAATAGCTTAAAGAACAAATCTAAAGGAGTGAAGAGCGAATTTGGTAATAAGGAGTTTTAATTAATTTATCTATTTTCAATTAAAAAAGCTCTCTCAGAACATCTGAGAGAGCTTTTTGATTTATAAAGTATTTTTATTCAATAATCAATTTACTTGATTTAATATTATGCTCTGCATTTGTAGCTCTAATAATATATAAACCTTGCTGAAGCGTACTTACATCAATTTTTTTACTGTAATTATGATTACTGTAAACTATTTTACCCGAGGTGTTATAAATTTCTATTTTGTTGAATTTGAAGTCAATGGTTATCTGATCACTTGTAGGATTAGGATAAAACGTAAGCATTTTTAAATCATTTTCTAATGAATTAATACTGTCTTTGGTCCATTTACCAAATAGCGTAATATTACCAGTACTACCATTGCTAATTTCTGTAATTTGATTGGAAAAAGAACTTTCAGAATACCAACCATTAAAAGTATAACCACTTCTTGTAGGTGTTGATAATGTAATTACTGCATCTTTTATCGTATAACTTGTAGGGTTTGAATTACTATCACCTTCATCATTATAAGTTATTGTATAAATTATCGGGTCCCATTTAGCATATAAGTTAAGATTTGCATTAGTACCAATAGCAATTGAAGCTATACTGTTTGTGAAAGCAACGTCGGTGTACCATCCTAAGAAAGTATATCCAGTTCTAGATGGATCTTGTAACGTAATGAGAGTAGTTCCATCATAAGTGCTTGGATTACTGGTATTTGTATAGGCATCATTGTATGTAATTGTATATGTAGGAGTTGTATTAGTCACCCATTTAGCATATAAGTTAAGATTTACATTAGTACCAATAGCAATTGAAGTTATACTGTTTGTGAATGTGGGGTTGGTGTACCACCCTAAGAAAGTATATCCAGTTCTAGAAGGGTCTTGAAGCGTAATGAGAGTAGTTCCATCATAAGTGCTTGGATTACTGGTGTTCGTATAGGCATCATTGTATGTAATTGTATATGTAGGATTTGTATTAGTAACCCATTTAGCGTATAAATTAAGGTTTGTATTAGTACCAATAGCAATTGAAGTTATACTATTTGTGAATGTGGGGTCAGTGTACCATCCTGAGAAAGTATATCCAGTTCTAGAAGGGTCTTGAAGCGTAATGAGAGTAGTTCCATCATAAGTGCTTGGATTATTAGTGTTCGTATAGGCATCATTGTATGTAATTGTATATGTAGGAGTTGCATTAGTCACCCATTTAGCATATAAGTTAAGATTTGTATTAGTACCAATAGCAATTGAAGTTATACTGTTTGTGAATGTGGGGTCAGTGTACCATCCTAAGAAAGTATATCCAGTCCTGAAAGGGTCTTGAAGCGTAATGAGGGTAGTTCCATCATAAGTGCTTGGATTACTGGTGTTTGTATAGGCATCATTGTATGTAATTGTATATGAAGAAGGAGTGTTAGCAATCCATTTAGCATAAATTGTAATATCAGCATTATAACCAGAAACTATTGAAGTAATACTATTGGTAAAAGAGGCGTCTGTATACCAACCATCAAAAGTATAATTTACTTTTGTTGCATTACTTAGAACTATAGTTGGGTCATCATGATAATAACTATATGAATTACTGTGAATTCCTTCATCAACAAAAGTAATTGTATAAGACACTCCAGAATAGTTAAATTTAGCATACAGGTTTAGGTTACCTGTTGTTCCTCTTGGAATTTGAGTATATGAATTTATAAAATTAGGTTCTGTATACCATGCTATAAAATAACTTCCTGTCACAGGGCCATCTAAATAATCTAATTGAAAAGAAGGAGTTTCTATTGTATAAGTTGCTGGTGTAGATGTACCTGAAACGTTCAGGTCTGTACCTCCATTTCTATGATATGTAATTGTGTAAGTTATTGGAGTCCATTTAGCAAATAATTGAACATCACTTGTTGTTCCAGATGCTATAGTAGTTATTCTACTACCATTAAAGTTTATGTCACCATACCATCCATCAAAAGTATAATGCGCTCTTGTTGGATTACTCAATGTTAAAAGTGCATCATTAGTATAAAAAGAACTTGGATTTGAAGTACTATTAACACCATTGTTTAAGTTGTATGTAATGGTATGCTTCTCATTCCATTTGGCATAAAGTATGATATTAGTAGCGCCATTTGGATTAATTGTATTTACTTGAGTAGAAAAATTACTATCAGAATACCACCCAATAAAAAGATCATCAGTATCTGTAGCAGGAGTTAAGGTGATAGTACCATCATTTACTGTGTAACTACTAGGATTTGAATGCGTTCTTCCAAAATTATACCCAATTGAATAATTTATTAAAGTCCATTTGGCATATATATCCAAATCTCCTGTATTCCCTTGAATATTTAAAGTAGTAATTTCATTTTGAAAAGTACTTTCTGTATACCAACCATCAAATCTATACCCTAATCTACTTGCTGGTGCAGACAAATTTCGATTGGTATTTGTAATAGTATAAGTTAATTGGTTTGTATGGCTACTAATAACATTGTGATAGGTAATGTTATAGTTTATTGGAGTAAAAACTGGATATAATACTACAGTTGATGTTGACGTTGAAGAAAAAGATGTTACTGCTGCAGAAGAAGAAGATCCTTGAGCATATTTAAAATTGTAACCATTAAGAGTTTGTGCTGTTAGAAGAACATTTGCTACATTATTTCCACTCAAACAGCCAACGTTAAAAGTTGTAGAAATTTGAAACCCTAGAGGACTTTGATTATCACTTGCACCAGTAATTTTTATTTCTGTAATTTGATTATTACTGAAAGAGTTTTGTTGAATACTAGTTACACTACTTGGTAATGTTACTTTAGTCAAATTCAGATTATCAAAAGCATTTGATGCAATGTTTTGAATTTCGCTACCATCTAAACTAGTAGGAATGATGATCTCGCCTCCGGTGGTGTAACTACAACTTGATAGTGTATGATTAGTAACTACAACATCGCTATCAGTTAAAGTGTATTGACTAAAAACAGTAGAGGTTGTAATAATAAAGATAAAAATTAGGTTTAATAACTTCTTCATATATTTACTTATTTGGTTATCAATAATTTAATATATAAAAGAGCGTTTCAATATAAATCAATGTTGTATTCTAAAGTAGGTGATATAAAATCATTAATTATTTCATGAAAATTAACTAAAATGAGTGTTTAATGAATTTGTATATTTTTACCTTATTACTTGAATAAGCCGTTTTTATGTATACTTGTAATTTCTAAAGTTTGTATTTTTTTCTATGTATTACCACACCTTAAACGGTTCAAATTTATTAGTTACTTCAGTAAGAATACTATCCGATTTAAAATGAAAAGCTTTTCCATCTCTTAGTTCCATATAATAGTATAGCTTCGCTTTTTTTCCAGTTTTGGTTGTTGCAGCCCGTATTACCCCTTGATTATTTTTTATGTTTTTCACATATTCATTAAGATCAAGAAAATGAGCTTCTTTTAAATTATAGGGCCTAGTAAAAGGAGAAGTAAATAAAATAGAAAACTTAGGAGTTATTTGTTCACCTTCAAAGTTATAAATAGTACTAATAGCACCGCCAATTGGTGAAGCAGAGATAACATACCCAAAGGCATTTTCTTCTGTTCGCCAGCCAGAGCGTGATACCATAGTTCCTTCTTGGTGATGGTTTCTTGGTACTATCTCAGTGCCTAGCGTATCGACTAGAAAGTAAATTTTTTCTTCTCTATCATTATAAGCTGAAACATGGCAAAAACTTCCATATTGATCGACTATATAAATATCTTTAGGTAAAATGGGAGCAATAGGTTCTAATTCGTCATTAAAATAATCTGTTTTATGTTCTTTAGTATTATTTGGAATAAGGAGTTTATAAGTGTTATGATTAAAAGGAAATAAATAATGAAATTTTTCATCTGTACTGTATTCATTTCCTTGTAAATCTACCACACGATTGAGACCGTATTTTAGAACAGGTTCATCTGAATCACTATATATATCTACTTCGTATTTATAGCTAAATTCTAAAAATAACCCGTTTTTTTGGACCAAATCGATACCACCTTCTTGTTCTATAGACTCATTTATTTTTTCACCAGTATTCGTAAATAAATAACTTTTAGATGGGTGTAATGAATCCAAATCATGGTAGGTATTATTTCTTATTGTAAGATATGTAGAGTCCCATGGACTACTATAGGATCTCCCAGAAGATTCAATATCATCATTTTTACAGATAATACATTCTCCTTTATAATTGACAATAATTGAATGTTGATAAT
The DNA here is from genome assembly GCF_018736065.1 of Flammeovirga kamogawensis. Taxonomy (GTDB): domain Bacteria; phylum Bacteroidota; class Bacteroidia; order Cytophagales; family Flammeovirgaceae; genus Flammeovirga; species Flammeovirga kamogawensis. Next base: position 123,833 of record NZ_CP076129.1, read on the forward strand.
TTTTATTTTTATACCTTTCAATCATCGTTTTTTTGTCAGAAAGATAATCTTGTCTTTCTTTATTAACCATTGAAATATTATAAGTATGTTGCCCTTGGTTAATAAAATTTTTTACGATTCTTGGATAAGAAAAAGCGAATTGCTTGTTTTTATAGCTAGCTGTTATTTTGTTGTCTTTTAAGGAATAAAAAGTAATATCCTTCTCTCTTCTATCTTCAGGTTCCTCAACAATAGCATAATGCCCATTACCAGTATAAAATATTCTTTTAGAGTTTACACCACAGTATTTTTTATAATACCAAGGAGATAGTCTTTCAGCCGTTTTAGCATCAAAAATAGCTTCTTTGTAAGCATCACCCTCTTTTTTTGCCCCGACAAAATATTTTGAGGTACCGTCAATTTCCGTACAAAGCGTTGTTGTGCAAAAATCTAATTTATTACCATCAGCATCATATACCAATAGGAAGTAATAATTTCCTTCCGAAGGTACGCCATTCCCAAATTTATTTACGATAGATACCCAACCTAGTTCTGGTATAATACTCCAAATACGCATTGGTCTACCACCTAGATATACTTTTTTTTCCATGGTATACCTGTCCACCAACCAGTAGGAGGTATCAGTATCCAAGTAGGGTATTAAAAAGTTGTGTTTTTCTTGAGGAGTATCAAAAAAATGTTTGTAATCTATTTTTGTGTGATTTGAAGATGAGCACCCCAATAGTACAAGTGCTATAATAGATAATATTAGTTTGTTCTTTAGCATAAAATATAATTTACCACACCTTAAACGGTTCAAATTTATTAGTTACTTCAGTAAGAATACTATCCGATTTAAAATGAAAAGCTTTTCCATCTCTTAGTTCCATATAATAGTATAGCTTCGCTTTATTTCCTGTTTTGGTTGTTGCAGCCCGTATTACCCCTTGATTATTTTTTATGTTTTTCACATATTCATTAAGATCAAGAAAATGAGCTTCTTTTAAATTATAAAATTGATTATAAGGTGATGTAAATAAAATAGAAAACTTAGGAGTTATTTGTTCTCCTTCAAAGTTATAAATAGTACTAATAGCACCGCCTATAGGAGAAGCAGAGATAACATACCCAAAGGCATTTTCTTCTCTATCCCATCCAGAAAGTGATATCATAGTTCCTTCTTGGTGATGGTTTCTAGGTACTATCTCTGTGCCTAGCGTATCGACAAGAAAGTAAATTTTTTCATCTCTATCATTATAAGCAGTAACTCCACAAAAACTTCCATATTGATCAGCTATAAAAATATCTTTAGGTAAAATAGGAGCAATTGGTTCTAATTTGTTGTTAAAATAATCTGTTTTATGGTCTTTAGTATTATTTGGAATAAGGAGTTGATAAGTGTTATGATTGAAAGGAAATAAATAATGAAACTTTTCATCAGTACTGTATTCATTTCCTTGTAAATCTACCACACGATTGAAGCCGTATTTTAGAACAGGTTCATCCGAATCACTATATATATCTACTTCGTATTTATAGCTGAATTCTATAAATAACCTGTTTTTTTGGACCAAATCTATACCACCTTCTTGTGCTATAGACTCATTTATTTTTTCACCAGTATTCGTAAATAAATAACTTTTAGAAGGGTGTAATGAATCCAAATCATGGTAGGTATTATTTCTTATTGTAAGATATGTAGAGTCCCATGGACTACTATAGTACCTCCCTGAAGATTCAATATCATCATTTTTACAGATAATACATTCTCCTTTATAATTGACAATAATTGAACGTTGATAATTTTTATTTTTATATCTTTCAATCATCGTTTTTTTATCAGAAAGGAAATCTTCTCTATTTCTATTAACAAGAGAAATATCATAAGTATGTTGACCTTGGTTAATAAAATTTTTCACAATACTAGGATAGGAATAATAAAGTTCCGAGTTTTTATAGAAAGCTGTAATTTTGTTTTCTTTTAAGGAATAAAAAGTAATATTATCTCCTATTGGGCTTTCAGGTTCATTAATAATAGCATAATGCCCATTACCAGTATAAAATATTCTTTTAGAGTTTACACCACAGTATTTTTTATAATACCAAGGAGATAGTCTTTCAGCAGTTTTAGCATCAAAAATAGCTTCTTTGTAAGCATCGCCTTCTTTTTTTGCCCCTACAAAATACTTTGAGGTACCGTCAATTTCGGTACAAAGCGTTGTTGTGCAAAAATCTAATTTATTACCATCTGCATCATATACCAGTAGGAAGTAATAATTTCCTTCCGAAGGTACGCCATTCCCAAATTTATTTACGATAGATACCCAACCTAGTTCTGGAATAATACTCCAAATACGCATTGGTCTACCACCTAAATATACTTTTTTTTCCATGGTATACCTGTCCACCAACCAGTAGGAGGTATCAGTATCCAAGTAGGGTATTAAAAAGTTGTGTTTTTCTTGAGGAGTATCAAAAAAATGTCTGTAATCTATTTTTGTGTGATTTGAAGATGAGCACCCCAATAGTACAAGTGCTATAATAGATAATATTAGTTTGTTCTTTAGCATAAAATATAATTTACCACACCTTAAACGGTTTAAATTTATTAGTTACTTCAGTAAGAATACTATCCGATTTAAAATGAAAAGCTTTTCCATCTCTTAGTTCCATGTAATAGTATAGCTTCGCTTTTTTTCCAGTTTTGGTTGTTGCAGCCCGTATTAACCCTTGATTATTTTTTATGTTTTTCACATATTCATTAAGATCAAGAAAATGAGCTTCTTTTAAATTATAGGGCCTAGTAAAAGGTGAAGTAAATAAAATAGAAAACTTAGGAGTTATTTGTTCACCTTCAAAGTTATAAATAGTACTAATAGCACCACCTACAGGAGAAGCAGAGATAACATACCCAAAAGAATTTTCTTCTGCTCTCCATCCAGAAAGTGATATCATAGTTCCTTCTTGGTGATGGTTTCTAGGTACTATCTCATTGCCTAGAGTATCGACTAAAAAATAGACATCTTCATCTCTGTCATTATATGCATTAACGCCACAAAAGCCTCCATATTGGTCAGCTATAAAAATACCTTTAGGTAAAATGGGCTCAATGGGTTCTAATTTGTTGTTAAAATAATCTGTACTATGTTCTTTTGTATTATCTGGAATAAGGAGTTCATAAGTGTTATGATTGAAAGGAGTTAAATAATGAAATTTTTCATCAGTACTGTATTCATTTCCCTGTAAATCTACGACACGATTGAAGCCGTATTTTAGAACTGGCTCATCCGAATCACTATATATATCTACTTCGTATTTATAGCTGAATTCTATAAATAACCTTTTTTTTTGAACCAAATCTATACCACCTTCTTGTGCTATAGACTCATTTATTTTTTCACCAGTATTCGTAAATAAATAACTTTTAGATGGGTGTAATGAATCCAAATCATGGTAGGTATTATTTCTTATTGTAAGGTATGTAGAGTCCCATGGACTACTATAGTACCTCCCTGAAGATTCAATATCATCATTTTTACAGATAATACATTCTCCTTTATAATTGACAATAATTGAACGTTGATAATTTTTATTTTTATACCTTTCAATCATCGTTTTTTTATCAGAAAGGAAATCTTCTCTATTTCTATTAACAAGAGAAATATCATAAGTATGTTGACCTTGGTTAATAAAATTTTTCACAATACTAGGATAGGAATAATAAAGTTCCGAGTTTTTATAGAAAGCTGTAATTTTGTTTTCTTTTAAGGAATAAAAAGTAATATTATCTCCTATTGGGCTTTCAGGTTCATTAATAATAGCATAATGCCCATTACCAGTATAAAATATTCTTTTAGAGTTTACACCACAGTATTTTTTATAATACCAAGGAGATAGTCTTTCAGCAGTTTTAGCATCAAAAATAGCTTCTTTGTAAGCATCGCCTTCTTTTTTTGCCCCTACAAAATACTTTGAGGTACCGTCAATTTCGGTACAAAGCGTTGTTGTGCAAAAATCTAATTTATTACCATCTGCATCATATACCAATAGGAAGTAATAATTTCCTTCCGAAGGTACGCCATTCCCAAATTTATTTACGATAGATACCCAACCTAGTTCTGGAATAATACTCCAAATACGCATTGGTCTACCACCTAAATATACTTTTTTTTCCATGGTATACCTGTCCACCAACCAGTAGGAGGTATCAGTATCCAAGTAGGGTATTAAAAAGTTGTGTTTTTCTTGAGGAGTATCAAAAAAATGTTTGTAATCTATTTTTGTGTGATTTGAAGATGAGCACCCCAATAGTACAAGTGCTATAATAGATAATATTAGTTTGTTCTTTAGCATAAAATATAATTTACCACACCTTAAACGGTTCAAATTTATTAGTTACTTCAGTAAGAATACTATCCGATTTAAAATGAAAAGCTTTTCCATCTCTTAGTTCCATATAATAGTATAGCTTCGCTTTATTTCCAGTTTTAGTTGTTGTAGCCCGTATTAATCCTTGATTATTTTTTATGTTTTTCACATATTCATTAAGATCAAGAAAATGAGCTTCTTTTAAATTATAGGGCCTAGTAAAAGGTGAAGTAAATAAAATAGAAAACTTAGGAGTTATTTGTTCACCTTCAAAGTTATAAATAGTACTAATAGCACCGCCAATTGGTGAAGCAGAGATAACATACCCAAAGGCATTTTCTTCTGTTCGCCAGCCAGAGCGTGATACCATAGTTCCTTCTTGGTGATGGTTTCTTGGTACTATCTCAGTGCCTAGCGTATCGACTAGAAAGTAAATTTTTTCTTCTCTATCATTATAAGCTGAAACATGGCAAAAACTTCCATAATGATCGACTATAAAAATATCTTTTGGTAAAATAGGAGCAATGGGTTCTAATTTGTTGTTAAAATAATCTGTGTTATGGTCTTTAGTATTATTTGGAATAAATAATTCATAAGTGTTATGATTGAAAGGAGTTAAATAATGAAATTTTTCATCAGTACTGTATTCATTACCCTGTAAATCTACCACACGATTGAAGCCGTATTTTAGAACAGGTTCATCCGAATCACTATATATATCTACTTCGTATTTATAGCTAAATTCCAAAAACAACTTGTTTGTTTGTATCAAATCGATACCACCTTCTTGTGCTATAGACTCATTTATTTTTTCACCAGTATTCGTAAACAAATAACTTTTAGAAGGGTGTAATGAATCCAAATCATGGTAGGTATTATTTCTTATTGTAAGATATGTAGAGTCCCATGGACTACTATAGGATCTCCCAGAAGATTCGACACCATCATTCTCACAAATAATACATTCTCCTTTATAATTGACAATAATTGAATGTTGATAATTTTTATTTTTATACCTTTCAATCATCGTTTTTTTGTCAGAAAGATAATCTTGTCTTTCTTTATTAACCATTGAAATATTATAAGTATGTTGACCTTGGCTAATAAAATTTTTTACGATTCTTGGATAAGAAAAAGCGAATTGCTTGTTTTTATAGCTAGCTGTTATTTTGTTGTCTTTTAAGGAATAAAAAGTAATATCCTTCTCTCTTCTATCTTCAGGTTCCTCAACAATAGCATAATGCCCATTACCAGTATACACTATTCTATTAGAGTTTACACCACAGTATTTTTTATAATACCAAGGAGATAGTCTTTCAGCCGTTTTAGCATCAAAAATAGCTTCTTTGTAAGTGTTGCCCTCTTTTTTTGCCCCGACAAAATATTTTGAGGTACCGTCAATTTCGGTACAAAGCGTTGTTGTGCAAAAATCTAATTTATTACCATCAGCATCATATACCAATAGGAAGTAATAATTTCCTTCCGAAGGTACGCCATTCCCAAATTTATTTACGATAGATACCCAACCTAGTTCTGGAATAATACTCCAAATACGCATTGGTCTACCACCTAAATATACTTTTTTTTCCATGGTATACCTGTCCACCAACCAGTAGGAGGTATCAGTATCCAAGTAGGGTATTAAAAAGTTGTGTTTTTCTTGAGGAGTATCAAAAAAATGTCTGTAATCTATTTTTGTGTGATTTGAAGATGAGCACCCCAATAGTACAAGTGCTATAATAGATAATATTAGTTTGTTCTTTAGCATAAAATATAATTTACCACACCTTAAATGGTTCAAATTTATTAGTTACTTCAGTAAGAATACTATCCGATTTAAAATGAAAAGCTTTTCCATCTCTTAGTTCCATGTAATAGTATAGCTTCGCTTTTTTTCCTGTTTTGGTTGTTGCAGCCCGTATTACCCCTTGATTATTTTTTATGTTTTTCACATATTCATTAAGATCAAGAAAATGAGCTTCTTTTAAATTATAGGGCCTAGTAAAAGGAGAAGTAAATAAAATAGAAAACTTAGGAGTTATTTGTTCACCTTCAAAGTTATAAATAGTACTAATAGCACCGCCAATTGGTGAAGCAGAGATAACATACCCAAAGGCATTTTCTTCTGTTCGCCAGCCAGAGCGTGATACCATAGTTCCTTCTTGGTGATGGTTTCTTGGTACTATCTCAGTGCCTAGCGTATCGACTAGAAAGTAAATTTTTTCATCTCTATCATTATAAGCAGTAACTCCACAAAAACTTCCATATTGATCAGCTATAAAAATATCTTTAGGTAAAATAGGAGCAATTGGTTCTAATTTGTTGTTAAAATAATCTGTTTTATGGTCTTTAGTATTATTTGGAATAAGGAGTTGATAAGTGTTATGATTGAAAGGAAATAAATAATGAAACTTTTCATCTGTACTGTATTCATTTCCTTGTAAATCTACCACACGATTGAAGCCGTATTTTAGAACTGGCTCATCCGAATCACTATATATATCTACTTCGTATTTATAGCTGAATTCTATAAATAACCTTTTTTTTTGAACCAAATCTATACCACCTTCTTGTGCTATAGACACATTTATTTTTTCACCAGTATTCGTAAATAAATAACTTTTAGATGGGTGTAATGAATCCAAATCATGGTAGGTATTATTTCTTATTGTAAGGTATGTAGAGTCCCATGGACTACTATAGTACCTCCCTGAAGATTCAATATCATCATTTTTACAGATAATACATTCTCCTTTATAATTGACAATAATTGAACGTTGATAATTTTTATTTTTATACCTTTCAATCATCGTTTTTTTATCAGCGAAATGATCTTCTTTGTATTTATTAATTGGTGAAATATCATAAGTATGTTGACCTTGGCTAATAAAATTTTTTACAATTCTTGGATAATAAAAAGCGAATTGCTTGTTTTTATAGCTAGCTGTTATTTTGTTGTCTTTTAAGGAATAAAAAGTAATATCCTTCTCTCTTCTATCTTCAGGTTCCTCAACAATAGCGTAATGCCCATTACCAGTATACACTATTCTATTAGAGTTTACGCCACAATATTTTTTATAATACCAAGGAGATAGTCTTTCTGCCGTTTTAGCATCAAAAATAGCTTCTTTGTAAGCATCACCCTCTTTTTTTGCCCCTACAAAATACTTTGAGGTACCGTCAATTTCGGTACAAAGCGTTGTTGTGCAAAAATCTAATTTATTACCATCAGCATCATACACCAGTAGGAAATAATAATTTCCTTCCGAAGGTACGCCATTCCCAAATTTATTTACGATAGATACCCAACCTAGTTCTGGAATAATACTCCAAATACGCATTGGTCTACCACCTAAATATACTTTTTTTTCCATGGTATACCTGTCCACCAACCAGTAGGAGGTATCAGTATCCAAATAGGGTATTAAAAAGTTGTGTTTTTCTTGAGGAGTATCAAAAAAATGTCTGTAATCTATTTTTGTGTGATTTGAAGATGAGCACCCCAATAGTACAAGTGCTATAATAGATAATATTAGTTTGTTCTTTAGCATAAAATATAATTTACCACACCTTAAACGGTTCAAATTTATTAGTTACTTCAGTAAGAATACTATCCGATTTAAAATGAAAAGCTTTTCCATCTCTTAGTTCCATGTAATAGTAGAAGATGTTTTAGTAACCTGCCAATTATTTTTTAGCTGTACTTTATCCTTCTTCTGTTTAGTTAGTTCTTGTTCTAGCATTGAAGTATTTTGATTCTAATTTTTAAATGAAATAGTTTAGTTCATTACAAATATCCACCTTAATTTATTATAGTTTTAGATTAGTCTAGTTAGTTTTTTAAATTAAGTATTACGGATATTCAAACATAATTTAATAAAATAGAGAAAAAAAATAATCTGTATAATTTTTGGAGTGTTTTATATAAAATCAAATGTAATGTGATTACTAAATTTTTGTATAAAGATCTTTATTTATATCACAATTTTAACTCAATAAAAAATTCAAGAAATCCATAAAAATATATTGTCATTTTATACTTATTAATAATGTATTCTTCTTGTTTTTTTAGAAAGAAGCCTATCTTTGATTAATAAAAAATAAGACTTCTTTATAATAATAAATCAATGGAACCCATCAATATAAAAATATTAGTTACAGGAATTATAATTGTATTGTCGTTTATAGGGCAATCTGTGGTTAAGAAGCACATAGCAAAGTATGCAGATAAAAAGGGATTTTCGGTGCATAGAAAAGTATATGTAAGTAACTTTTTTGGTTTTCTGATGTCTATGTTAATTGTAATAGGTTTAATTATTACATGGGAAGTTTCTTTTCAGGGAATTGCGGTGTATTTAGCGTCTATTTTTACATTGTTGGGTGTGGCTTTTGTTGCGGCTTGGTCTATGTTAAGTAATATAACAGCCTCTTTAATTTTATTCTTTGCCTATCCTTTTAAAATTGGAGATTATGTTCGCATTCAAGATGGTGGAGAGAACTCTGTAGAAGGGACTATTATTAATATCACTTTATTTAATATTAGAATTCTTACAGAAGATGATATTGAAGTTTCTTATCCAAATAATTTGGCTTTACAGAAGCCAATAAAACGCTACCGTAAAAAGGCAATAAAGCCAAAAGATATGGAAGAAGATGACCTTAACAGGTTTGATTAAATAAATAGTACTAAACTAAAAAACTGCTTCAATAAAGATTTGAAGCAGTTTTTTTATGTTAAATATTGAATAATGTTACTTATTTGTTTGTTTGTTACTAAATTAGTATCAAATAAATATTTAGTAACATAATGAAGTCGAAAAGTAAAATTTTAGAGGTTGGGAAAGAGCTGTTTTTTAAAAATAGTATAAAGAAGGTTAGTGTTACAGATATAATAGAAAAAGCGGATGTTTCTAAAATGACCTTTTATAGAAACTTCAATAATAAGGAGGACTTAATTATATCTATTCTTGAAGAACTAAATTCTAAAGCCATGTTGGAGTATAAAAGCATGGTTGAAAAGGATATTACTTTTAAAGAAAAGCTAATTAAACTAATAGCATTAAAAATAGAATTTTCGAAATCGTTCAGTAAAGAATTTCTGATTGAATTAATGCACCTTTATGCGGAAAGCAAGGAAGTTACGGGTAGACTAGCAGAGATGAAAAATGAAGGGCAGGCAGTTTTTATTCAAGAAATACTTAAAGCAAAAGCAAATGGTGAGGTTAATGAGAATTTAAGTGTTGCTTTTATAATTGCTATGATAGAACATTATCAATTGTTTATAGAAGATGAAAAACACCTTAGCCTATTTAATTCAACCGAAGAATTGATTGCCAATACAATGCATTTATTTTGTTTTGGTTTAAGTGGTAATTCAAAGTAACATGATATGAAAAAGTTTATACTATTATTAATAGTTCCTGTTTATATCAATATAGCAAATGCACAATCAGAGTTTGATTTTAATGGTATGCTTGTAGGGTTTACTACTTATTCTCCAGAAGCAGAAGAATTGAATTTATGGAGTGGTGCAAGGTACATACCTGAATTAAAATTTGAGCATAAATTTGATTCCCTAAATTCATTATCTGCATTTGTTTCTGCCAATTTGTACGGGTCTGTTCAATATGTAAACGGAACGCCTATTTGGGAGGGAACAGTAGCTCCTTATAGAGGTTGGGTAAGGTATGAATATGGTAATAGTGAAGTTAGAGTTGGGCTTCAAAAAATAGACTTTGGTTCATCAACATTATTACGCCCAATGCAGTGGTTTAATCAAATAGACCCTAGAGACCCTTTAGGGTTAACAAACGGTGTTTATGCTGCTCTAGGGCGGTACTATTTTAAGAATAATACCAATATTTGGCTTTGGTCTTTGTATGGTAACGAAGAAAGGAGAGGCTACGATGCTTTACAAACTGTAAAAGACATTCCTGAATTTGGTGGCAGATTGCAACTACCTACACCAAAAGGCGAGATTGCTTTTTCTTATCACCACAGAGAAGCTGTATTAGATACTCGCTGGGATGTAAATAACCCATTGTATATAGAAACTCCAGAGAATAGAATTGGTATAGACGGGAAATGGGATGTTATTGTTGGTTTTTGGTTTGAAGGCACATATACCAAAACAAAAGAGAACATAGGTATCCTTACAAATCAAACACTTTTTGATGTTGGGGCAGATTATACTTTACCTATTGGAAGTGGTCTTAATGTAGTTGCTGAACACATGTTTACATGGTATGGTGAAGAGTTTGATCATGCAGAATATAAAGGCAATACTACAGCTTTGTCCATCAATTATCCTCTAAGTTTTTTCGATAATATATCTCTAATGATTTATAGGGATTGGGCTAATGATGGAAATGGATTTTATGGAACTTACAATCATGATTTCTCAATTTGGACAGGTTATGTAATGGTGTATTATAATCCAACAGTAGCTTCTTCAGCACCAACAGTTACTAACGATTTAAATCAATTTACACCTGGTTTTGGTGTACGATTAATGGCGGTATTAAATCATTAAAAAAATATATATTCAGATGGATAAAAGTATCATAGACATACAAGATGTTACCAAAAGATTTCCAGTAGGAGATACAGAATTTACAGCACTAAGAAACATCAATTTAAAAATTGAAAAAGGGGAATTTACAGGGTTAATAGGGCCGAGTGGTTCTGGTAAAACAACCTTATTAAATTTAGTAGGAGCTTTAGACGAACCGTCTGATGGAAAAATTTTGATAAGTGGTAAAAATGTGGCGGCAAAATCAGATGAAGAATCGGCTTTATTGAGAAATGAACATATAGGTTTCATTTTTCAGAGTTATAACTTATTGCCAGTTTACACTATTTTCGAAAATGTTGAATTTCCATTATTACTTCAAAAAATGGGGAAAGAGGAACGCAAAAAAGAAGTAATGCAAGCATTAGAGTGGGTAGGATTAGCAGATATAGCAAATAAAAAGCCTTCACAAATTTCTGGCGGACAAGCACAGCGTGTAGCCATTGCAAGATCAATTGTAAAAAAGCCAGACATAGTTTTAGCAGACGAACCTACAGCAAATTTAGATTCAGAAAATGCTTATAAAATAATGGATATTCTGAAAAAATTAAACGAGGATTTAGGCATCACTTTCTTGTTTTCATCGCATGATTCTAAAGTAATTGACTATCTAAAACGAATAATTTCTTTAGAAGACGGAAAGGTAATTAAAGACGAAACAAAGCGTTAATATGAATACTTTATATCATTTTACCCTAAGTTTTAAATTGGCCTTTAGGAACATCATTAGTTCAGGTTTAAGAACATGGCTAACTATAATTACGTTAGCATTGGCTTTTGTCATGATTTTGTTCTTTAACTCAATGTACAAAGGTTGGGAATACCAAGGGATAATCGACCAAGAAGATTGGGAATTTGCACAAGGGCATTTAACTCACCCTGAATACGATAAACTAGACCCTTTTACTATAGAAAGTGGACATGGAACATTTGAAGATAACCCACATGCAATACCTGTATTAATCATTCAAGCCAATATTTATCCAGAAGGAAGAATGTTGCCTATTTTACTAAAAGGAATACCTTCTGACCAACAAATAGTAAAACTCCCAACACATAAATTTAAACATTCTGAAGCAGAAATTCCTGTAATTATTGGAGAAGGAATGGCACAGAACAATCATTTAAAAGTAGGAGATAAAATACTAATGCGTTGGAAAGATAATAAAGGAACTTTTGATGCTAAAAATGTTACAATAGAAGCCATATTTAAAACATCTGTACCAACTGTAGATGCAGGGCAAATATGGATAGATATCAATACGTTATGGAGTTTGACAGGAAAGAAACAGGAAGCCACTTACTTTTTATGTGATGCCGATTTTGATCAATCAAAAACAGGAGATTGGAAGTTTTCTTCTAAAGATGAACTCTTAAAAGATTTTTATGCAATGATAGAAATGAAATCTTCATCGAGTGTATTTCTTTATGGCATCTTAATGATTATTGCTTTAATCGCAATTTTTGATTCTCAAGTATTCTCCGTTTTCAAACGTCAAAAAGAAATAGGAACGTATATAGCACTCGGTTTTACTAAAAAACGTGTTACATTTTTATTTACAGTAGAAGGTGTAATGTATGCATTACTTGCAATTATTGTAGGTACTGTTATCGCACTTCCACTAATTAGTTGGTTAAATACAGTAGGTATTCCAATGTCTGCCAATCAAGAGGCATCCAAAGAAATGGGAGTGACCATAGGTGAATACATTTATCCGCTTTTAACAACAGGGTTATATCTAAAAACAGTGTTATGGATTATTGGCTTATCTGCAATTGTAAGCTATTTACCTGTTAGAAAAATTGCAAAAATGAATACAGTAGATGCACTTAAAGGAAAGAAATAATGTTCGAATTTTTATTTAAAGGGCTAATAAGAGACAAAAGTAGAAGCCTCCTTCCTGTAATTGTGGTTGGGTTAGGTGTATCACTTTCTGTGTTTTTTGTAGGCTATATGAAAGGAGCTTTGGGTGATGTAATCGAAATGAATGCTCGTTTTGGTACAGGACATGTTAAAGTTATGACAAGAGAATATATCAAAAATATATCTCAAAAACCTTTGGATTTATCTATATACGATGCAAGTGATGTGATTGCAGATTTAGAAGATAAATTTCCAACAATGGATTGGGTAAAACGTGTATCATTTGGTGGTATACTTGATGTACCCAACGAACAAGGACAAACTAAAACGCAAGGAATTGCTGGAGGTTTAGCATTCGATATGTCAGAAAATAGTTCTGATTTAAAAAGAATGAAATTAAAAGAAAGTATTAAAAAAGGAAGGTTACCGAATGCACCATTTGAGATACTGCTTGGAGAAGGTTTAGCCAAAAGAATGAAAGTAAAACTAGGCGATAATATTACTTATTTTGGTACAACAATGGACGGTAGTATGTCTTTTCAGAATTTTAAATTTGTAGGTACAATTGGTTTTGGAACTTCTGTATTAGACGATAAAACATTTATTATTTCTTTAAAAGATGCAGAATACATTTTAGATATGGACGATGCAGCTCAAGAAATTTTTGGTTTTTTACCCAACGATACATACGATGAAGAAAAAGTACAGGAAGTAAAGACAATATACAATGCTTCGTTAAAAGTAAATAAAGATGAGTTTGCACCAGAAATGTTAGCACTTAGAGATCAAAATGGTTTGGCTTATATGTTAGATATGAGTGCTTCAATGTCTAGCATTTTTACTGTTTTCTTTATAATTGCAATGTCCATTGTTTTATGGAATACAGGGTTGTTAGGAGGACTAAGAAGATATACAGAATTTGGTATTAGGATAGCAATTGGAGAATCTAAAAAAGCAATTTATAAATCTTTAATTTTAGAAGCCTTGGTTGTTGGTGTAATAGGTTCTGCATTAGGAACATTACTTGGTATTTTATGTACATATTATTTACAGGAAGTAGGTATTGATATTAGTAGCATGATGGGGCAAAGTAATATGATAATGTCCAATATTATAAGAGCTCAAGTTGTTCCCCAGCAATTATGGATAGGCTTTATCCCGGGAGTGTGTGCAACTGTTTTAGGAGCATTACTATCTGGAAGAGGAATATTCAAACGTCAAACGTCAACATTATTCAATGAATTAGGGGTTTAATTTAATTCAAATTCAAAGCCTATTTAAGGGTAATAAAAATATAAAAAATGAAAAAGCTATTATCACTAGTATTTGCACTGATTACAAGCACTATTTATGCTCAAGATCCTGTGGCGATGCTAAAGAAAATCGATGACAATATGTATTCTGCGACAAAAATCTCTACTGCTAAGATGATTGTACACGGAAAGAGAAAAGATAAAGAAATTGTATCAAAGGGATATTCTAGAGGCACTACAGATTCTTTTACAGAATACCTTTCACCAGCTAGAGAAAAAGGTACAAAAATGCTCAAATTAGATGATAAATTATGGATTTATTCTCCATCATCGGATAGAACAATTCAAATTTCAGGGCACATGCTAAGACAATCGGTAAATGGATCGGACATGTCTTACGAAGACATGATGCAAGAACGTAAATTGGTGGATATGTATGCTCCAACCATTTTGGGAGAAGAAGAAATGAATGGTGAACTGTGCTACATTTTAGAGTTAGAAGCTATTGTTGATGACCCAGCTTATCAAAAAATTAAAATGTGGGTAGACAAAGAACATTATGTACCAATGCGCCAAGACCTTTTTGCAAAAAGTGGACAAATGCTAAAAACCATCAACATGGAAGATATTCGACCTGTAAATGGTAAGTATTATCCTTTTAAAATGAATTATAAAGATGTTTTAAAAGATGGTAAAGGAACTGATTTTATTATAATTGAAATGGAAGATAATGTTCCAATCTCAGATAACGTGTTTAATAAAGCGAATTTAAAGAAGTAGTTCCAAACAATAAAAGGAGTGCCTAAACTCTCCTTTTATTGTTTCATACCTTTTATTTATTTACATGGTAATTGAAAATCTGGGTTGTTGATTGAAGAACCATACTCAGTCTCAATAGCATAGAAAATAGTAACATTAGTAGTATCACAATTTTTAATGGTTAGCACAAATTGACGTGAGTCATACTCTGCTTTATACCTAATTTGTTGCCCATCAGGAGAAGTTACATCAACTATATATGATAATTGACCTGTTTCATCATGGGTATAACCAGAACTATTTAAAGTGAAACCATCATTATTAACAAGTTCTTTACCCAATCTACTTACAAAGGTACAGGAGTAAATTATTCCATTCGGAATTGCATCATTTGTATAATCTGCATCACCATCATCAAATGGATTGTCTTTACCATAATTAATATCATCATCATAAATAGGTGCAATTGGCTCTGGTGAAGTTGGCTCAATATCATTAGAAGTTGAACAAGAAGATACAAATGCTGTAATAGCTATTACCAAAATATAAAGGATATTATTTTTCATATAATTTAATTCGTGAACAAATGATTTATGTTTGATGTTAAACTATACGTCGTTTGTTTAGGTTACGAACTTTTGTGTTTTGTTATCCTATGGTAATTTTTGATAGGGCTTTTGTCTATTTTATTGATGTTTGATAAGAAATTTTGACGAAAAAAAGGGGTGTATTAATAAAAGTGGATTCTTTAGAAAGAAAGCTTGCAGATAAATTTCATTGTATTTATATTATATAACATTAAGATTTTTTTATAAAAAGAAACAAAGAATTAATTTTAGTGTTTATAACAATACTATCGTTTTCAAACTACAAGTCTCCTAGAATTACTACTGTGAAAAATCTACTACTCATAATATCATTACTGTTCTGTGCAGTTCAGTTTTGTAATGCAACAAGTACAATCAATAACGAAAGGTTGTATGTTGACTCTCTTACTACTTTACAACAGAGTGGAAGATTGATAGAAGCCAAAGAATTATCTATTCAATGGATAAATAAGATAAAAGAACAACATGGTGAGGTGTCTGTTCAACTTGTTGTGCCATTAATTTTTTCGTCAAAATTAGGTATTGGTAGAAGAGAGTATAAACTTTCTATTCATCATTTAGAAGAGGCGATTGCCATAATGAACAAAACTACTGGATGGTTATACCCAGATTACGGGTTGGCGTTAAATCTTCTAATTTTATGTAAAACCCAACAACATGATTTGTTTGGGGCCTTAGGTTATTTAAACGAAGTAGAAGTTATTTATCAGAAAACACTATCAACAGAACATATTGATTATGGATATACCATTTTAAATAAAGCATTAATAGAACAACTAAAAGGTAATTTTTTAAATGCTGAAGGTTTCTTTTTTGATGCTTTAGAATTTAATGAAATACAATACAACACATCAGGAAGAGTTTTTATTCAAACAGAATGGATTAAAGTTTTACTTGCTGATTTGTATGTACAATGGTATAAACCGAAAGAAGCTACAGAACTTTTAAAAATGGTAGATAAAGCTGTAGTAGATCTAAATCAGTTAGACAGCCCGTTATATGCACAGGTAGTCTTAACTTATGGAGATGCAATGATGCTTAAAGAAAACTTTGATATAGCACTTTCTTACTATAATAAATTTGAAAAGAACATAGCGATAACATTAGGGAAGTCACATCCTTGGTATTTTATAGGTCTACATAAAATTGCAAAAGTATATAAAAGACAATCTAAGTTTGAAACAGCTAAACGTTTATTAGTAAACATAGAAGGACACTATAATCCAGAGTTTTTTGATAAAAATGAATTTACAGAAGTGTTATTAGATCTTGCAAAAATTAATATCAACCAAGGTTATATTCAAAATGCAGAAGACTATTTAGCAAAAATTCAAACTACGAATTATGATAAAAGAAGCCTGAAATATTATTATCTAAGTCTAAAAGGAAAATTAAGTTTTATGAAAGGTGATTATATTGATTCTGAACTACATGTAACAGAATTAATATCACTTATAAGACAAGAGAAAGTTTATTATTCACCTCATTACAATACTGCTGTAGTTACATTAGTAGACCTTGATTTAATTTTAGGTAGGTTAGAAGATGCAAAGAAAGCAGCATCAACAGAACTTAATTTTCTCACCAAAAGAGAAATGTCGAATTCTATAGATTTTATAAAGATTGTATTGAGTGATATTAGTGCTGCTTTAGCATTAGAAGATACTGTTGGAGCATTAGTAAGAATAGAAAATTGCGAAAAGCTAATTTTAGAAAAATGCCAAAAATACCATTACTTAATGGTACGTGTAAACTACTTAAAAGGAATTTACTTTACTTTAAGAAATGAACTTGATAAAGCACAAGAAGCCTATGCGTTAGCTTTAACAATTTCTCAGAAATTAGGTATCCAATCTGGCGAATATTATTCGCTAATAATTATTGATGCAATAGCAAATATTCTTGTAGATAAAGGGGAACTTGATAATGCTTTAGAACAATACAACAAGCTTACAAATTCGTTTAGTGAAGCATCTATATATCAACCTGCATTACTAGGAAGAATAGCCTATATTAAAGCTTTAAAAGGTGAAATGAGACAAGCTGAGAAAATAATTATTAAGGCAACAAATATGCGCTTTTCTCAGTACGAAAAGAACCTAAAGTTCTCTAGCGAAGATGAGAAAATTCAATACATACATAATACTAAAAAAGTGTTTTCATTTTTCTTTACCATATTTATTATGCAAGGAGATAATGTATCTGATGCAATGTTGAGCCAATGTTACAATATTCAATTGAATTATAGAAAGTACTTTCTGAATGAAGCAATAACAAGAAATAAAAAAATAAATGATTTAGGGGCTTATAGAGATGAATTAAGGTTTGATAATTATTTAGATGTAATGGTAGAGATGAAGTCACAATTGGCTGCTGTGAATTATATGTCAAAATCTGAAAGAAAAAAAGTAGGCTATAATTCTTTTGTAACTAGAGATAGAATTAACAACCTTGAGAAATCCTTAGTTTATGCAAGTGATGCAGTAGGAGATACAAAACTAGAAAAAAACTATATTGATTGGTCTGATATACAGACAGAATTAACAGAGAATGAAATTGCACTTGAAATTATTAAAATAAATGATGTTCAAGATTCTGTCTCTAAATATATTGCACTTTGTATTCACAAAAACAGTGAAGTACCTAATTTGATCGAGATTGGTGAAGCGTCTACTTTAGAAGGTATAGCATTAAAAAGCTATACAAAAACTACTTCTCCAGCTAGTAGATCACTTACTTTTAAAGGTACATCATCTACTACTGTAGACCCTTACAGTACATATTGGAAACCAATTAAATCATTCATTGATTCATTAGCAATCCCAGAACCTTCAATTATTGTAAGTAATGATGCCGTCTATAATCTATTAAGTTTAAATACCCTTAAAAATCCAAAAACAGGAAAAAATGTTATTGAGGAAGATAAAATTAGATTAGTGACCAGTACTTCTCAGGTTTTTAGATCAAAAGATCAAAAGTTTAATAATAAAGATATTCTGTTAATGGGTAATCCTGAATTTTCAACATTAGAAAGTAGAGAGGCGTTGAGTAGATCTATGGAAGAAAGTGAAGATGAAGATAGTTACTTTTTTGAATTAGATGATTTGCCTGCTACAGCAAAAGAAGTACAAAATACTGAAGAATTGTTTAAAGCAAAAAATTGGAATGTTACATCACTTACTAGAGAAAAAGCAACTGAGAATTATATTAAAAACTTAAAAACATCGCCTTCAATTTTACACATTGCTACACATGGTTTTTACATAAATCAATTGTCTAACCCAGTATCATCAAATGCTTTATTAAAATCTGGCTTATTCTTTTCAGAAATTTCTGACAGGTATACAGACGATATTAATGCAATTTATACATCTGGAAATGACGGTATACTAACAGCCTATGAAGCAAAATCATTAAATTTAAAAAACACAAGGTTAGTTATTCTTTCAGCTTGTCAGACGGGTTTAACTGATGTATCTGAAGGTGATGGAATCTCTGGATTGCAATATGCATTTAGTATAGCAGGAGCTAAGTCTATAATTATGAGTTTATGGAGTGTAGATGATAGAGCTACCCAATTATTGATGAATACTTTTTATGAAAGATGGATGTCTACCGGAAATAAAGAAATTGCTTTTAGAGAGGCTCAACTTGTTGTTAAGAAAGAATATGTAAAACCTTACTACTGGGGTGCATTTATATTGGTAAATTAGAAAAATTAATCAATTTCCTGATTGATTAATTAAAAACTATTAATAACATAAATATGACATTTAATAGCATTTTTAAGTTCTGTTTATTGTAGTTTTTGTTGTCATAATTAAATTTCAATTCATTAATTTTTTATGACTACAACGAATAAACAAGAATGAAAACTTTTGCCATATTACTTCTATTTTTTACCATAACTACAACTTTTGCTCAAAATGATTACAGAACAGATAAAGTAAAAAAACTACAAGGTGCTGTAGTAGTTAACTTTGATGTGACATTTGAAAGAAAGCTTACAAAAGAGGAAAAAAGTCAGCCTTTATTTTATAATGAGGTAATTGTTCTTTTCAATAAAGACAAGCTTGTAATGAGGAAAGTATACCCTAATCAGAGTAGGGATTTCGATATTTTTACGCTTTTAGATTATAATGAACAAAAACAATACTCTTGTAAGTTTGAGGATGCAACTAGATATGCTATTTCTAAAGATTTTGGACTTTGGCAAAGAAAAGCAAAAAAAATAGAAGGGAAAACAAAGACAATTGCGGGTATAGAATGTCAAAAATATACTTTAAAAGTGAAAGGCCAGGTAAAAGAAATCTATACTACAGAGGAGCTAGGTTTAACATATAACCATCGTTCTACAGCTAAAGGGTTTGCTTTAAAGACTGTGATTTTTGATAAAAAACTTGGCTACATAACGCTTAAAGCAAAATCTATAACACATACTTACGATGTACCTAAAAAGCATTTTTCTTTAGATGGCTTTACAATTTATACTAAAGAAGAATTCAAAGAAAGATCTGAAGAAGTGAGAGAAATAATTGCAGAAGAAAAATTTGAAAGAGTAGGCGATAAGATACCTCATTTAAAAATACTTACGTTAGACGATAAAAAAATTGATACAAGGAAGAATGCAGATCATGTTATGTTTTTTGTATTCTTTTACGAGAAGTGTAATGCTTGTAATTTTTTATACAAAACAGTTAATGAATTACAGGAGAAGTACAAAAATCAAAAAGTTGAATTTTTAGGGGTAAGTATGAATAGTGATTTTGAAACAGAAGATTTTGTAAAATTTAAAAATATAAAATTTCAAGTAGCTGGCGAAGGTAGTTACATTACTCAGCCATTGGGTATTAAAAAGTTTCCATATATCTTGATTGTAGATCCTAACAGAACAATAAGGTATGCTAAAATTGGTGGAAGTGGAAGCCCAAAGCAGGTGAAACAATTAGATGTTGAAATAGAGAAAGCATTATCCTTTCTAAATCAATAGGTTTTAAATTTAAAAGAGAATAAAATAAAAAGCCACCTTTAATTTATTGGGTTAAAGGTGGCTTTTGATGCATATAGCTAAAAAACGTTTAAGGTAATTTTATTTTAAGATAAGTAATCTTCGTCTTCTTGGCTTAAACCAGAAGCGGCTCTTTCCTTTTCTATTTGTTCTTCAATCAATAATCGTTCTTTTTCTAACCTATCTATTTCTACTTCATGAGCAGTTTTGTACTGTCCAACTTTACCTTGTATAGCATCAGTCATTACTTGATATATCGGTAAAAAATTGGGGTGAGTAGTATTTAAAGATTCTTGGTGTCGTTTTATTGTCTTGTTATCTTTTCTTATTGCAGGACCAGTTTGGCCATCAATAGGGGTATTTAAAGAAAATGCTTTTTCTACTGTTTCATCAACAAGATGTTTCAGGTCCTGAAAAGCCATTCCAGCTTCATCTGCCATTTGCGATGAAACTTCCATCAGGTAATTAGTGAAATTACAGGCAAAAACGGCAGAAATATGTAGCTTTTTTCTTTCTTCATTAGTTAAGTGAAAAACTTTAGGAGTCAATCTATGTGCTAACTCTGCAAGTCTGTCTAAAGCACCTTTAGCAGTTGCATCTATACAAATTGGTATTTGAGAAAAATCTACTGGTTTATCAAAAGAAAATGTTTGAAGTGGGTAAAAAATTCCAGTATATAAAGTACTTCCGGCAAGAGACTCTAAAGGTGTAGCTCCAGAAGTGTGCGCAAGTATTGCATTATGATTTGGTAATACAATTTGCTCAGCAACATCAGAGATGGCACTATCACTTACGGCTATTATAAAAATCTCTGAAAAACTACTTTTAAAATTTAAAGAATCTGTTGGTCTTGCATCATAAAATCTACGAGCAAGATTTCTTGCTTTCTTAATATCTCTGCTAAAGACTTCTTGAATAATAATACCATTGTCTTCTAAAGCAGTTCCTAAATGTGTGGCTACTTTTCCAGCCCCAATTAAAGTTACCCTTTTCATTATACTATAAATTCATGCCCCTTAGTTGGGATCACAACGTTTTTATATCCTAAGTTTTCTATTCGTTCTTTGAATGCAATCATTGATTCTTCTTCACCATGACTTAGGAAAATTTGTTTTATTTTGTTTTTATCTTGTTGCTTTATAAAACTTTGTAGATCATTTACATCGCCATGCCCACTAAAAGAATCTGTTTGTTCAATTTTACAATGTACTTTATGTTCTTCGCTTCCCATACGTAAGAACCCTTCATTATCTCTCAATCGAGCACCTAATGTTCCTTCCGCAGAATATCCAACCATTAAAACGGTAGCATAAGGGTTTTCCATATTGGCTTGTATATGATGTTGAATTCTACCGCCTTCTAACATTCCAGAAGAAGAAATGATAATACAAGCTTCTGTATAATTAGAAATTGCTTTACTATCATTTTGTTTTTGAGCGTATTCAATGTTTTCAAAATTAAATAAACTGTCATTATCTTCCTTAAACTCTTTCGCTTCATTATTTAAAAGATAGGAGTATCTTTCATAAATGCGATTACTCTGCATAGCAAGTGGGCTGTCAGCGAATACTTTTATTGGAGGCAATTTATTGGCCTCAAAAAGTTTATGCATTTCAAACAAAACAGCTTGCGTTCTTCCAATACTAAAAGCAGGAATAATTAAACGACCAGGCATATCAATACAAGTACGTTTTATAACATCTTGAATTTCTTTTGCAGAATCAATTATTTCAGTATGTTCTCTATTTCCATAAGTTGTTTCACAGATTACATAATCTGCTTGAGGAACAACAGCAGGATCTATTAGAAGCGGATAGTCCTTTCGTCCAATATCACCACTAAAAAGAAACGTTTTTCTTTCGTCATTTTCTTCAACTTCAATATAAACATGTGCAGCACCTAATAAATGCCCTGCAGGTAAAAATGTAACCCATAAACCGGGTTTTATATTAAACCTTCTAGAGAATTGTATTGGAACAACTTCATTCATTGTATTGTTTACATCACTTTCTGTATAAAGATTATCAGGAATAAATGTATAATGATCTATCGATTGCCCCTTGGACTTTTTCTTGTTATATGCTTTTAATTTACGTTGGTTTATTCTTGCAGAATCTTCTAATAAAATTCTTGATAAATCAGCAGTAGGAGAAGTACATAATATTTGTCCTTCATAACCTTCTTTATATAGATTGGGCAGTTTCCCCGAATGATCAAGATGAGCATGTGTAAGAAGTACTACATTTACTAATGTAGCATCGAAAGGGAAAGCTGAATTTGGGTAAATTGGATCTTTTTCTGAAAGATTAGCCATATCAATTCCACAATCAATCAACACTTGATATCCATCGTCTAAGGTTAGCAAAGTCATGCTTCCTGTTACTTGTTGTGCAGCACCCCAAAAAGTGAGTCTCATAATAATTATAAAAAATGATTGTGTAAATACAACTCTAAGTTAGTATGTAAACAGTTTAGAAATAAGTTTTAAATTATAATTTTTTCTAGATTTTGAAAAACAGTAAAATAAATTTCTAAACAATGTTTAGCAATGAATTGTTTGTAAAGCAGTTAAATAATTGACCATGAAAATGCTATGTTTATCAAATTCTTTTATTTGAAATATTTTTCAAAAATTTAATGCGATTAAAAATTATTCTATTGCATCAAGAATTTAATAATTTAAACTTGATTATTTGTCGTTACCTATCAAAAGCTTATTTAATTCTTTAATTAGTACATTTTTCTTAAAAAGAGAAGTGTATTAAACCCTAATACAACTTGTTTGTAGCGTAATATTTTTTAGAATAATAAAATATTTTATGATTGTAAAAAACATGTTTATATTTGAAGTCAACTTTAATCATTACTCAATTTTTTATCTAGATGAGAAACATACTATTTTTATCCGTTTTACTTTTTTCATTTTTCTCTTGTTCTCCTCAGAGTGAATCTGTTATAGGAAAATACAAAGGAACCATACCTTGTGCAGATTGTTCTGGAATAAAGACTGGTATTGTATTAACAAAAGATTCAACGTTCATGTTAACTTCAGAATATATGGGTAAGTCTGATAGAATTAAAATGGAGAGAGGTACATTTACTGTAGAAAATAATGTGGTGAAATTAAAAGGAAGAAAGCATGGTGCTTTTTTATATTTATTTGCTAACGGAAATTTACAACAGCTTGATTTAAAAGGAAATAAAATTAACGGTAAAATGTCTGACATGTATATTTTGGAACGTCAATAAAAAAATATAACTTTAGAAGACAAAACTAAGGTTATATTAATGTGACTGACGTGGCGAAGCCATGCCAAAAATAATATTACTCCAATTCAATTTATCTGGTTACTATCATACAATTCTTTAATCTATAAAAAACATGAACAAGGCTAACAACTCTTACTTTACAACTCTTGACCATGGGTCAAATTGTTGTCTTTCCATATAGTTCTGCCACTGTACAACCAACATTTTCTCGATACTACCTTTAGTGATCGGTTGGAAACCAAAGTCGTAGCAGAAATAATAAATTCCCTTATTCGTTTTATAGAAGTGAGTGAAATAGTTAAAATTAAATCCTAATTCACTTGCTAAATTTTTGCGTATTGTACCATATCCATTTGGCACAAGTTGTTTGAGTATCTTATTGTTTTTCTTTAAGATCTCTTGGTGTATAGTTATGCCATTATTTTTAACCTTACGAAGATTGTAATTATAGGTTGCTCTACAAGATTCTGAGCAAAATTTTCTATCACTTCGTCCTTTAATAATTTTTGTATTACAAGCTAAGCAAGTCTTATGTATCATTGTAAGCAGAGATTTATTTTTAGTTATTAGAATCGTTAATAAGAAAGTTACTAATGTATTTCAATATATAAAAGACTATTACTGAAAATTATACTAGAATATTATTTATAAATGGGTGTATCAGACTAACCCTCTCTTTTTATCTAAAACCACTTTTAAAATGGAAAACAACAATCAATTACTAGAAGAAGCAAACTTAGAAAGAAATCAAAAAAAAGCAGCCGAAGAAAAGCTCTTACATTTTATGGAGCAAATAAAGATGGACCAAAATTTACCAATGGCCTTTATTGGAGGTTTACTTGCTGCTGTTATTGGCGGTATGGCATGGGCTGCAATAACGGTAGCAACTGACTATCAAATTGGCTATATGGCTGTAGCAGTAGGGTTGTTGGTTGGTTACACAACTAGATTATTTGGCAAAGGAGTAGATCAGATATTTGGCATTCTTGGTGCAGCATTAGCATTACTTGGTTGTATTTTGGGTAATTTTATGACCATCATATGGTTAGTAGCAAATGAGCAAGGCTTATCAATTGTAGAAACACTTACTTTAATTGACTTTACATTGATACCTGAAATTATGTCATCATCATTTAGTCCAATAGATTTAATTTTTTATGGTATTGCCTTATATGAAGGTTATAAATTTTCTTTTAGACAACTTTCTGAAGTTGAAATTTACGAGAATATTACGTCAAAATAATTATTTGATTGTACGATAATTCTCTTGTACTAGAAGTAAAGTCATGGAAATCTTTACTTTTAGTACTATTTTTTAAAAGTCTAATTTTTGATAGGTGGAGCAACATTATTCAAACTATAGGCAAAGGAAATTATATATTATTATAATTGCTTTTATTATTTTATTGGGTCTTTATACTCGTAGTAAATATCTAAACACATTAATTTATTCAGGCATTGGTGATTATCTATATGCTTTGATGATTTATTTTATTGCTGGCTTTATATTTAATAAGAAGGGGACTGGAACAATTTTAATATTAAGTATTTTAATCTGTTATTTAATTGAATTCCAACAGCTGTATCAAGCTGATTGGATTGTAAAATTGAGAGCAAATAAATTAATAGCTTTAGTTTTAGGTCGTGGTTTTTTGTGGAGCGATTTAGTTGCTTACACTATTGGAACTTTAACGGGATTTTTTTTAGAAAAATCAGTTTTGAAAATTGAAAAATCAACTTAAATGATGACAAACGGAAGTATCCGTTTAATCACCGGTTATTAATATATTATTGATGAGTTTTGTTTTAAATATTAAAATTTAAGACAATGGAAGTACATATAAAGTCATCATCAAGAACAAATATTAAGTTGAGTCATATTCAAATAGAAGGACATAAATATGTAAGAATTGATTTCCCGTGGACTGATGGTATTAAAACGCTTATAAAAACGATACCTGATAGAAAGTGGTGTCCGACATTACAATGTGTATATGTACCTAATACAAAGGCACATATTACAAGTATAATAAAAACTTTTAAAGGTATTTGTTGGGTAGACTCGAATGCATTTTATGGTTATAAGCCAGAATGTTATTTATCTACAGAGGAAAAAGAAACTTACAAAACATTACACATTAGATATAGTAGAATAAAGCATGAGCATATAAAAGAGGCTTTATTAAAAATGATTGATCATTTGGAAAGAAGAAGATATGCATATAATACTGCAGATTCTTATTTATGTGTGTTTTCTCAATTTCTATATCATTTTATAGATACTCCAATTTTGGAGCTAGATAGAACGCATATAGAGAAATATTTATTACATGTTGTTCGAGATAAAAAGAAATCTACATCGTATCAGAATCAGGCTTTAAATGCTATTAAGTTTTATTTTGAGAAGATTGTAGGAATGGATACACAGTATTTTCATGTTGAGCGACCTAGAAAGCAGGATACATTACCTAAAGTTTTATCAAAACCAGAAGTAATTTCTATTATAAATGCATGTAAAAATATAAAGCATAAAGCTATTATCATGTTAATTTATTCTGCAGGTTTAAGAATAAGTGAATGTGTAAATTTAAAAATTACTGATATTAATTCAGATCGAATGACAATAACTGTTATAGGTGGCAAAGGGAATAAAGATAGACAGACAATTTTATCAGAAAAGACTTTGGAAGTACTTAGACAGTATTTTAAAATATTTAAACCCAAGGAATACTTATTTGAGGGACCAAAACAAAATCGTTATAGTATGAGTAGTGTACAAAACATTTTTAAAAAGGCTAAGAAAAGAGCGAGAATGTTAAAACCTGCTACAGTCCATACATTGCGTCATAGTTTTGCCACTCACATGTTAGAAAGTGGTGTAGATTTACGTTATATACAAACTTTACTTGGACATAACTCCAGTAAAACGACAGAAATTTATACTCATGTGTCTACTAAGGTCATCCAGGGTTTCAAATCTCCTCTCGACGAGATGGGATAAACGCAATAAATATATCCTACAACTCAATTAGTGAAATTATATTAATTGGGTTTGTAAGATGTTACCAACTATTAAAGTAAAGCTTGCAATTAAATTTTATTCAAAATAATATTGTGACATGAATTCAGAATCGACCTTGACTAAATATATAGTAATAGTATTGTTAGTTTTGACAGCCAGCTCTATAAAAGCACAGGCAAAAAAGGATACTTTATCTGAAATTGTTATAGGACACAAGTGTTTGTTCAATGGGACAATCACAGAAAGATTTGAGATTAATTACAAAAAGAAGAATTTGTACCGCTTAACGATTTATGCGAATTATTTACATATCAAAGGCGAAAAATTCAGAACTAAAATAAAGACTTCAAAGAAAGAATGGTTTGAATTAAATAAATTAGCTGAAAACGTAAAGTTGGTTTGTAGAGAGGAATCTGTTAAAAAAGAAAATGAAGATTACTTTATTTCCTTTTATAAAAACGGGAAATTAGAAAAAAAATTCAGCTATTCTGAATCCAATGTACCATCAGAATTAAAGCAAATATTAAATTTTATCCGAAAAGAAATAACAGTTGGTAACAGTAGCTAATCTCCATCCATCGGGTGACGCACCCGCTGGTCGTAGTTTAGCCATTACGTTGTAGGTAATTAGAGAAATGCAGAAATTCAATTTAATATTTTTACAATCAGGTAAAACTTTAATTAGTCAAAAACAATATTCTGATTGGAAAGAAATTCAAGACGATTTTCAAGGTTATATTGCAAGTGTAGGTTTTAATTCAATTGATGAAATTAAAGAGTACATTCAGTTTGATTACAAATTAACAGAAGAAAAAGCAATTAAGGAATCGAATAAAATATTTAAATCTAATACAGATTTTGTAGAAGTTGAACTATGATTAATGTGATCGAAAATATATTCACAACGTTTCACGATGGAGGAATAACAGGCTGGGAAGGAGATTTAAAACAACTGACATTAAAAATAGAATGTCAATATCTTGGAAAAGAATTTCAAGAAGGTTTTAATTTTTTTTATCTGCTTATATACAATATTGAACATATTGAGCTAGAACCATGGATGAATCCGATCACACTCAAAAAAATCAATTGGACTGAATTAAAAGACATTTTTAAAGCAGAATTAGAAATTGGATATGCAGAAACTTTAAATGGTATTGTAAAAGTAAGCTGTAATCAACACAATACTAATTATGACTATTGTGGAGGAAACTTGCTAATAAAAGCTGAAAAAATAGAAATTAAAAATCATTTAAAACAAAAAATCAAACCAACTGACTTGTTTAAAGCTAGTGAAAATTACTGGAATAAGTTTAGTAATAATTAACTACCTACAACATCAACTAAATCTGCATATCGGCCGACACGTCCGCTTCGCAGTTTAGTCAACGCGTTAGGCATCATAATCTAGGCGAGTGCATCTGCATAATGCACATAGGTACTAAATTTTTATTATTCAAGCACGGGTGATTCACCCGCAGAGAGCATTAGTTATTTTGTACCTCTATATTTGCAGTCGTGCGATTCGCACGGTTTAGTAAAATTATAAATTGAAGCAGGAGTGAAGTCAAATCATTGTGAAGAGTTAAATTACTAGAAAGTAAATTTTTCAACACAAAATTAGTCAAAAGGCAATTCACTTTTCAATTAAGTTATGTTCAAGAAAGATTGTTTTGCTTTTCAACGTCCATCAAAAATTTAGAGATCTCTCAATTAATGATGTTCACGTTTGGTAAAACTTTTAAGCTTCAGTACTTTCAGTTTATAATTAGAAATTAAAAAAATACGCTGCCTAACATCAACTAAATTAGCATATCGGTCGACGCGCCCTCTACGCAATTTAGTCAACCCGTTATGCTTTATTCATATAAAGAAATTTTTTCAAATGACATTTTTTCAATTAAACAAACACAAACTAAAATATTTAATTATTACTTGTACGATAATAGGATTCTTAGCAAGTGAATTAT
The DNA here is from genome assembly GCF_018736065.1 of Flammeovirga kamogawensis. Taxonomy (GTDB): domain Bacteria; phylum Bacteroidota; class Bacteroidia; order Cytophagales; family Flammeovirgaceae; genus Flammeovirga; species Flammeovirga kamogawensis. The sequence continues at coordinate 152,505 of NZ_CP076129.1, forward strand.
TTTATTGGGGAATAATGCATAATAACCAAAATGAATTCAATCTTTTGGTAAATGTATCTACATGTCTATCTATTGGTTTTATTCTTACTTTAATTGTATTTCCAATTGCATATATTGGATGGGTAACAAAAAAGTATTTTAGACAAAAAGTTTATAAACTTATTTCAATAAAAGAGTTTAAATCACATGGCTTTAGTGTTAATAAGATTAATACAGATTCCAACTTCTATTTTACTGAAGAAATTTTAGAAGGAAAGATTGAAGGTTTCAAAGTGTTTTTTGATTCTTTAGATTTCAATCTGATAAAAATATTTATAGAAGTTGAACCATCTAGAGCAATAGATAATATTGAATTCTCTGAAATAGAAAGTAAAATGGCTCATTTAAATGGGAAGTTAGTTTATGGTGGAGTTTCTATACATTATAAAAAAGAGCGTCTTCTTAAAATGAATACAAGAATGATTATTAATGAAATAGATGATATTATTTCACTTTTAACAAACCATGACATTCAACCCTTAAACAAAGCATAACAACAGCTATACATCAAGTCTCGGCCGACGCGTCCTCGCTCGCTGCATAGCAATTTCGTTGCCAGGAATGCAAAAATGAAAAGAGGACAACTCATAATATTAACAATTATCCTGACAAGTTGTTGGATTGTTGACAATGACAAGACTGTTGACAAATCTATCGTTGACTTAAACAGACAAGTCTTGCAAAAACAAATTGACAACATGCGAGGAGTGTTAAGAGAATCCACAGAACTAGTAAACCAAGAATATGTAACAGAAGACTTGGAAATTCTTACAGGGCTTGTAAATGAAATTCCAAAACTTAAACCTAACTATGAAGAGTTTGCAAAACATCTTCCTGGTTTCCAGGGCAAAGAGTATCATCTACCCGAACAAAATAGAAGCATTGAAGTTGGGTTTGACTTGACTGTTACAGGTGACATTTACTACGGAGGTTACGGAAATTTTGTCATATCAATTCTCCATTATAAACAGGATATTTTATTGGTAAACATTAACATGTATTTCACAGGTCAAGGACACGAGTTTATAAGAGATGTAATCATTGATCATATTAATTTCCCAATTAAGTGTTCGTCCTATGGAGTTTATTACACACAGACTTTTGACAAGAACATAAAAAAATATCAAGCTCTAAATATCTTCCCATTAAGATTGACCCCAACATCTGATGACTACTTAGAAACGGAACTTGCTTACTACGAAACGATGTCAAACCCAACACACTTTCTGAAATGGGGTAGGTCTTGTGGAGATGGAGGAGGACCAACAATTGGCAAAACAACAATAGACAGTTTGACCAAATCGGACACTTATAAACTTGTAGAAGACATTTTATATTCTCCGAGTGTTGTAGGACGGATCTACGCTTTGCAAGCACTTGAGCGGTGGGATTGGAAAGGAGAACATTCATTGACCGAAAAAACAAAGGAGACAATTCAGAAAATAAAAAATCTTGACGTTCCTTTTTCAGTTTGCGATGGCTGCTTTGTGGAGGCAATGACCTTTAAACAACTTGCTGAAAGAAAACCTTGGATTGACACAAGAAACTGGACAAAAAAAAATGAATAAAGCACTGCCGGCAACAACAGCTATACGTAATGCCCTTCGGGACACTACGCATAGCAATTTCGTTAGCGGTTATTATATGAGTGGTATCTGGAAACATAAAGCAACTATCATTGATGGTCAGACATTTAAACTAAAAGAGTTAAATATATGGGATTATCAATGGGAGGACACAGGAAATTCTATCCAAATAAAAGATCCAATGTATGGGAAAGATTATAAATTGAATATTTATAGGATTGTTAAAGAAAATATAAAAATACAATTCGCCGCTGGTGAATTTTCTAATTGTGTATGGGGTATATATTTGGAAAGCACATAGCATAGAAATTTAAGATATTCTAAAGACTATGAAGAATAGTAAATAGGTATTATCAATGTAATTCTTTCTATTTGTAAAAATAAATATTTTATTGAAAATGTGCGATATGTGTTTTAGCACTGAAATAAAATCCTTTCCAACTGAAGAAGGATGGTTAAAGTTTGACTTAGAGTTAACTATAAAACTTGGGAAAAATCACATGAAATATTCAGAATTCACACCAGATGGAATTAGGGATAAAGATGATGGTAGTTATATTTATGAATGTAATTATTGTGGTCAAAAATGGAGATTAAAAGAACCAGATTATTCAATTCGAGGTTACTTTTTTAAAACGTAACCCTAACAAACCGCTAACAACAGCTAAAACGGCAAGTCTCGGCCGACACGTCCTCGCTCGCAGTTTAGCAAATTCGTTAACTACAATAATGACAAACTAAAAATGAAAACTTTCAATTTAATATTAACACTTCTAATCCCTTTCTTATGCTTTTCTCAAGAAAAAGTAACAGATCTTACTTTTGGGAAAAAAATAACTATTAACTCTGAAATATTATCAGATTCAATTGAATGTTGGGTTCGTATACCTGAAAGATTAAATCAATCAAATTCTAGAATTGATTCAGTATCTTTACTAGTTCTATTAGATGGGGATGAATATTTTAAAATAGCATCTGATATTGCTGAACTTTATGAATGGTCAGACAAAATGCCATTAACAATTATAATAGGATTACCAAGTACTGGTGAAAGTAGATATAAATATTATACACCAACTAAAGTAGAAAATTTAAATAGCAAAGAAGATAGTATTTTATATTCAAAAACTGGTAATTTTAATCTTTTTGAATCCTCATTATCACAAGAAGTTATACCAAGATTGGAGCATCATTTAGAAGTGAAATTTTCAGAAAAAACAATATTTGGTCATTCTAATGGTGGATTAGGAGCTTTATCATTTTATATATCACAAAATCATTTGTTTGATAATTATATTGTAGCAAGCCCAGCAATTCTTTGGGATAATTATTATATCCAAAAAAATATCTCTAATAAATCACGTAATGAATCTATTTATTTAAGTCTTAGTAATAATGGTTGGGACTATCCAATAGAGTCATATAAATCATTAATAGATGTATTAAATAAGACTAATAGTAGGTTTAAGTTTAGATTAAATGAAGAAGAAAATCATGCAACTAACGGTTTACGAACTTTACTTGATGGTTTAATCTATGTCAATAATAAAAATAATAAAATACAGTAGTTAACACCAGCTAAAACAGCAAGTCTCGGCCGACGCGTCCTCACTCGCAGTTTAGCAAATTCGTTGTAAAACATTTATAATACCATTTCAAAATGGACAGAAATTTTAAATTAAATATAATAAGTTTGATTCTAGGGTTAATTATACTGACTAGTATTTTAGTATATTTCATTTTTCCAAATTTCCAATTTCGTACTTTCGAAATGAATAGAATGTATAGTGTGTTTTTTTCTATACTATCAATCATTTTTTCATTATTATTATATTTTTTAATTAGAGGTATAAATAATCAAAAGATTCATGGTTTGTTCTTTATTTTAAATACATTCGGACTTATAATTTCAATCTCCACATTATTTATTTTTTACAATAATATTGATCCAAATGTTCAATTTAGGGACTCAGAAGTACTATATGTAAATAATGACAACCCAAACGAAAAAATCATTCGTCAGTATGATATAAATTGGAAAACTAATAAGAAAGAGTTTTTCAATAATCATGTACTTGATATTGGATTCTTTAGAATTTATAAATCATATGGTATTGATATTCATAAATTAAATAGTAATTGGAAATAAAACGTTTTACAACATAAGCTAAAACAGCAAGTCTCGGCCGACGCGTCCTCGCTCGCTGTTTAGCAAATTCGTTATGCTGTATAATCTAGGCGAATGCATCTGCATAGTGCACGTTGGTACTAAATTTTTATTATTCAAGCACGGGTGACTCACCCGCAGAGAACATTAGTTGTTTTGTACCTCTATATTTGCAGTCGTGCGATTCGCACGGTTTAGTAAAATTATAAATTGAAACAGGAGTGAAGTCAAATTATTGTGAAGAATTAAATTAGGAGAAAGGAAATTTTTCAACACAGAATTAGTCAAAAGGCTATTTACTTTTCAAATAATTAAAGTTTAAAAAATGGTTTTGTTTTTCAACGACCATCATAATTTTAGAGTTCTCTCAATTAAATATGTTCACGTTTGGTAAAACTTTTAAGTATCTGTACTTTCAGTATTCAATTTATAATTAAAAAATACACCGCATAACAATAACTAAATTAGCATATCGGTCGACGCGCCCTCTACGCAATTTAGTCAACCCGTTGGGCACAATTAACTAGACGGTCTAGAAGAAAAGACCTCTACTTTTTATATTATTACAAACATGGAAGAAAACTTAATGCAAACGAAAAAATATCAGTTTGAAACTGAAGAATTTGGCATAAATGATGAAGGTGTCCACTTTCTAAGAAGCAAATTTAATTATGGATCTATTCTTAAAAATGATATCAAAAGATTAGAGATAGCAAAAGGTAAAGAGGTTAATAATTGGTTTGTACTATTACTTTTAGGAATAGGCTTACTATCATTCACAGCATATTATTTTATTGGAGTTTTTAATTTCTTTACTAAAGATGTGTCTTCAAGGATTTACATTGAACAGATAGTAGCCCCTTTCATTTCATTAATTTTTGGATCATACTTTGTCTATAAAAGTTTTATCTCAGGTGATCAATTATATGTTGAAAATCATGAAGGGAAGAAAAAGAAATTTTCAATGAAACCAATAATAGAAAAAGGCGTCACTGAATACGAAAACTTTCAAGATTACATAAAAATTCTTGTGAAATAAATATAGTATTGACAAAGAAAAAGTGCCCAACATCAACTAAACTCCAATCACGGTTGACACAACCGTTCACGTAGTTTAGTCATCACGTTAGGCATCATAATCTAGGTGAGTGCATCTGCATAGTGCACATAGGTACTAAAATTTTATTATTCAAGCACGGGTGATTCACCCGCAGAGAACATTAGTTATTTTGTATCTCTATATTTGCAGTCGTGCGATTCGCACGGTTTAATAAAATTATAAATTGAAACAGGAGTGAATTCATATCAGTGTGAAGAATTAAATTAGTAGAAAGTAAATTTTTCAACACAGAATTAGTCAAAAGGCTATTTACTTTTCAAATAAGTAATGTTTAAAAAGATTGTTTAGTTTTTCAACGTTCATCAAAAATTTAGAGTTCTCTCAATTAATGATGCTCACGTTTGGTAAAACTTTTAAGCTTCAGCACTTTCAGTTTATAATTAGAATTTAAAAAATACGCTGCCTAACATCAACTAAATTAGCATATCGGTCGACGCGCCCTCTACGCAATTTAGTCAACCCGTTATAGACAATTATAAGAATGAACTTAGAAGAACTAAAAGATATATTGAGAAATGAGGGGACATTTGCAACTAAAACAAAAGCAATTTCTGATTCTAGTTTAGAACTACTTAATTTAGAGATTTTCAATATCCTATTTGAGCTTCTAGAAGATGATGATTCACAAAATCGATTTTTTGCAATATTTCATTTGATTGATAAGTTTTCCGATTTGCTTACTAACCTTGACGAATCATTAGTTAACAAAGTCTATAATGCTTTATTTGATGAAGATTCACCAGTTGCAGATAGAGCTATTTGGGCACTAAATATTATTGGAGATAGGGCATTAGATAAATTGATTAATGAATTTCACACCGGTACAATTGAAAATAAAATTAGAATAACTTATGCAATAGGACGAGGGAATTTTAGTATAAGAACATTAGATAGAATTGAAATTTTGTTCAATGGACTAAAGTCAAAAGATGAAGAATTAAGATTTACTGCAATGTGTGAGATGATGTCAAATTCACCTGTAGGACCTTGGAGTGAAAACGAATGGAATTCCACTAAAGACGAAAATATAGATTTTGAAAAAATTTATGATATCGTTTTACCAATAGCATACAGTTTCTCAACTTCTGAAAATGAATCTTACAAAGAATTTTCTATTCGATATATTGATTGGATAGAAAAGAGAAAAAGTCTATAACACCAGCTAAAACAGCAAGTCTCGGGCGACGCGCCCTCGCGCGCTGTTTAGCCATCACGTTACACAACATAAAGCCAAAATATCAGAGAATGTCAAAGTTTATCATATTATTAATTTTATTATCTCATTCTGTTATTGGGCAAAATGTAAAAACAGATAAAAACAATAAGAATGTAATGGAACAGTTCCATCAATATTACTCGTATGTTCCTAAACCAACTGTTACCAACACATCATTAGAAAGTTTAAAATCAAAATATTATTCATTTAATGATTACTCAATAGAAAAGTTATCTGTTTTTTATGACCGTAACTCACAATCAATTAATGATTTAATTTTTTTAGAAAGGCAGATAATAACTTTAAGCGAAAACTTATTTAAAGAACATAAATATATATTGCTACAGGTAATCGGAGGAGCTAAAGGGTGTATTGAACCATGGTATGAGGAGAAAAAAACAAAAAATATAGAAATCAAAATAATAAGGCTATGTGCTGGTTGTCTTGAATTTACATCAATAAATTCTTTGGCTAGAATTTATAATGTTGTAATGAAAAAATTATTATGTATTGATCCTGAACCTAAACATGTAAAATACAAATCAAATAACTACGAGAAAAACTTTAAAACAATATTAGATTTTGATTTGGTCAACAGGTCTTATACTATTACCAATATTGAAACACAAGAAACAATAGATAGGGGCTTTTGGACTGAAAAAAATAGGAGCTATTATTTAGTCTCTACAAAAAATGACACAAGAATCGAGAAGTTTGAGATGACAAATAATACTTTAATAAGTAAAAATTTTGGTAAGTTTAAATTGTTAATGTAACGTTGTGTAACAACAACTAAACTCCAATCACGGTTGACACAACCGCTCACGTAGTTTAGTCATCACGTTGTAGGTAATTAGAGAAATGCAGAAATTCAATTTAATATTTTTACAATCAGGTAAAACTTTAATTAGTCAAAAACAATATTCTGATTGGAAAGAAATTCAAGACGATTTTCAAGGTTATATTGCAAGTGTAGGTTTTAATTCAATTGATGAAATTAAAGAGTACATTCAGTTTGATTACAAATTAACAGAAGAAAAAGCAATTAAGGAATCGAATAAAATATTTAAATCTAATACAGATTTTGTAGAAGTTGAACTATGATTAATGTGATCGAAAATATATTCACAACGTTTCACGATGGAGGAATAACAGGCTGGGAAGGAGATTTAAAACAACTGACATTAAAAATAGAATGTCAATATCTTGGAAAAGAATTTCAAGAAGGTTTTAATTTTTTTTATCTGCTTATATACAATATTGAACATATTGAGCTAGAACCATGGATGAATCCGATCACACTCAAAAAAATCAATTGGACTGAATTAAAAGACATTTTTAAAGCAGAATTAGAAATTGGATATGCAGAAACTTTAAATGGTATTGTAAAAGTAAGCTGTAATCAACACAATACTAATTATGACTATTGTGGAGGAAACTTGCTAATAAAAGCTGAAAAAATAGAAATTAAAAATCATTTAAAACAAAAAATCAAACCAACTGACTTGTTTAAAGCTAGTGAAAATTACTGGAATAAGTTTAGTAATAATTAACTACCTACAACATCAACTAAATCTGCATATCGGCCGACACGTCCGCTTCGCAGTTTAGTCAACGCGTTGGCAATAATAATTTAACTAAAAAACTTTCAATGAAACCTCTAAAAATCATCTCTTTTATATTTATCTTATTTCTATGTGTATTATATAATAGTGAAGATGTAATTTTAAAATTAATTTATTCCAAATTTATATCAGGAAATGAATTAATTTCTAATAGTAATATTGTAGAAGGAATAGTAAGAACATTCCCTAAGCAAATACCAAATTTAATACTTGTTTTCTTTACTATTTACGTGGATAAATCAAATATATATAGCCTTTTTATTAAAATAGTTTCTGTCTATTACTTTGGTTTATTGGGAATAGCTTTCTTTTTTTCTGAAAAACTATTCAATGGGCTAGAAATTAAATATGAATTAAAAAATAAGGTACCTATCGTATTAGTTTTATTTTTTATTTCAACTTTTTCGTATCAATTTTTTCAAGGATTTTTATTAACGAATACTTGGTATTACGATCTAATAGAGAGTTTAAATATAATGGATATATCAATGGTTTATTCAAGTTCTCTATTTGTAAGTCTTTTAGTGAACCTTTATTTAGGAATATCATTTTACCTTGTAATGAATAAAAATAATAATGGAAATGTGAAATGGTTTATCTCAATTTTAATGTTAGGTATAAGTCCATGGGTAATTTATAATCTATTATTTTACAAAAAAGAAAATAAGGTAATATAAAACTTTTAACTATTGCCAACACCAGTTAAAACTCCAAGTCTCGGTCGACGCGACCTCACTCGGAGTTTAGCATCTTCGTTGGCAACAATTTGAATGAACCAAACACTAAACTTCATATTACTTCTTTTAATTCCAGTTTTATCTTTTGGACAGGAAAAGGATTTCTATGATTTGGGTAATTCGTACCACGAAATTTTTAGGAATAATAAAGTAAAGTCATTAAAAGTTCTTACTAAGGAATTTGACAAAAAAGGAGATATTAAAGAAAACTATGTTGAACTAATTCAAAATTTCGCAAAAAATGGAGATATAGTGTGGGAAAAAGAATTTTATGATGACTCAACAGCAGCTTGGGAAGTCAATTATAAGTATAATGACAACCATCAAACTATTCGAACTGAATGGACTTGGTTAGACGAAAACGACCAGGACCTTACCGAATACGAATATGATTCTGACAATAGACTTATAAAAAGCCGGGAATTTTATAAAAGTTCAAACTCAGCTGACTTTTTATTAGAGGAATCCCAATTCTACCATTATAAAAAAAATCGAATAAGTAAAGTCACCAATATTGACAACGAAATAGAATTCTTCTATAAAAAGAAAGGGAAAATAGTCTTTGGATTTAACGCTGATAACGAACTGAAGTATAAGTATGAAAATGGTGAATTTGTTTATCAAAATATGGATTCAATCATTTTTCAATACGAACGGAACAAAATCGGTCAGATTTTAAAAAATACGAAGACCGACAAAAAAGGAACTGTACTCAGTCAAAGTATTTATGAATATTCTAATGGACTATTGATGAAAGTTATTTCTAAAGACAGAGAAGGAGATTTGATACGACAAGAAGAATATCAATATGAATATTATGAATAAAAAACTGTTGCCAACAATGGCTATAAACAATTGGGGCGAAAGTTATAAAACGAAAGTATAAACATAAAACAAAGGTCGGTGTCAGACCGAAAAGTAAGGGCATAAAATCCCCAACTGTTCATAGCCGAGACCGTTATCGAGAATTAAATATGAAAAACTACAAACTTTATTGGAGTATTCTATCATTACTGTTTATAATACAATTTTTTTTGCAATACTCTTCTGTTAATAGTGCACGTGAAATATCTGAAGTTAAATACATCATTGTATTAACTGAAATTCTGACAACTTTAATTACAGCTTTTATACCAGGAATTTTTTTAGCCTCTTTATTATCGTTGTTTCTATTGAAAAAAGAGAAATATAAAATTAGAATCAAACAGATACTACCTATTACAACTTCACTACCATTATTATTATATATAATTTCATTCAGTTACATTTTATATATTGAAGAAGTAAAAGGTGAAAAGTTAGGTCCTGTAATTGAATATAATGATATCAAACAGTCGGAAGGCTTAGATTGTGAATCTGTAAAAGATGGTAAATTTGAAACTAAAAACCTTATTATTGAAAGAGCAGGTAATCGTCAAACACAGACTGATAAGAATAATGGGAATGTGAGCGAATATGAAATAAAATGGCTTTCAAATTGTGAGTATGAGTTAACTCCAATTTCATACGAAGGAGATAACATGTTAGTTAAAATTGTAGAAGTTACTGAGAAATATTACGATTGTTTTACTACTACAGGAACTTATGCAACAAAATTTAGGGTTCAAAAACTGTAAAATCTCGATAACAATAGCTAATCTCCATCCATCGGGTGATGCACCCGCTGGTCGTAGTTTAGCAAATTCGTTATGCTGTATAATCTAGGCGAGTGCATCTGCATAATGCACGTAGGTACTAAATTTTTATTCTTCAAGCACGGGTGATTCACCCGCAGAAAGTATTAGTTATTTTGTACCTCTATCTTTGCAGTCGTGCGATTCGCACGGTTTAGTAAAATTATAAACTGAAACAGGAGGGAGTCAAATCAGTGTGAAGAATTAAATTAGTAGAAAGTAAATTTTTCAACACAGAATTAGTCAAAAGGCAATTCACTTTTCAAATAAGTTATTTTTCAAAAATGGTTTTGTTTTTCAACGTTCATCAAAAATTTAGAGTTCTCTCAATTAATGATGTTCACGTTAGGTAAAACTTTTAAGTATCTGTATTTTCAGTATTTAATTTAAAATTAAAAAATACACAGCATAACAATAACTAAATTAGCATATCGGTCGACGCGCCCTCTACGCAATTTAGTCAACCCGTTAGGCTAAATAATGAGTATATTTTCAAAAAAAATATAATTAAATAATGAATCTTCTCTGTAAAACAGTATTAATGTTTTTGGGGTTCAATTTTTTAATCAGTTGTACTCAAAAGACTCTTAATAAAGGAAATCAAATCTATGAATCAGATTTATCAACTTATGCCGATCATTATTCATTTTCTTTACCAACAAAAGAAAGCTTAGATGAAAAGGTTTCACATATAGTTACAGGAAAAATAATTAGTAATACTGAATATAGAAATTTTTCAATTTATTCTTTAAAAGTTAAAGAGATCTATAAAGGGGCATCAAAAGTAGAAATAATTAATTTAATAGAATTGAAAAGAAGTCAATTATCATCAAAGATCATTAATGGGGATAGTTATCTTTTTTTTGGCACTCTAATAAATAATATAATGAACACTAATCCAGTCTTAGAAGGAGCAAGACCAAAGAATAAATTAGATGATTCCAATATAAATATACCAGTCACATTGGTATTACCACCAATTGGCAGTATTACATCTAATAAATTCAATTTTGCAAATGCTCTGACTAAGAAAGATTATTCGTTACTAGAAAAGTTATTCGAAAAAAATAAGACACTTTTTTATGTAACATCATTCAACTTTCATTCGATTGATAGTTTTGAAGCTCAAAAAATCATCGAATATTATAATTAATTTACTTAGCCTAACATTAGCTAATCTCCATCCATCGGGTGACGCACCCGCTGGTCGTAGTTTAGCCATTACGTTATGCTGTATAATCTAGGCGAGTGCATCTGCATAGTGCACGTTGGTACTAAATTTTTATTATTCAAGCACGGGTGACTCACCCGCAGAGAACATTAGTTGTTTTGTACCTCTATATTTGCAGTCGTGCGATTCGCACGGTTTAGTAAAATTATAAATTGAAACAGGAGTGAAGTCAAATTAGTATGAAGAATTAAATTAGGAGAAAGGAAATTTTTCAACACAGAATTAGTCAAAAGGCTATTTACTTTTCAAATAATTAAAGTTTAAAAAATGGTTTTGTTTTTCAAAGACCATCATAATTTTAGAGTTCTCTCAATTAAATATGTTCACGTTTGGTAAAACTTTTAAGTATCTGTACTTTCAGTATTCAATTTGAAATTAAAAAATACACAGCATAACAATAACTAAATTAGCATATCGGTCGACGCGCCCTCTACGCAATTTAGTCAACCCGTTGGCAACCATTAAAATGAAACTATTACAAATCATCATATTACTTTTTCTGAACTTTCAAGCTTTTGGACAAAAGGTAACATATAATCACATTGTTGATACAGCAGATGTTGAAACTAAAAAGGTAATGATGCTCTTCGAAAACTACTTGGCTTCAAATCCTCATAATAAAGGAAAAAATGAATTTTGGAATATTGAAGAGCAACAGAAACATAAGAACTACGACTTCTTGGAAAGCGAATTTCAACCTTCACTTTATATGGGGTTTCCTGTGCACGTTTTGAGTGTAAAATTCAGAAATGAAATCTGTCAAATTAAAGCCCAGTTTTCCTATTGTAAAGCAGATGGTAGCCCATACGTTTTAGCAATAGCAAACTATATCGCAAAAAAGGAATATAGAAAATTTAAATTGTTCAATGCTTTAACTGTGAATAAGCAAACTTGGAATTGTACAACGGTTGGTGTTGTGGACTTTTATTATCCTACATACCATAAGTTCGATTACCAAAAAGCTCAAAAGCTAAATAATTTTATTAGTGAAACTTGCAATAATTTTGGCGTCAAGCCAAAAGCTTTTGAATACTATCTCGCTGACGATTATGATGAAATTCAAGTGCTAAAAGGGCTCGATTATTACATTGGTATGGGCGGGCAGTCAAAACCAAGCGGTAAAGCAACTGACGACAAAGTTTATTGCGGTGGTTTGGGAGAATATTATCCGCACGAAGTTTTCCATGTTCAAATAGATGAACACTTTCCAAACAAGCATTTTTGGGTTTCCGAAGGAGTAGCAACATTACTTGGGGGAAGTCGTGGAAAAAGTTTGGATTGGCATATAAAACGGACAAACCTTTATTTACAGAAACATCCTGAAATAGACCTAAACAATATGCTCAAACTAACTAACTTGGATGGCGAAACTTCATATCATTATGTTTTGGGCGGGCTAATTGCAAAGAAAATATTGGACAAAGGCGGTTGGAGTCTACTAAAAGAATTTATGTCAAGTGGCACTACTGATGAAGACTATTACAATGCGATTGAAAAATATCTTGAAATAAACAAAACGGAACTTAACGACTTTGTTCGAGAGCAATTAGAAATTGAATCAAAAAAAATAACGGTTGCCAACAATGTATATAAAAAATAGGCTAGACAGTAGTAAATTAAAAGTTTTGGGCTTTGATCAAACTTTGTGTCTAACTGAAAGTTTCCTGCTTCGTAATCGCCTACTTTTCATATACTAACCGTTAGCTAGAATTATTAGTAGTACAGATACAATTTTTTATTATTTATCAGAAATCATCTATATGAATCTTTATAAAAGGAAACCCATTTCAAACTGGTCTGTTAAAGACATATTGAATTGTTTTTTCGGAGGTTTATTTTTCAGTGGTATTATATGCTTTGAATTTATTTTTGATTACGCTCTTGGATATATTACTTTAACTTTTATAATTGGAATGATTTCAATATTGATAAGTTTCTTGGAAAGATTTATCTATTTAAAGGAAATAAAGGTTGAAGATCATGGAGTAACCTTTTCAAGAGCATTTTTGTTTTTCACTCTTAATAAAAAGTATTGTATAAATAATATTAAGTTTAGAAGGACATATTATTCTCTAATATTAGATTGTTTAAATCCTGGTGATTTTGAGTCAAGTAAATTTTATTTAACTACCACTAATTGGAATTGCTTGGATGAATTAGAACAAGATTTAGTTACAAAAAAATATAGTTAACAAAATAAACTCTAGCTAACACCAGCTAAAACAGCAAGTCTCGGCCGACGCGTCCTCGCTCGCAGTTTAGCAAATTCGTTATGCTGTATAATCTAGGCGAGTGCATCTGCATAATGCACGTAGGTACTAAATTTTTATTATTCAAGCACGGGTGATTCACCCGCAGAGGACATTGGTTATTTTGTACCTCTATATTTGCAGTCGTGCGATTCGCACGGTTTAGTAAAATTATAAATTGAAACAGGAGTGAAGTCAAATCAGTGTGAAGAATTAAATTAAGAGAAAGGAAATTTTTCAACACAGAATTAGTCAAAAGGCAATTCACTTTTCAAATAAGTTATTTTTCAAAAATGGTTTTGTTTTTCAACGTCCATCATAATTTTAGAGTTTTCTCAATTAATGATGTTCACGTTAGGTAAAACTTTTAAGTATCTGTACTTTCAGTATTCAATTTAAAATTAAAAAATACACAGCATAACAATAACTAAATTAGCATATCGGTCGACGCGCCCTCTACGCAATTTAGTCAACCCGTTATGCTGTATAATCTAGGCGAGTGCATCTGCATAATGCACGTAGGTACTAAATTTTTATTATTCAAGCACGGGTGATTCACCCGCAGAGAACATTGGTTATTTTGTACCTCTATATTTGCAGTCGTGCGATTCGCACGGTTTAGTAAAATTATAAATTGAAACAGGAGTGAAGTCAAATTAGTGTGAAGAATTAAATTAGGCGAAAGTAAATTTTTCAACACAGAATTAGTCAAAAGGCAATTCACTTTTCAAATAATTAAAGTTTAGAAAATGGTTTTGTTTTTCAACGTCCATCATATTTTTAGAGTTCTCTCAATTAATGATGTTCACGTTTGGTAAAACTTTTAAGTATCTGTACTTTCAGTATTCAATTTAAACTTAAAAAATACACAGCATAACAATAACTAAATTGGCATATCGGTCGACGCGCCCTCTACGCAATTTAGTCAACCCGTTATGCTGTATAATCTAGGCGAGTGCATCTGCATAATGCACGTAGGTACTAAATTTTAGTATTCAAGCACGGGTGATTCACCCGCAGAGAACATTAGTTATTTTGTGCCTTTTTATTTGCAGTCGTGCGATTCGCACGGTTTAGTAAAATTATAAATTGAAACAGGAGTGTAGTCAAATCATTGTGAAGAATTAAATTAGTAGAAAGTAAATTTTTCAACACAGAATTAGTCAAAAGGCTATTTACTTTTCAAATAATTAAAGTTTAAAAAATGGTTTTGTTTTTCAACGTCCATCGTAATTTTAGAGTTCTCTCAATTAATGATGTTCACGTTTTGTAAAACTTTTAAGTATCTGTACTTTCAGTATTCAATTTAAAATTAAAAAATACACAGCATAACAATAACTAAATTAGCATATCGGTCGACGCGCCCTCTACGCAATTTAGTCAACCCGTTGTACAGCATTAGGGCACGGTAAAGGGACATCCTTTTCCAAATTAAATTTAGGAGCTAACGTTGAAAGACTATAGCCCTGAAATTGACTGATATGGGGAAATACATTATCATGACTATATATATAATAATGAATACTAGAACTAGACAATAGTCTGTATAGAATGAATGCAGAAGTAATAAATAATCTACTTGACAAACTAGACACTTCAGTTAATTCAAATTCATTTTGGATAGAACTAGGAATCCCTAAAGCAAATACTGACTTGGGACAGATTTTAGTTCAACATCTAAAAACAGGTAATTTCCATTTTGAATTAATGAAGCAAGATATTGAAAGAGGGTGGGAATATTATGTTGAAACAGTCTTTCAAAGAAATACAGAGCAATCTTTTTTGATACCAAGAATTGGTAATACTTGGAATGGCACTAAAGAAATATCTTACAAAGAAATAAATAGAAAGCATACATCAGAATTATTATTTGATTTGCTAACTGGTTTTGGCGAATACTTCTCGATTAGCTCTTCAGGAAGTTTCATGAATAAGAATGAAGCAGCGTCAATTATAGATAATTTGCTTTCAAACTTAGATAGACTTGATAGTGATTGGAAAGTTTTCAATATAGATCCTAATTTTCTAAATAATGCTGAAAGCTTTTTTGATTCAGGGTATGTAAAATTACCATATTTCGAAGGAGCAGGAAGAGACTTAGCCTTATGTTTTTTAGTAGATGGAGAGTTAAATATTCTGTTGACAAACGGGTATAATTAAAAACGCTGTACAACATCAGCTAAAACTGCAAGTCTCGGCCGACGCGTCCTCGCTCGCAGTTTAGCAATTTCGTTGCCCACTATTATAGTCGATCTACTAATAAAATGAATTTGATAAAATATTTCTTTTTGTCCTTTATTATAATTTCTTGTGTATCTAAAAACGATGAACAAGAGACTAGAGAAATAAATGAAACTATTGGACAAAATCATACAGATTTATCAAAAGAAGATAATATACTTACTGAAGTAGATACTTCAAATTTTGTAACATCAAATTACGGAATTGGAAAGGTATTACTAAGTTATGATGGCGATCTTCATAGAGGGAATAGTTATCACTTAGAATTTTATGAATCTCCTAATTCAACTACTGAACCATCAGAAAGGTTAGAGTTAAATTGGAATGAAGAGAATAGAGGTTATGTTCAAGTAAAAGGTAAACCATTTATAAAAATCACTGATTACTATATTGATGAACCAGATTACATAATTCATTTTAATTGTCTTGGTTATCAAAATGGTTTTTATGAAGTTGTTGTAAATGAAAAATTACACAAAACTTTATGGATAAAGGAATCTGATAAATTTGTTTTTGAAACATGGACGGAATATTTGAAAAGCACAATATGTGTAAGTCAACTTAGTATAAAAAATAATCCTGCTAGAGCGTTAGCTGATTCTTCAGCAAATATTGTTTTTGAGGAAGAAATGTGTTGGGTAGTCTTAGATTTTAAAGGAAATTGGATTAATGTAAAATATTCACCCTTTGATAAAGATATGGAAGTCCAAGAAAATAAAAATTTCAGAGCATGGATTAAATGGAGAGATGAAGATAAACTTTTAATAAAATATTATCTATCATATTAAAATACAAAACTCTTAAACAGTGGGCAACACCAGCTAAAACAGCAAGTCTCGGCCGACGCGTCCTCGCTCGCAGTTTAGCAAATTCGTTAGGCATCATAATCAAGGCTAGTGCATCTGCATAATGCACGTAGGTACTAAATTTTTATTATTCAAGCACGGGTGATTCACCCGCAGAGAGCATTAGTTATTTTGTACCTCTATATTTGCAGTCGTGCGATTCGCACGGTTTAATAAAATTATAAATTGAAACAGGAGTGAAGCTATTTCAGTCAGAAGAATTAAATTAGGAGAGAGTAAATTTTTCAACACAGAATTAGTCAAAAGGCAATTCACTTTTCAAATAATTAAATTTTAAAAAATGGTTTTGTTTTTCAACGTCCATCATAAATTTAGAGTTCTCTCAATTAATGATGTTCACGTTTGGTAAAACTTTTAAGTATCTGTACTTTCAGTTTATAATTAGAATTTAAAAAAATACGCTGCCTAACATCAACTAAATTAGCATATCGGTCGACGCGCCCTCTACGCAATTTAGTCAACCCGTTATGCTGTATAATCTAGGCGAGTGCATCTGCATAATGCACGTAGGTACTAAATTTTTATTATTCAAGCACGGGTGATTCACCCGCAGAGAACATTGGTTATTTTGTACCTCTATATTTGCAGTCGTGCGATTCGCACGGTTTAGTAAAATTATAAATTGAAACAGGAGTGAAGTCAAATCAGTGTGAAGAATTAAATTAAGAGAAAGGAAATTTTTCAACACAGAATTAGTCAAAAGGCAATTCACTTTTCAAATAAGTTATTTTTCAAAAATGGTTTTGTTTTTCAACGTCCATCATAATTTTAGAGTTTTCTCAATTAATGATGTTCACGTTAGGTAAAACTTTTAAGTATCTGTACTTTCAGTATTCAATTTAAAATTAAAAAATACACAGCATAACAATAACTAAATTAGCATATCGGTCGACGCGCCCTCTACGCAATTTAGTCAACCCGTTATGCTCAATAAGTCTTAATCCTTAAAGCAAAAATTATCAAGATGAAACTATTAAGATTAAAGGATGGTAATCAATCAGAAGTAATTTTTTCTTCAAAAAATGAAAATGGTGCTTTAGAATCAATCGACTTTAGTTGGAATACTTATGACTTTGATGATAATCCCTACTCACGTCTAATCGAATTTATAGATGATAATTCCAATACACCAAGTTCGTTTAAAAATAAAAATGATTTAAATGATTACTGGCTAAAGTTAAATAGACCTCAGAAAGTAATTTGGTTATTCGGAATATTACAAACCTATGTTTACTCTGTTAGCATTGATGAATTCATTTATGATTTCTATTATTTAATTCATGCGGTAACAGATATATTTGAAGAATTAAAATTAGAAAAAGAGCAAATTTCCTTTCATCAAAGATTATTATGTTTTATGTGCGATGAAGTTAATCAACAATTTATTCAGGAAAACATAAAAGTAATTAGACCTGAAATATTAGAAAAACATGAAGATATTAAAACAAAAAATCATGAATTTCTAGATGAGGATAATATGAAACAGATTCACCAAGTATTGTTTAATTATATTCTCACAAACAAAAAATATTTTTTCCAATAAAGATAAAGAGCATAACATTAGCTAAAACTCCATCCACCGGTCGACACGCCCGCTGGTCGAAGTTTAGCCATTACGTTAGGCATCATAATCAAGGCGAGTGCATCTGCATAATTCACGTAGGTACTAAATTTTTATTATTCAAGCACGGGTGATTCACCCGTAGAGAGCATTAGTTATTTTGTACCTCTATATTTGCAGTCGTGCGATTCGCACGGTTTAATAAAATTATAAATTGAAACAGGAGTGAAGTCAAATCAGTGTGAAGTATTAAATTAGTAGAAAGGAAATTTTTCAACACAGAATTAGTCAAAAGGCTATTTACTTTTCAATTAAGTACTGTTTAAAAAGATTGTTTTGTTTTTCAACGTTCATCAAAAATTTAGAGTTCTCTCAATTAATGATGTTCACGTTTGGTAAAACTTTTAAGTATCTGTACTTTCAGTTTATAATTAGAATTTAAAAAAATACGCTGCCTAACATCAACTAAATTAGCATATCGGTCGACGCGCCCTCTACGCAATTTAGTCAACCCGTTATAGAAAATTAAAATATGAAATTTTTAATCTATACTATTACAATTATTTTCTTTCTGTCTTGTAGTAAGGATAAAAAGAATATAAAATCAGATTTCAAACCGAACCACAAACAACTTGAATCAACAGAAAAGAATATTACGGAATCTGTTGAAAAGCCATTTTTAACTACGAAATGTAACTTTGAGACATATGTAGTTTATAAAGATTCCCTACCCCTGTTTGAAAATCCAGAAGGAAAAATTATTAAATATTTTAGGTTCGAAGATGACCCTGAATATGATTTTGGGGGTGGCTTTTTATTTAAAGACTCAAAAAAAGGATGGTTACAAATTGGTAATGATAGATTTTATCCTGAATTAGAAAATTTTTGGATCAAATCTAAATTTATAGAAATTGGAACCACCAATTATGATAACTCAAAAATCGAACTTTATAGCGAACCAAATAAAAAATCTAATGTTTCTGGATACATTTATGGCGAATCCTATTTGAATGTACTAAAGTGTGATTGTGATTGGGTATATGTAGAGAATGGAGAAAGTAAAGGTTGGCTCTCACGAGAAAAAATCTGTACGAATCCAGTAACTACATGTAATTAAAAAAATTCTATAACAATAGCTAAAACTCCAAGTCTCGGTCGACGCGACCTCGCTCGTAGTTTAGCATTTTCGTTAACCACAATTATTATCCAGTAAGTAGCATATAGAAACAGTACAATATAATGGAAGCAAAATATTCTCTTGAATGGCTAAAAATTAAAGAGGAATCAAATACGTCAATAAAGTTTTTATTCTTTTGGGGTCATACAAAAAATCATAAAGAAGAAGTAGGAAACTTTTGTTTTAGTCAATGGTATGAAAGCTCTTTTACAATAAAAGGTATTACTTACTTGACTACCGAACATTGGATGATGGCAGAAAAAGCTAGATTATTTGGCGATGAAAAAGTGTATCAACAAATCATTAATTGTCAAAAACCTGGAGAAGCAAAAGATTTAGGTAGAAAAGTGAAAAACTTTGATGAAGAGGTATGGAAAAAGTATCGTTATGAGATTGTAAAAATTGGCAATATTTATAAATTTACTGAACATAAAAAAATGGGAGAATATCTTTTAAATACCCAATCAAGAGTATTGGTTGAAGCTAGTCCAGTAGATACAATTTGGGGTATTGGTTTAACAAAAGATAGTGACTCTTCCAGAAATGTCCACCTTTGGCGAGGCTTAAATTTATTAGGCTTTGCATTAATGGAAACAAGAGATTTTCTGAAAGATAATGGATTTGAAATACCTTCATCTTTAGATTTAACATCTTCTCTTAATTATTAAAGTATTATTTCACTTTAACTGTGGTTAACATCAACTAAATTAGCATATCGGCCGACACGTCCTCTACGCAATTTAGTCAACCCGTTAGAGAGAATAAGATATCATGAGAATTATACTTTCGTTGAGAAAAAGACTTCTAGTTTTTTCATTTAGTCTTCTAGTTTTTGGTATGACTACATTTATTTCAGGTATATTAATTTCAAATGATATACTAAAATTTGAAAGTCAATTGCCATTAAGTTTAGTTAATGGTATACTCGTTAATCAAAAAGGTAATATTTATGTTGGCTCTGAATTTTATGGGAAAATTCAATCTTTTGATAAAAATGGTAGGTATATCTGTAATTGGAATGTTAATTCTGGAGGAGGATTATTCAAAATGCAATTAATGGATAATCAAAATATTTTAGTGGTAACAGCTAGAGGGAATAAAAAATTAATTTACGATGGAACTGGTAACCTTGTTTCAGAAGAAATAAAAGGGAACTACTATTATAATAATGTAGAAAGTAATAAAAAAATATACAAGGTTGGAGAAGATGAGAAATATGAAGTTGTCGGAACTTTTTTTCCTAAAATTGTGAAATCTTCTAAAACAAAGTTTCAAATTATTGTAGCTCAAAGTTATCTATTAAATATTATTCAAGCTCCTTTTCCTTCAGTTATCATTATTGCAATTGGAGTTATACTATCAATAGCTTTGGAATTTTTAATAGTAAAATCTCTCTAACAATAGCTAATCTCCATCCACCGGGTGACACACCCGCTGGTCGTAGTTTAGCAATTTCGTTATGCTGTATAATCTAGGCGAGTGCATGTGCATAATGCACGTAGGTACTAAATTTTTATTATTCAAGCACGGGTGATTCACCCGCAGAAAGTATTAGTTATTTTGTACCTCTATATATGCAGTCGTGCGATTCGCACGGTTTAGTAAAATTATAAACTGAAACAGGAGTGAAGTCAAATCAGTGTGAAGAATTAAATTAGGAGAAAGGAAATTTTTCAACACAGAATTAGTCAAAAGGCTATTTACTTTTCAAATAATTAAAGTTTAAAAAATAGTTTTGTTTTTCAACGTTCATCAAAAATTTAGAGTTCACTCAATTAATGATATTCACGTTTGGTAAAACTTTTAAGCATCTGTACTTTCAGTATTCGATTTAAAATTAAAAAATACACAGCATAACAATAACTAAATTAGCATATCGGTCGACGCGCCCTCTACGCAATTTAGTCAACCCGTTGTATGCAATTAAAACTAGATAACCAATTATGAAAAAAATATCAAAATTTATTGAAGGGATTGAGTTTGATATGATTGAAAGTTATAGAATTAATAGAGGTGTAAATATTAAATGCCTTTTAAAAGATAATTCCTATACTATTATAGGCCAATATGATGAGGAATTACCTAATAGTATTCAAGATCAAGAAAACAAACTAAATAAGTCAGCTGAATTTGTAGTTTCAATTTCAGATAAGAATACCTTAGATAAATTCCAAAGTATCTTCATTTCAAAGACGAATTCTGAAATATACTTTAGTCATGACTCTCCATTATTTAAAGATGCTATTTTGTTCTATAAAGAAGGAAAGGTCATAGATGGACTTAATATATCTTTTAAGCAGAATATTTTCCAAAACTTGAAAGGAGAGAGGTTGGTGTTTACAAAGTATGAATATGAAGAATTGAAAGCTTATTTTTACTCAAAGTTAAATCACTCTTTATTAGGATGGGCTGACTATTTTGGAAACATTTCAGATAAATGGAGAGAACATCGATTCCCAAATTCTTACTATTACAATTATTCGTCAAAATCGTATGAAACGACACTAGCTAATCCAATTTTAAGTTTAAACACTAATTATGCACACGCAATAATCGAAACAGATGGTGGAGCCATTAGTCAAAACCAAATAAAAAGATTAGAATATATCTCACATTTTCCTAAGAGGAAGAAAATATTTGATATGATATTTAACCTTTATAATCGAATGAAGGTTGATTACGATCTTCCTGATATAATTAGAGATGAAGATGAGATTTTACCAAATTTTGTGAGTCTAAACGTAATAAATATACCACTAGATGATTCAGATGATATTTTGTTAAGTTTTAAGAATTGGGACGAAGAACATGGATTACATATTTATATTAATGAGGTAGATCAAAAAATTGAATTTGCACCATATTAATAAAACGCATACAACATTAGCTAATCTCCATCCATCGGGTGACGCACCCGGTGGTCGTAGTTTAGCAAATTCGTTAACCACAATTATTATCCAGTAAGTAGCATATAGAAACAATACAATATAATGGAAGCAAAATATTCTCTTGAATGGCTAAAAATTAAAGAGGAATCAAATACATCAATAAAGTTTTTATTCTTTTGGGGTCATACAAAAAATCATAAAGAAGAAGTAGGAAACTTTTGTTTTAGTCAATGGTATGAAAGCTCTTTTACAATAAAAGGTATTACTTACTTGATTACCGAACATTGGATGATGGCAGAAAAAGCTAGATTATTTGGCGATGAAATAGTGTATCAACAAATCATTAATTGTCAAAAACCTGGAGAAGCAAAAGATCTAGGTAGACAAGTAAAAAACTTTGACGAAGAGGTATGGAAAAAGTATCGTTATGAGATTGTAAAAATTGGCAATATTTATAAATTTACTGAACATAAGAAAATGGGAGAATATCTTCTAAATACCCAATCAAGAGTATTGGTTGAAGCTAGTCCTGTAGATATAATTTGGGGTATTGGTTTAACAAAAGATAGTGATTCTTCCAGAAATGTCCACCTTTGGCGAGGCTTAAATTTATTAGGCTTTGCTTTAATGGAAACAAGAGATTTTCTGAAAGATAATGGATTTGAAATACCTTCATCTTTAGATTTAACATCTTCTCTTAATTATTAAAGTATTATTTCACTTTAACTGTGGTTAACATCAACTAAATTAGCATATCGGCCGAGACGTCCTCTACGCAATTTAGTCAACCCGTTGTAAAGCATAAACCATTTTATTTAGATCATGAAATTAATCTTAGTTATTCTATTTACTTTAATATCAGTTTCGTCATTTGCACAAAAAACACTTGACATAGAAAAATATAAAAATTGCGAATTATTTGCTGATAAAGGTGATTTTGATAATTCTGAAAGACTAGAGCAAGTAAAAGAATTAGAAGGAGAACTGATTACTGTGTACCTGCTCAAAAGAGGCAAAAAGAATATTATTAAAAGTACTTTTACGGGTAAAATTGATTATACAACTATAAATAAAAAAGAAAAAGATAATGAAGAGCCAAGTGTAGAAGTTATTGTTATTGCAAAAGAAACTGAGGAAGGTAAGATGAAGGCTATATTTCCACATACAAATATGAAATACTATAGACTTTATAAGGCAAATTGCTTGAACAATTAAATAAACGCTTTACAACATCAACTAAACTCCAATCACGGTTGACGCAACCGCTCACGTAGTTTAGTCATCACGTTGGCATGTATTTGCCAGTAGTATCTTAAACTTAAAGAATAACTTACAAATAAGTCTAATTAAACTATACTAAAAACTCTATGAAATATATAAAGATAATTTTAGGGCTATTATTATTTATATCCGCTTCTACTGAATATGTTGAGGCTAGCTTACAATTAGGAAATTTTTTTTCTGGAGGAGTAATTATTGGAATCTCTGTATTACTATGTATTTCAGTGTGGTTGTTTAAAAGCGGATTAAAGAAAAATGAGGTAAAATTTTTATCGCTGAAATTCTTAAAATACTATATATCAGCTTATTTAGTTTTTATACCTATTACAATAGTTAATTTATATCTTAAGACATTACCACCTATGGTAATAGAAGGAGAAGATTTATTACAATCACAAATAGATTCAACCTCAAATGAAGATTTAAGTTATTTAGTTTATGACAACTTGTTAAGTAACCTTCCAAATGATTATCGTGGAGAATATGAAATAGTCTCAAATTGGAATGAACCAAGAAAAGCTATTTATCTTATTAATTTATTGGAATCAGAAGTAAATAATGGAGGGTTTAATCAATTTTATTATAATTCAAGTGGTCAGTTTTATAAATTAATGCCAGACGCCTTTCAAACAATTAATGCTCTAGAACTTGCTAAATTAACTGAGCAAGCAAATCAGATTTATGAATCAAATTATAAGGAAGTTACTGAACATCAGGGTGGTACTTTAGAAGGTTTTAGTAAATCATATAAAGATAATCCTTTAGAGACATTCGATTCACAATTTTATGAGTTAGTGGAAAAAGAGAGATTATCAGAATTAAAGGCTCAGTTTATCAGAAAAAATTCAATAGATTTTATAACTAAAACACATGCCAACAAAAGCTAAAACTCCAAGTCTCGGGTGACGCACCCTCGCTCGTAGTTTAGCAAATTCGTTGTAGGTAATTAGAGAAATGCAGAAATTCAATTTAATATTTTTACAATCAGGTAAAACTTTAATTAGTCAAAAACAATATTCTGATTGGAAAGAAATTCAAGACGATTTTCAAGGTTATATTGCAAGTGTAGGTTTTAATTCAATTGATGAAATTAAAGAGTACATTCAGTTTGATTACAAATTAACAGAAGAAAAAGCAATTAAGGAATCGAATAAAATATTTAAATCTAATACAGATTTTGTAGAAGTTGAACTATGATTAATGTGATCGAAAATATATTCACAACGTTTCACGATGGAGGAATAACAGGCTGGGAAGGAGATTTAAAACAACTGACATTAAAAATAGAATGTCAATATCTTGGAAAAGAATTTCAAGAAGGTTTTAAATTTTTTTATCTGCTTATATACAATATTGAACTAGAACCATGGATGAATCCGATCACACTCAAAAAAATCAATTGGACTGAATTAAAAGACATTTTTAAAGCAGAATTAGAAATTGGATATGCAGAAACTTTAAATGGTATTGTAAAAGTAAGCTGTAATCAACACAATACTAATTATGACTATTGTGGAGGAAACTTGCTAATAAAAGCTGAAAAAATAGAAATTAAAAATCATTTAAAACAAAAAATCACACCAACTGACTTGTTTAAAGCTAGTGAAAATTACTGGAATAAGTTTAGTAATAATTAACTACCTACAACATCAACTAAATCTGCATATCGGCCGACACGTCCGCTTCGCAGTTTAGTCAACGCGTTATGCTGTATAATCTAGGCGAGTGCATCTGCATAATGCACGTTGGCACTAAATTTTTATTATTCAAGCACGGGTGATTCACCAGCAGAAAGTATTAGTTATTTTGTACCTCTATATATGCAGTCGTGCGATTCGCACGGTTTAGTAAAATTATAAACTGAAACAGGAGTGAAGTCAAATCAGTGTGAAGAATTAAATTAGGAGAAAGGAAATTTTTCAACACAGAATTAGTCATAAGGCAATTCACTTTTCAAATAAGTTATTTTTCAAAAATGGTTTTGTTTTTCAACGTTCATCATAAATTTGGAGTTCTCTCAATTAATGATGTTCACGTTTGGTAAAACTTTTAAGTATCTGTACTTTCAGTATTCAATTTAAAATTAAAAAATACACAGCATAACAATAACTAAATTAGCATATCGGTCGACGCGCCCTCTACGCAATTTAGTCAATCCGTTACCGCTAATTTAAGAGATGAACGAACTATATAACATAAACGATATAAGACAACTTGAAAATGAACTAGCTAAAAATTCTAACGACACGGATTTAATGAACAAGTTGGCTATTGGATATTTAAGTTGTAGAGAAGCAGATAGCTTTAATAAAGTCGATGATTTGTTTAAAGCAGCATTTGAAATTAAGCCATCGATTAAAACTGCAAATAATTATGCATATCAGGTAATATCGGATTGGAATGATTATGAAAACGGTATAGAAATTTTGAAACCATTCGTTGACAAAGAACCAAAATCATTTATGCCATACAATTTGATTGGTTATGCTTACTTAATGAAAGAAAATTACGAAGATGCTAAGTCGTATTTAAAAAAAGCAAGATCTTTATGTCAAATCGAAATGGTTGAAATTATTCACAATCTAGCTGTATGTGAGAATCATTTAGGAAATCCACAAAAAGCATTGGCTTTGTATGAAAAGTCAATTGAAATAATGGACAAAGACAATGAGTCGAAATATAATAAAGCTGTTTGCCAAATTGAACTAGGACAAACCACTCCAATAGATCAAATTATTCAGGATATAATAAAAAGTGAAGCATATAAAGACCATACAGCTTGGGTTTCAAGTGCTGCATTAAGTGAACTTTATTATTTGAAAGGAGACTTGCAGAATGCGTATGATTTTTTTAATCAGAATCCTTTTACACCTGATTTAGTTTCAGATGGCACGGTTATTAATCATCTTACAGGAGTGAAGCTATTTCAGTCAGAAGAATTAAATTAGGAGAAATTAAATAATGATAAACCAAAATTTAAAAAACTAGTTGATGTTCAAATTGGAGAAAAATACGGGTGGATTAGAGAACTGAATGACCCTGAGGATGAAGATTATTACGATTACTCAGATCAAGAAAGAATTACACAAATTAAAGATTTGAAAAATGAGATTCAAGTTTTGAAAAATTTAGAGTATAGTCTAATTAACCCTCCAGAATTGAAACCCACGGAATTATACAAGACAGTATTTTGTGGTTGTTTGTTTTATGATTGCAAACTCCACGGCACTCAATTTGATGAGTAAACAACCCGTTGTAAAGCATAATTAAACTATCTACATAAAAATCTAATGAGGTATTTCTTTTTACTCACTTTCTTTAATTGTTTATTATATAGTTTAGGATATTCTCAAAATCATACAGATTCAATAGTATATGATCTTGACAGTTTAGTATATAAAGTATATGATTCTAATTCTGATAGGGTTGATTATTTTGATCAAAACGGATTCAAAAGAGAAATTGTTAATATTGAAAATATCCCTACAGAAGAACTTAGAATAATGTCAATAATGTCAAAATTGGTAGGCAGAAATATAAAAGTCCCTAGTAGGTATGTACATAATACCCCGATTGAAGATTTTGACAGTAGATTTACTTTTGAAATGTCATTTTTAATTGAAAAGAATGGAAAAGTTTCTAACTTAAGATTAATTGGAAAAATACCTAGTGGATATGCTCCTAATGAATTTTTCCCAAGAAAATTTAAGTTACCTAAATTTCAATCTATAATAAATAGTTTTGGAGATACACTATTAGTAGAAGGAACAACTGAAATTGTTGTTGAATGTATGTGTTCTCCTCCAATTAAAGAATAATCAACTAAACGCTTTACAACATCAACTAAACTCCATTCACGGTTGACGCAACCGCTCACGTAGTTTAGTCAAAACGTTGGCAACCATTATGTGGAAAACAAACACTATATATATTTTTCTATCTGTTTTTGTAATTCTTCTTTCATGTTCAAATGACAGATTCAAGAAAACAAAACAAGTAGGTATTGAGGATGAAACTAGATATTTAGCCTTTGTAGATAGCTTGTTCGAGAGTAATTCAAGTTATGAATCGATCAAATGGATCTATACATATCCAATATTAGTTCAAAAAACTGAAAAAATATGGCGAGAAGATGAAATACAGATACCTGAAACATTTGAGTTGCAACCTTTTTCTTTCTCAAATTTTGAATATAGTTCTTATTCATTTTCAGATAAGGGTTTATCAATCAAAGTCCTAGAACCAACAGAGAATAGACAGAACTTAGATTCTTTATTCTACTCAGAGTTTAAAAAAAAAGGAATAGGTATGGTTGTCACACTTCCATATTCTTGGACTGATTCAACAAATGAAGTTTGGATTGATTACAAAGTAATTGAATATGGATATTGTGGTTTTCCTTACTTTAATTCTAGTAAATATAAATAAAAAACAGTTGCCAACACTAGCTAAAACTCCATGTATCGGGTGACGCACCCTCACACGTAGTTTAGCCATTACGTTAGAGCATATTATACATATTACTCTTAATCATTATACTACTAAAAAGTAAACTGAATTTTTATGAACAAAATAATGAGAACAATTAAAACTTACTTTTTTATCATTTCTCTTCTATTCACTTGTAATATTCTTTATGGACAAGATGATCAAATATTTGAAGAAGTAGCAGTACCTGCTGAATATGAAGGAGGTATGGGAAAGTTTTATAAATGGGCAATTCAAGAATTAAAGTATCCGAAAGATGCACTAGAATCAAGAGTAGAAGGAAAGGTTTATGTTAAATTTATTATAGATGAAAAAGGTCAAGTTATTGATGATTCAATAGAAGTAGTTAGGGGCTTAAATGAATCATGTAATAATGAAGCTATTAGAATATTATCAGCATGTTCGTCATGGACTCCTGCTAGAACACATAAAAATAAAAAGAAAGGACATAATGTTAAACAAAGAATGGTTTTACCGATACCATTTAAGCTTCCTAACAATTAAAACATGCTCTAACAATAGCTAACCTCCATCCACCGGTCGACACGCCCGCTGGTCGTAGTTTAGCAATTTCGTTAACTACAATAATGACAAACTAAAAATGAAAACTTTCAATTTAATATTAACACTTCTAATCCCTTTCTTATGCTTTTCTCAAGAAAAAGTAACAGATCTTACTTTTGGGAAAAAAATAACTATTAACTCTGAAATATTATCAGATTCAATTGAATGTTGGGTTCGTATACCTGAAAGATTAAATCAATCAAATTCTAGAATTGATTCAGTATCTTTACTAGTTCTATTAGATGGGGATGAATATTTTAAAATAGCATCTGATATTGCTGAACTTTATGAATGGTCAGACAAAATGCCATTAACAATTATAATAGGATTACCAAGTACTGGTGAAAGTAGATATAAATATTATACACCAACTAAAGTAGAAAATTTAAATAGCAAAGAAGATAGTATTTTATATTCAAAAACTGGTAATTTTAATCTTTTTGAATCCTCATTATCATAAGAAGTTATACCAAGATTGGAGCATCACTTAGAAGTGAAATTTTCAGAAAAAACAATATTTGGTCATTCTAATGGTGGATTAGGAGCTTTATCATTTTACATATCACAAAATCATTTGTTTGATCATTATATTGTAGCAAGCCCAGCAATTCTTTGGGATAATTATTATATCCAAAAAAATATCTCTAATAAATCACGCAATGAATCTATTTATTTAAGTCTTAGTAATAATGGTTGGGACTATCCAATAGAGTCATATAAATCATTAATAGATGTCTTAAATAAGACTAATAATAGTTTTAAGTTTAGATTAAATGAAGAAGAAAATCATGCAACTAACGGTTTACGAACTTTACTTGATGGTTTAATCTATGTCAATAATAAAAATAATAAAATACAGTAGTTAACACCAGCTAAAACAGCAAGTCTCGGCCGACGCGTCCTCACTCGCAGTTTAGCAAATTCGTTAGGTATTATTATTTGATATACTAGATTTTCAAATGAACAAACGAATTAAATTAACAAACGATAATTTGACAATAAAAATCCTATTTTGGACTTTCACCCTTCCTATTATACTTTCTTTCTTGTCATTTTACATATCTAATAATATAATTGTTTCAATTGTTATAGGAATATTTTCATTCTTTGGCATTTTATTAATTTCAATAAATCTAATATCTACAAATAGTAAAAAAATATTTTTTGAGGTAACTGATACTGAAATATTATACAAAGAAGAAAAAGTAATATCTATATCTGAAATAGATCTATTGGATTATAAATTTCAGGTTTCGAGTAGATATAATAAAACGTTTAAATATTTAATTATTACTTCAAAAAATGGAGAATTTTATCGTTTAGATTTATCAAATACATCATCAGATATTTCTGATATAATCAACGTTATAAAGTCAAAGATGAATTAAACGATAGTAGCTAAAAAGAGATTAATAATTAATGTTGAAACAATACCTAACATAAACTAAATTAGCATATCGGTCGACGCGTCCTCTACGCAATTTAGTCAATCCGTTATCGAGAATTAAATATGAAAAACTACAAACTTTACTGGAGTATTGTAACAATACTGTTTATAATACAATTTTTTTTGCAATACTTTTCTGTTAATAGTGCACTTGAAATATCTGAAGTTAAATACATCATTGTATTAACTGAAATTCTGACAACTTTAATTACGGCTTTTATACCAGGAATTATTTTAGCCTCTTTATCATCGTTGTTTCTATTGAAAAAAGAGAAATACAAAAATAGAATCAAACAGATACTACCTATCACAACTTCACTACCATTATTATTATATATAATTTCATTTAGTTATATTTTTTATAAGGAAGAAGTGAAAGGTGAAAAGTTAGGTCCTGTAATTGAATATAATAATATCAAACAGTCGGAAAGCTTAGTTTGTGAATCTATAAAAGATGGTAAATTTGAAACTAAAAACTTTTTTATTGAAAGAACAGGTAATCACCAAACACAGACTGATAAGAATAATGGGAATGTGAGCGAATATGAAGTAAAATGGCTTTCAAATTGTGAGTATGAGTTAACTCCAATTTCGTCCGAAGGAGATAACATGTTAGTTAAAATTGTAGATGTTACTGAGAAATATTACGATTGTTTTACTACTACAGGAACTTATGCAACAAAATTTAGGATTCAAAAACTGTAAAATCTCGATAACAACAGCTAAAACTCCATGTATCGGGTGACGCACCCTCTCACGGAGTTTAGCCATTACGTTAGGCATCATAATCTAGGCGAGTGCATCTGCATAATGCACGTAGGTACTAAATTTTTATTATTCAAGCACGGGTGATTCACCCGCAGAGAGCATTAGTTATTTTGTACCTCTATATTTGCAGTCGTGCGATTCGCACGGTTTAATAAAATTATAAATTGAAACAGGAGTGAAGCTATTTCAGTCAGAAGAATTAAATTAGGAGAAAGTAAATTTTTCAACGCAGAATTAGTCAAAAGGCAATTCACTTTTCAAATAATTAAATTTTAAAAAATGGTTTTGTTTTTCAACGTCCATCATAAATTTAGAGTTATCTCAATTAATGATGTTCACGTTTGGTAAAACTTTTAAGTATCTGTACTTTCAGTTTATAATTAGAATTTAAAAAAATACGCTGCCTAACATCAACTAAATTAGCATATCGGTCGACGCGCCCTCTACGCAATTTAGTCAACCCGTTATGCTGTATAATCTAGGCGAGTGCATCTGCATAATGCACGTAGGTACTAAATTTTTATTATTCAAGCACGGGTGATTCACCCGCAGAAAGTATTAGTTATTTTGTACCTCTATCTTTGCAGTCGTGCGATTCGCACGGTTTAGTAAAATTATAAATTGAAACAGGAGTGAAGTCAAATCATTGTGAAGAATTAAATTAGGAGAAAGTAAATTTTTCAACACAGAATTAGTCAAAAGGCAATTCACTTTTCAAATAATTAAAGTTTTAAAAAATTGTTTTGTTTTTCAACGTTCATCAAAAATTTAGAGTTCTCTCAACTAATGATGTTCACGTTTGGTAAAACTTTTAAGTATCTGTACTTTCAGTATTCAATTTAAAATTAAAAAATACACAGCATAACAATAACTAAATTAGCATATCGGTCGACGCGCCCTCTACGCAATTTAGCCAACCCGTTGGCAACCATTAAAATGAAACTATTACAAATCATCATATTACTTTTTCTGAACTTTCAAGCTTTTGGACAAAAGGTAACATATAATCACATTGTTGATACAGCAGATGTTGAAACTAAAAAGGTAATGATGCTCTTCGAAAACTACTTGGCTTCAAATCCTCAAAATAAAGGAAAAAATGAATTTTGGAATATTGAAGAGCAACAGAAACATAAGAACTACGACTTCTTGGAAAGCGAATTTCAACCTTCACTTTATATGGGGTTTCCAGTGCACGTTTTGAGTGTAAAATTCAGAAATGAAATCTGTCAAATTAAAGCCCAGTTTTCCTATTGTAAAGCAGATGGTAGCCCATACGTTTTAGCAATAGCAAACTATATCGCAAAAAAGGAATATAGAAAATTTAAATTGTTCAATGCTTTAACTGTGAATAAGCAAACTTGGAATTGTACAACGGTTGGTGTTGTGGACTTTTATTATCCTACATACCATAAGTTCGATTACCAAAAAGCTCAAAAGCTAAATAATTTTATTAGTGAAACTTGCAATAATTTTGGCGTCAAGCCAAAAGCTTTTGAATACTATCTCGCTGACGATTATGATGAAATTCAAGTGCTAAAAGGGCTCGATTATTACATTGGTATGGGCGGGCAGTCAAAACCAAGCGGTAAAGCAACTGACGACAAAGTTTATTGCGGTGGTTTGGGAGAATATTATCCGCACGAAGTTTTCCATGTTCAAATAGATGAACACTTTCCAAACAAGCATTTTTGGGTTTCCGAAGGAGTAGCAACATTACTTGGGGGAAGTCGTGGAAAAAGTTTGGATTGGCATATAAAACGGACAAACCTTTATTTACAGAAACATCCTGAAATAGACCTAAACAATATGCTCAAACTAACTAACTTGGATGGCGAAACTTCATATCATTATGTTTTGGGCGGGCTAATTGCAAAGAAAATATTGGACAAAGGCGGTTGGAGTCTACTAAAAGAATTTATGTCAAGTGGCACTACTGATGAAGACTATTACAATGCGATTGAAAAATATCTTGAAATAAACAAAACGGAACTTAACGACTTTGTTCGAGAGCAATTAGAAATTGAATCAAAAAAATAACGGTTGCCAACAATGTATATAAAAAATAGGCGAGACAGTAGTAAATTAAAAGTTTTGGGCTTTGATCAAACTTTGTGTCTAACTGAAAGTTTCCTGCTTCGTAATCGCCTACTTTTCATATACTAACCGTTATGCTGTATAATCTAGGCGAGTGCATCTGCATAATGCACGTTGGTACTAAATTTTTGTTGTTCAAGCACGGGTGATTCACCCGCAGCGAACATTGGTTATTTTGTACCTCTATATTTGCAGTCGTGCGATTCGCACGGTTTAATAAAATTATAAATTGAAACAGGAGTGAAGCTATTTCAGTCAGAAGAATTAAATTAGGAGAAAGGAAATTTTTCAACACAGAATTAGTCAAAAGGCTATTTACTTTTCAAATAATTAAAGTTTAAAAAATGGTTTTGTTTTTCAACGTCCATCATAATTTTAGAGTTCTCTCAATTAATGATGTTCACGTTTGGTAAAACTTTTAAGTATCTGTACTTTCAGTATTCAATTTAAATTTAAAAAATACACAGCATAACAATAACTAAATTAGCATATCGGTCGACGCGCCCTCTACGCAATTTAGTCAAACCGTTACCACACATTGGGCATAGAGTTATTAATAAGTTGATAAAGATGGGATTGATCATGAAAATAAATAAGTTAGTAACACTTTTTTTACTTTTTTTATTCTTCGGCTGTAAGTCACAACAAAATTATAAATTAAGTCAGGTTTATTTCGACCCATTTGATGGAACGATCAAAAATGGTATTCCTAAGGAAGATAGTTTAATCAATGTTAAAGACTTAAAAGGTAATGTAATTGGGATTGGTAAAGTAGCGGTTAAAGATAATAATATTACTGATTTACGGTTTGGACATTGGAAAGAGTTTGATTTTGAAGGTCATTTAGTCTCAGAAGGTCATTATAAGATAGATATGCACTATGATTGTGGTATAGAGCCGAGCCTTACTTATTATTATTATCGCGTTGGAGAATGGAAATATTACAAAAAAAATGGAGAACTAGACTATGAATTAGAGTTTAAGCCATTAAATCATGTTGTTGATACAAATTGTGGAGATATAGAAATGAAATTCGGTGTAATAGATAAAATTCCAATCAAGTACTTAAATAAAGTAACGGTTGATAAAGTCTATGAACTACAAAAAATTTCATACTCTGAAATGACTTTTACTCCGTTAAATCGAAGAATTCATATAGAGTACATTTATTAGTAATCCACAAAAATTAAAATATAAACGTGTGGTAACATCAGCTAAAACAGCAAGTCTCGGTCGACGCGCCCTCGCTCGCAGTTTAGCAAATTCGTTAGCTAGCATTTCTTGAGAATGAAGATTATACTTACAATTATACTGTCAACCTTTTTCTTTTCGAGTTTTGGGCAAAAAATTAGACCGGGAATATATTTAACTTCAAAAAAAGATATAGGGTTTGAATCTGAAATCTTTGAATTCTATAATGATGGGACCTTTAATTATTTCTTATTTACTTGTACAGGAACTGGCCTTGGTAAAGGAATTTCTAAAGTTTTATCTAATAATTCTCTTCAATTAAGTTTTACAGATTGCTTAAATTGTTCTAATCAAGTACAAATCGAAAGTAATGAGACTGCTGCTGATAGCTTAAAAATAAATATTATTTTACTTGATTGGAGTGATAAAGTTAAACTTTCGGGTGTTATAGTATCAATTCCAACAAGTAAGAATGGAACGGTTTCAGATTATAATGGGCAGGCAATATTTAATATGAACATTTCTAATGAAGATCAAAATCTATTAATTCAAAATATAGGATACGAAACCATAAATCTGAAAATTCCTCCAAATACGACTCAATTAACAGGGGAAATTTATCTCACCACACATTGGATCTACAATAAAACGGAAGAAAAAGTATTCAAAATTTTTAAATGGAATAATTCAAAATTAATTTTAAAACGATATCAAGATCTTGAGATAACTTATTCGAAGATTAGTAATAAAAAAATGGAAAAAATAATAATAGAGAGAATGGGTGAAGCAGGGTATAATTTATATTTAACTAAATTTAAACGCTAGCTAACATTAACTAAATCTGCATATCGGCCGACACGTCCGCTTCGCAGTTTAGTCAACGCGTTATGCTGTATAATCTAGGCGAGTGCATCTGCATAATGCACGTTGGTACTAAATTTTTATTATTCAAGCACGGGTGATTCACCCGCAGAAAGTATTAGTTATTTTGTACCTCTATATTTGCAGTCGTGCGATTCGCACGGTTTAGTAAAATTATAAATTGAAACAGGAGTGAAGTCATATCAGTGTGAAGAATTAAATTAGGAGAAAGGAAATTTTTCAACACAGAATTAGTCAAAAGGCTATTCACTTTTCAAATAATTAAAATTTAAAACATGTTTTTGTTTTTCAACGGCCATCATTAATTTAGAGTTCTCTCAATTAATGATGTTCACGTTTGGTAAAACTTTTAAGTATCTGTACTTTCAGTATTCAATTTAAAATTAAAAAATACACAGCATAACAATAACTAAATTAGCATATCGGTCGACGCGCCCTCTACGCAATTTAGTCAACCCGTTATGCTGTATAATCTAGGCGAGTGCATCTGCATAATGCACGTTGGTACTAAATTTTTATTATTCAAGCACGGGTGATTCACCCGCAGAGAACATTGGTTATTTTGTACCTCTATATTTGCAGTCGTGCGATTCGCACGGTTTAGTAAAATTATAAATTGAAACAGGAGTGAAGTCAACTCATTGTGAAGAATTAAATTAAGAGAAAGGAAATTTTTCAACACAGAATTAGTCAAAAGGCAATTCACTTTTCAAATAAGTTATTTTTCAAAAATTGTTTTGTTTTTCAACGTCCATCATAATTTTAGAGTTTTCTCAATTAAAGATGTTCACGTTAGGTAAAACTTTTAAGTATCTGTACTTTCAGTATTCAATTTAAAATTAAAAAATACACAGCATAACAATAACTAAATTAGCATATCGGTCGACGCGCCCTCTACGCAATTTAGTCAACCCGTTGTGTGCCATATATAGAAACCCGATTGATGAGAATAATAATACTTCTAACTTTACTTTTTCTAACTCAAATCAGCTTTGGACAAGAAAGCAGAAAAGAAATGGCTGAATCGAAAATCTATGTTCGAGCAACCTACTTTGACCAAAAGAATGAGTTTATCGGACTGCAAGTAAGAACAGACTTAAAAGACACACTGATAGAAAATAGACATTTCTTAAAATTCAAAACGGAAGACTTTGTTGACTATTCTGACATTGAAAAAACCGAAATCTATTTCGAATCCTTTGATAACGGTAATTATAAACTTCTCAATAAAAACCTTGAAACGGTTCACAATATTGACTACAATAAAACGGAAGAACAAATAGCTACACTTTTCGGAAACCAAGTAAAAACTTCACTCGAATATATCGACACAAGAAGGAGTTACCCAAGAGATAGCTTAATAGCAACCGACAAAACACCAAGAAAGTATTACACTACTGACAATTCAGAAATTTATGCTGTAATTATTCCTGACTTGAAAACATTAGCGGTTTCAAGTAATGGACAGTTTTATACAAAACAGCTTTACGGAGACAATTACAATGACATTTCGGAAGGAATTAAAAACGATTTTCAAACCAGCAATCGATTTGACATTCAACCAGGAGATGAAATTCAATTGTTTTATCGCAGAAAATGGTACAACGACTCAACAGGATTAGCAGAATACGAAGACAAACAATTCAAAAATGTCAGGTATATTGGAGATACAATAGTTGACGGAAATAAGTCTCTTAAAATGGAGATTGAAGGCTATAACTATTTAAGTGGTTCAAAAGAGGGACCAGAAGAATTTCTAATGCAAGTTTCCGATAGTGGTTACTATTACGGCAATCAGTTCATTCCATTTAAGGAATACTCAACAGAACTCAAACTTATTGAGCAAAATGGACAAAAAGGATTTTTTCTTCAAGGAGTAAGCAAAGACACAATCAATGGATTTACCTATGAAAAAATTGTTCAAGCCACACCTGACCCTTACCGATATTTTATTCTTCCATTTTTTCCAATGCCGTTTGTGGAATTTGGAAACGTTCAAGGGATAATTACCTATTCAAAAATAAAGGGAATAGAAAAAGGGACAAAACGGGAAAGAACCTACATAACAGACAAAAATAACATTAGAGATATTTACAGTATTTCGAATAATAAAGTACAACTAGAACTCTACTTTTTAGACAAACTCGACATTGAGATTGAAATCAAGGACTATGAAAATGATGAAGTAATCGGTTCATTAAAAACAAAGTCTAAAAAAGGATTAAACTCATTCACAGTAAAGACAGAAAAGTTAGAAAAAGGAAAATCATACAGCGTTCAGATAAACTATAAAGGAGACAGTAATTCGGGAAGTTTCTCGAACGGATTTAAATCAAACCATTAAAATAAATACGGCACACAACAATGGGTATACGTAATGCGGGCTGAAGTGCTAAAATGAAATTATGAACATAAAACAAAATCAACGGTAAACGGAAAGATAAGTGCATTGAAATCCCGCACTACGCATACCCGAGACCGTTGTAGGGTATAAAATCAAGAATCGATGTTTGGATTATTTAAAAAGAAAGAACGCACATTTCCTCCATTTGAGGATCTTAAAAATTCATCTATTAAAAATAAGTTTTTCACAAGGGTGGCTCGATGGGATTGGCTTGATGAATCAAAAATTCACGTTATTGACAATAATGCACCTAGAATGATTACAATGGACCCTTGGCCACAACATATTTTTCTAGAAGCAAAAGGACAAATAACAATTCATGAATTTGTGTATGAAATGGCTTCACAATATGGTAGAAAGGAAACAATACCTAATGAATTAGATAAGACTGTACTTGAAATTATTGATAGTTTGCTTAAAGATAAATTAATAACTTTAATCGAGTCAAAATTAGATTTACCTTATTATTTTGATAAACCAATCTCAAAACAGAATAATGAAAAAGCTAATAAATTAATGTTAGAAGACGGACTAATAAAAGAGTAAAATATACACCCTACAACATCAACTAAACTCCAATCACGGTTGACGCAACCGCTCACGTAGTTTAGTCATCACGTTATGCTGTATAATCTAGGCGAGTGCATCTGCATAATGCAC
Source organism: Flammeovirga kamogawensis (assembly GCF_018736065.1). Lineage (GTDB taxonomy): Bacteria > Bacteroidota > Bacteroidia > Cytophagales > Flammeovirgaceae > Flammeovirga > Flammeovirga kamogawensis. The sequence continues at coordinate 190,663 of NZ_CP076129.1, forward strand.
GTTGGTACTAAATTTTTATTATTCAAGCACGGGTGATTCACCCGCAGAAAGTATTAGTTATTTTGTACCTCTATATATGCAGTCGTGCGATTCGCACGGTTTAGTAAAATTATAAACTGAAACAGGAGTGAAGTCAAATCAGTGTGAAGAATTAAATTAGGAGAAAGGAAATTTTTCAACACAGAATTAGTCAAAAGGCAATTCACTTTTCAAATAAGTTATTTTTCAAAAATGGTTTTGTTTTTCAACGTTCATCAAAAATTTAAAGTTCTCTCAATTAATGATGTTCACGTTAGGTAAAACTTTTTAGTATCTGTACTTTCAGTATTCAATTTAAAATTAAAAAATACACAGCATAACAATAACTAAATTAGCATATCGGTCGACGCGCCCTCTACGCAATTTAGTCAACCCGTTATATGCAATTATTGCTGAGAGATATCATAAAATGAATGAACTTATTATAAACAATAGATTTTATGCACCATATTATATTTTTATAAGGTGTAACAAATCTCAAATAGACTCTATCTTTGAAAGGTTAGAGTTAAATAAATGGACAAAGTTGAAGCAAATTAATTCAGACAAGGATATAGCCTTAACTCATAAGCTTTTTTATTCAATTTGGGAAAATGGTTGGTTGCAAATTTTTGATGATTGGGCTTATTCACTTTGGTATGATTCAGACTTCAAAAGTTTACTAACAGAATTGTGCAAAGAGTTTGAGATTTATTATTGTTCAGTAGGAGATATCGATAGTTCATATGAATTTAGTTATTATAAACATGGTGAATTATCAAGAGAATATATTTTAGATGATTCAATCTCAGGTAAAGAATTTATTGAAAAAAGCTATGGTCAACAGTTACCATTTGAAGATGAATTAAATTTAATTAATGATGAGCATGATAAAATATTATTTATAGCATCTAAATTAGGGATTAATGTTTCAAATAATATAAATCTTATAAATAGCTACTACTTGAAGGATAGGGATTTAGAAACACTTTTTTAAAAATAAAAAGCATATAACAATAACTAAATTAGCATATCGGTCGACGCGCCCTCTACGCAATTTAGTCAACCCGTTAGGCGCAAGCAAAAACAACACGAACTGAAATGACACCAAAACAACAATTAAAATCAATCCTGTCAAATCAATATGAATCGGAAGACGAAGACTTGTATAAGGTTGAATTGTTGGACGGTATGACAGATAGCGAGATTGAAAACTTAAAAAGTCAACTTCCAAATAATATTTTACCTAATGAAATCGAAGAATTACTAAGATTCAGTAAAGGCTTTGAATTCTATGGACTTGAAGAAGTACGTTTTGATGCATTCGGTCATTTTGGGTTTGAAGAAATGTTTCCAAACTCAATCCAACTCGCAGGAGATGGATTTGGGAATTTTTCGATTTTGGACATTGACTCAAAAGGAAATTGGAATTCAGTTTACTATGTCTGTCACGACCCAGCTGTAATAGTAAAACACTCTGAAAATTTAACAGAGTTCATTAAACACGTTGACGAGTTTGGACATAAGGGTAATCAATCCAATTTGGACAGTATTCACGAAAAGACCGTAATGGACATTTGGAGTGAAAAAGTCGGAATAATGGAAAAGAATGAGAAGGACTATGACTTTGAAAACGGACAAATTGAATTGCCAGAAATGTTTTTAGTAGCAGACTTGTCCGAAAAACCAATAAAAACAGGATTTCCGTGGGGCAAATCAGGACCGAATACAAAAATCATAAGACCAACTGACGATCCGATTTGGATTGTTGAGAAACGAGTAAAACAAGGTTTTCCATCGAGACTTTTCGGTGGAAAGAAATAAAAAATGCCAGTGCCTAACAATGGCTAAAAAATCATAGCTGCCCTTCGGGACAGCAACGCTTTTTAGCCGGAACGTTAGGCATCATAATCAAGGCGAGTGCATCTGCATAATGCACGTAGGTACTAAATTTTTATTATTCAAGCACGGGTGATTCACCCGCAGAGGGCATTAGTTATTTTGTACCTCTATATTTGCAGTCGTGCGATTCGCACGGTTTAATAAAATTATAAATTGAAACAGGAGTGAAGCTATTTCAGTCAGAAGAATTAAATTAGGAGAAAGGAAATTTTTCAACACAGAATTAGTCAAAAGGCTATTTACTTTTCAAATAAGTAATGTTTAAAAAGATTGTTTTGTTTTTCAACGTTCATAAAAAATTTAGAGTTCTCTCAATTAATGATGTTCACGTTTGGTAAAACTTTTAAGCTTCAGTACTTTCAGTTTATAATTAGAAATTAAAAAAAATACGCTGCCTAACAGCAACTAAATTAGCATATCGGTCGACGCGCCCTCTACGCAATTTAGTCAACCCGTTGGGTACAATAGAAATTTAAGAACAAAAAATGAAATCTTCAATAAAGCTACTATTAATTATCTTTTTCTGGTTGATTGTGCATTTTTCGTATGGTCAAGAAAAATCAATTAATTCATTTAAATTATCTGGGGAAGTACATTTTACTAAAGGTTCACAAAAAGCATTATTACAAAACTTTAAAAACCAGATTAAAAAGAATGGGAAAACAAATTTAGTTCTTGAAATGGGGTTTGCAAACTCTTTTTTGTATACTAAATACTTAATTGATGGTAATGAATTGCCATTAAAACGTATATATGGATATTATGCTTTTGAAGGTTTTAGGTCTTTTATTAAAGAATTAAAAGTGCTTTATGATTCTTTACCTGAGAATGAAAAGTTCGTAATTATTGGTGTTGATTATGAAATCAGATATCCCTTTATACATGTAATTAGTGACATATTTAAAACCATAGAAATTATACCAAATGAGTTAGATGAAATTACTCAAAAATTTATCGATGCAGATAGGGTATTTGGATCACCAAATACAAAACCCCCACTTTCAGAATACAACTACTATAATGAAATGTATGAGAACTTTACTAAATATGAAACCTTATATAAGGAAAACCTTTCAGAAAATGATTTTAATTTACTCAGATTATTATCATTAAAAACAATAAGAAACAAAAGTGTAACAAATAGAAATAATGATCAAGAATGGGTAGCTAACTTTGATGAAATAATTGAATATTATAATATCAGAGACTTTAGTAACTTTTACGGTCAAGTGGGTGCTCGTCATCTATCAAATACACCATTTACCAAAATGATAGAATCACGTTCAAAAAAATATCAATTTGATGAATATTTATATTATAACGGTAAGAGAATTTATAATAAAGGTGATCAAAAAAATATTAATTATGGTGTTATTCAATTTTGTAGCTGGGAATTTAAATTTAGACCAATGATTACTAGAAAAAATCAGCTGAAATTTATTAAAAATGAATATTTCTCAAAATTTGAATCAATAACTAAGTATAATGAAATATTAAACATAAATGATCAAACTGTTATTATTAATTCGCAAGCTGAAAGTTATTATCCTTTACAGATAAATTAAAATATTATTTACAGTACCCAACATCAACTAAACTCCAATCACGGTTGACACAACCGCTCACGTAGTTTAGTCATCACGTTATGCTGTATAATCTAGGCGAGTGCATCTGCATAATGCACGTAGGTACTAAATTTTATTATTCAAGCACGGGTGATTCACCCGCAGAAAGTATTAGTTATTTTGTACCTCTATCTTTGCAGTCGTGCGATTCGCACGGTTTAGTAAAATTATAAATTGAAATAGGAGTGAAGTCAAATCATTGTGAAGAATTAAATTAGTAGAAAGTAAATTTTTCAACACAGAATTAGTCAAAAGGCTATTTACTTTTCAAATAATTAAAGTTTAAAAAATGGTTTTGTTTTTCAACGTCCATCATAATTTTAGAGTTCTCTCAATTAATGATGTTCACGTTTGGTAAAACTTTTAAGTATCTGTACTTTCAGTATTCAATTTAAAATTAAAAAATACACAGCATAACAATAACTAAATTAGCATATCGGTCGACGCGCCCTCTACGCAATTTAGTCAAACCGTTATGCTGTATAATCTAGGCGAGTGCATCTGCATAGTGCACGTTGGTACTAAATTTTTATTATTCAAGCACGGGTGATTCACCCGCAGAAAGTATTAGTTATTTTGTACCTCTATCTTTGCAGTCGTGCGATTCGCACGGTTTAGTAAAATTATAAATTGAAACAGGAGTGAAGTCAAATCATTGTGAAGAATTAAATTAGTAGAAAGTAAATTTTTCAACACAGAATTAGTCAAAAGGCTATTTACTTTTCAAATAATTAAAGTTTAAAAAATGGTTTTGTTTTTCAACGTCCATCATAATTTTAGAGTTCTCTCAATTAATGATGTTCACGTTTTGTAAAACTTTTAAGTATCTGTACTTTCAGTATTCAATTTAAAATTAAAAAATACACAGCATAACAATAACTAAATTAGCATATCGGTCGACGCGCCCTCTACGCAATTTAGTCAACCCGTTGTGAACTATTATGGATAAGATAGACTAAACTTAAAAATGATAAGAATTACAAAATATATATTTACTTTTTCATTTAGCGTTTTAAGTATAATTTACTTTTCGTCATTTAATCAAAGAACACTACAAAATGATAAATTTGATTTGAACGATATTTTTTTAAATGATTCAATTAAAGTCAAACTATCTTTAGATGATCTTCTGTCAAAATGTGGTCAACCAGATACAATTTATACAGACAATAGTTGGGAATGTGGTAATTATATTAATCAAAATGAATCTGTTGAGATCTATTCTTATAAAAAGACCGATTTTATTGTCTCAGAAGGGAAAGCTTTATTATATAAATACAGACCATCAGAAAGTAATTTCCATTTTGGCAACCAACATTTTAAAATTGATAGTAAATCAAATGAATCGTATTTAGAAAAAATATTTCCAAACTCATATAATTCTATGTTGGAACGATTGGATAATAATTCTGTTTCTGATCGTAAAATGAGAGTGGATTTTAAAACAAAATATGAACATACAGAACCTGCAGGATATATATTCTATTTGAAAAATAATAAAATCAAAGAAATCGTATATTGGGCATTTATCTGTTAATACAACAGTTCACAACAACAGCTAAAACTCCAAGTCTCGGGTGACGCACCCTCGCTCGTAGTTTAGCAATTTCGTTGTACGCAACCGAGGGAAACATCCTGCATTAAATGAAACTTGAAAAAAGACATATCGATTTTGAGAATTATTGCAAACAGATTATTGGATTGCAAATTGTTTCGGTTGACTATTACGAAATAGCTTATGATAAGATTAATCCTACACCGAATTACAAGACCCATTATTCAGAGATTGATTCGATTGATTTCTCAATTGTACTTCACATGACAAATGACAAAGTAGAAATATTTTGGGATGGAGAGTTTTATCAATTTGGCATCGGACTAAGGATTAATGAAAAATCTGTATTTGATGGATACCAAAGTTGGAATGTTAGCGATTCAAATTTGTGGTCGAATATTACTGGACAGAAAATCGTTGATTTAGAAATTGCCTGGGAACTTGTAAAAACTGAAGAACAAAAAACAGGAAAAAAAGAGGAATATATTTACCCACAGGACTTGACTTTAATATTTTCTAATGGTCAAAAGGTTTTTATTAGTGCGGCAGGATTTCTAAATCAAAATGACCCCGAAGTATATGGATTACTTGATAATCTGACAGTAACCACTAATGAGGATTTAGCAAGAAAAGTAAAAATGATTAGTTAATGAGTGATTCTAAAAAGGACATAGGATTTAATGATTGGGAAAAACTTTCATTTTCTGAAAAACGTGAGATTTGGAATCACTATTGGAATCCTTATGAACCAGAGATTGGCTCAAAAACAAAACGAGAACTAGTTGAGCAATTTATCAATTCGACCAAAATAATCGGACTTCAATTTGGAATAGGAAATTTTGGTTGGGGTGTTTATATGTTGTTTGTGATTGTAGAAAATTCAAGGATTAGAGTTCCTAAAAACTTCTCTGATTTACCTGTTAATAAAGGGATTGTAAAAAAATGGATTGATAAGGACAAAATTATGGTAAAATTCAATTACGGAGGGACAACAACGATTGAATTAAACGATAAGATTATAATAAAATGAATGAACGGCAGCGTACAACAATGTGTATAGTGCATAAGGGTTTCAGAGGTTTTCGAGCGGCATCACCCGCTTCAATTTCGGCTGATAACTTGATAGGTTTTGAGCCCGCAATCCCTTACGACACCATACACTCAACGTTATGCTGTATAATCTAGGCGAGTGCATCTGCATAGTACACGTTGGTACTAAATTTTTATTATTCAAGCACGGGTGATTCACCCGCAGAAAGTATTAGTTATTTTGAACCTCTATACTTGCAGTCGTGCGATTCGCACGGTTTAGTAAAATTATAAATTGAAACAGGAGTGAAGTCATATCAGTGTGAAGAATTAAATTAGGAGAAAGGAAATTTTTCAACGGCTATCATTAATTTAGAGTTCTCTCAATTAATGATGTTCACGTTAGGTAAAACTTTTAAGTATCTGTACTTTCAGTATTCAATTTAAAATTAAAAAATACACAGCATAACAATAACTAAATTAGCATATCGGTCGACGCGCCCTCTACGCAATTTAGTCAACCCGTTAGGCATCATAATCAAGGCTAGTGCATCTGCATAATGCACGTAGGTACTAAATTTTTATTATTCAAGCACGGGTGATTCACCCGCAGAGAGCATTAGTTATTTTGTACCTCTATATTTGCAGTCGTGCGATTCGCACGGTTTAATAAAATTATAAATTGAAACAGGAGTGAAGCTATTTCAGTCAGAAGAATTAAATTAGGAGAAAGGAAATTTTTCAACACAGAATTAGTCAAAAGGCTATTTACTTTTCAAATAAGTACTGTTTAAAAAGATTGTTTTGTTTTTCAACGTTCATCAAAAATTTAGAGTTCTCTCAATTAATGATGTTCACGTTTGGTAAAACTTTTAAGCTTCAGTACTTTCAGTTTATAATTAGAAATTAAAAAAAATACGCTGCCTAACATCAACTAAATTAGCATATCGGTCGACGCGCCCTCTACGCAATTTAGTCAACCCGTTAGGCATTATAAAACGAAGCAAACAAAAAGATGAAAAACTTATTAATCTTAATTGTAATAATCATTATTGGTTATTTATCATACAATATCTTCATTGGAAAACGAAAAACATATCCGAAATTTGAGATGGCAGATGTATCAAAACATATGATTAAAAATGAGAAAATGAAAAATTATAATTTTCTAGTTGACATGCGTTCTGATTCTTATTTTCCATCATTCCTAGTTGATAAATGTGAAAATGTATTAATTGAATTATGCTTGAATATTGAGAAGGAGAAGCCTCAAAACCTAAAACATTTATATAAATTAACTCATTATGCAACTGACAAAATTAATAGTCTTGAAGATGAGTTCTTTGAAAATGGTAGTGAAATTGAAACAGCTGCCCGTGAAACATTTGCAATGGATTTTGGAGAAATAGCTAAAGCATATTCTTTTGAAGAAGCTAATATTGAAGATTTAATAAGTACAAGAACTTGGTGAAAAATGCCTAACATCAGCTAATCTCCATCCATCGGGTGACACACCCGCTGGCCGTAGTTTAGCAATTTCGTTGTGGTACATTACTTAAGCAATATTCTTTCAATTATTCTCTATTAATTATATCAAACTAGTAATGAGATTAAAGATCCTATATTTCAACTTCTTATTATTCTTCATATTTACATCTTGTGAAAAGAAAATGGAATTTGATTCAGTTGTATGGAATGACAGGAGTGTTGATTGGCAAATCAATCAAGATAGAGAATTAATGGTCGAAGATTTAATAGCAACTAAACTACTAATTGGTTTACATAAAAAAGAGATTCAATCTCTTCTTGGAAAACCAGATAGTGTACTTAATAACTATTATTTTTACTTTATTTTTGAAAAGTATGAATTAGACATAGATCCAGTTTATATGTCAGAATTGGAAATAACTTTTGGTAAGAATGAGTTGGTACAAAAATATAATATTCTTAAAAAGTAATATAAATGAGATTAATTAGTGTATTTTTATTTATAATTCCTTCATTAGTATTATCTCAAACAATAAATTCTTCTTGTGAATCAAGAGTAGATACACTCACCAATTCTACATATTATTTAGATGTTGACAACCCTGCAAAAATAATAGATGGGAAGAATTCATTATTTAAAGAAATTTCAAAAAAGATAATAATTAATCAAGAATCTAAACGATTGGTATTAGATGGTGTAAAACTTATAATAACCTATCTAATAACTGAAAAAGGTGAAGTAACAGGAGTAAGATATATGAGAGGAGAAGAACAATTATAGAAAAGAAGAAATGGATTCCAGCAACTTGTAATGATAAAAATGTTACATCACTTCAGGTGTTCTCATTACAATTATGTTATAAATAACTTAAATCTATAAAAACGTACCACAACATCAGCTAAAACAGCAAGTCTCGGTCGACGCGACCTCGCTCGCAGTTTAGCATTTTCGTTGTAAGTTATTTGGAGTATCCAAAATCCTACTAGAAATGTTAAGAGAAGAACTACAATCATATTTAGATAAAGTTTATCCTAACTCGAAAATTAACCTACCAAGATCTTTTTCAAAGGAAATCCATATTAGATTCGAACTTGGAGGAGAACAGGATTTAGGTAGCCTTAAAAGGGTAAATCAAGCTGTTGATCGTTCTTTAAAACTCATAAATGATGTATTTTATAATACAGAAGAGGTAATAGTATTAATCTATGATTATAATTCTTTAAAATCCATCAATGGATATTTACATAATCAATTCACTCAAGAAGCTTTCAAAAGCTTTTACAACAATGTGGAATTAATAAATATAGAATGTTCTTCAGAAATTGAAATGAGCCCTCAAGATGAGAAAGTAAAAGCTAGAATTATAATTGGTAAATTACCTTTAAAAGAAATTAATTTTGAGAATATCCTAAAGGGTATTGCTAATTATGAAATGGGATTTGATCCGGCTGTTGAACAGAATATCTTATTTTTTAATACTGAAAAAAATATAGCTTTTGAAATGTATGACGATAGAGGTTGTTATGTTTGGAGTAATTCTGTATCTAACATTAAAGACATGTATGTGAAAAGAAATAATTGGATTGTTGAATATCATAAAACTGAAATAGAAAAACAGTTCAAATAAAATAAACAACTTACAACAAAAGCTAAAACAGCAAGTCTCGGTCGACGCGACCTCGCTCGCAGTTTAGCATTTTCGTTGGCGGTAATTATAACATCTCCAAAAAATTAACAATCTATTATGCAAATTTCATCAATACTAAAACAAGTTTGGTTCAATCCAAGAGCTGTATTTAACTCCATAGATAAGAAAAATAACTTATCTACTTTGATTATCTATTCCCTATTATTTGTTGGAGGACTCTCATATGGAATAAATAGGGCAGAAGTAAAAAGTTTTGGTGACACTCAATCATTATCTGAACTTCTACTTATGATATTTTTTATGAGTGGCTTTGGTGGTTTATTTTCATTCCAACTATTAGCATGGACTATAAATAAAGTATCTTGTAAATTTTTTAGAGGTAAAGGAACCTTTGAAATGACAAGGAAAGCATTGGTATTATCCTTAGTTCCAAGTATTCCAATATTATTTTTATTCCTGATTTCTATTTTAATATTTGGAATAGAATTTTTTCAATCAGATAGACCAACAATCTACAATAGTATGATTTTAAATATTGTTTATTGGGTATTAATTACTTTAATAACAATTCTTAGTTTATGGCGTCCATTTATATTTATTCCAGCATTATCCCAAGCACAAAAAATTTCAAATTTGAAAGCTTTTTTTTCAGTTGCAATTTCTTTTTTAATTCCTTTTTGTATTGGATTAATAATAGCTGTTTTATATCTATTATAATTACTGTTACATATAATAATAAACTACCGCCAACAATAGCTATACATCAAGTCTCGGCCGACGCGTCCTCGCTCGCTGCATAGCAATTTCGTTATGCTGTATAATCTAGGCGAGTGCATCTGCATAATGCACGTAGGTACTAAATTTTTATTATTCAAGCACGGGTGATTCACCCGCAGAGAACATTGGTTATTTTGTACCTCTATATTTGCAGTCGTGCGATTCGCACGGTTTAGTAAAATTATAAATTGAAACAGGAGTGAAGTCAAATTAGTGTGAAGAATTAAATTAGGCGAAAGTAAATTTTTCAACACAGAATTAGTCAAAAGGCAATTCACTTTTCAAATAATTAAAGTTTAGAAAATGGTTTTGTTTTTCAACGTCCATCATATTTTTAGAGTTCTCTCAATTAATGATGTTCACGTTTGGTAAAACTTTTAAGCATCTGTACTTTCAGTATTCAATTTAAAATTAAAAAATACACAGCATAACAATAACTAAATTAGCATATCGGTCGACGCGCCCTCTACGCAATTTAGTCAACCCGTTATAGCCTATTACAAATAAACTTCACTCAATTAATGAGATTATTAATAGCATATTTTTTCTTATTTCTATCAGGGAATATTTTATCTCAGAATATTGGTGTAATAAATGATAAAGATGGTTACACAAATATCAGGAAAGAGTCTACTGTAAACTCTAATATTATCGGAGTAATATTAGAAGGTCAAACTTTTCAATATTCACCCTCAGAAAATAAAAACTGGTTTAAATTAAATTTTAATCACCTAGAGGGTTTTATACATTCATCTAGAGTTTCAGATATTAAATCTTTGGGGAAAAGTTACAAATTTAATGATAATCAAATAGATAAAAACCTACCTAAATATGAGCAACCAACCATCAATTCAAATAGAAATAAAAAATTCACAAGACAAATAGAAGGTAAACCTATTACATACTTTTTAAATCATACATCTATCGATATTTATTCAAAGATGTATTATCAAGGTATTTATAAAATCTCAGATTCTGAGATAACTTTTAATCTATTAGATAGTGTTACTACAGATAATATAGATACTAGAAAATTTTATCTATTTAATTTTAGTAATATTCTTCAAGAAAGCGATGGTGCATTATCTGAGGTAATAGGTTCATATTGTTTGAATTATTTGAAAAAATGTCCACTTGAGGTTAATTTATTAAAAACAAAATTATATCGGGATAACTCTTATGAAAAGTTCATTTCTTTTTCAGCTTTTGAAATATATTTTTCTGAGAATCCTTATGAAGAATTAGATAATCTTTTTAAAGACATAATGTACAATTACTCAGAAAATGAGCAAGAGCTATTAATCATTAAAAAGGATATATTTACCATATTAAAAAAAGAACTAGAAAATAATTAAACAGGCTATAACACCAGCTAAAACTCCATGTCTCGGGTGACGCACCCTCACACGTAGTTTAGCTATCACGTTGTAGGTAATTAGAGAAATGCAGAAATTCAATTTAATATTTTTACAATCAGGTAAAACTTTAATTAGTCAAAAACAATATTCTGATTGGAAAGAAATTCAAGACGATTTTCAAGGTTATATTGCAAGTGTAGGTTTTAATTCAATTGATGAAATTAAAGAGTACATTCAGTTTGATTACAAATTAACAGAAGAAAAAGCAATTAAGGAATCGAATAAAATATTTAAATCTAATACAGATTTTGTAGAAGTTGAACTATGATTAATGTGATCGAAAATATATTCACAACGTTTCACGATGGAGGAATAACAGGCTGGGAAGGAGATTTAAAACAACTGACATTAAAAATAGAATGTCAATATCTTGGAAAAGAATTTCAAGAAGGTTTTAATTTTTTTTATCTGCTTATATACAATATTGAACATATTGAGCTAGAACCATGGATGAATCCGATCACACTCAAAAAAATCAATTGGACTGAATTAAAAGACATTTTTAAAGCAGAATTAGAAATTGGATATGCAGAAACTTTAAATGGTATTGTAAAAGTAAGCTGTAATCAACACAATACTAATTATGACTATTGTGGAGGAAACTTGCTAATAAAAGCTAAAAAAATAGAAATTAAAAATCATTTAAAACAAAAAATCACACCAACTGACTTGTTTAAAGCTAGTGAAAATTACTGGAATAAGTTTAGTAATAATTAACTACCTACAACATCAACTAAATCTGCATATCGGCCGACACGTCCGCTTCGCAGTTTAGTCAACGCGTTAACCACAATTATTATCCAGTAAGTAGCATATAGAAACAGTACAATATAATGGAAGCAAAATATTCTCTTGAATGGCTAAAAATTAAAGAGGAATCAAATACGTCAATAAAGTTTTTATTCTTTTGGGGTCATACAAAAAATCATAAAGAAGAAGTAGGAAACTTTTGTTTTAGTCAATGGTATGAAAGCTCTTTTACAATAAAAGGTATTACTTACTTGACTACCGAACATTGGATGATGGCAGAAAAAGCTAGATTATTTGGCGATGAAAAAGTGTATCAACAAATCATTAATTGTCAAAAACCTGGAGAAGCAAAAGATTTAGGTAGAAAAGTGAAAAACTTTGATGAAGAGGTATGGAAAAAGTATCGTTATGAGATTGTAAAAATTGGCAATATTTATAAATTTACTGAACATAAAAAAATGGGAGAATATCTTTTAAATACCCAATCAAGAGTATTGGTTGAAGCTAGTCCAGTAGATACAATTTGGGGTATTGGTTTAACAAAAGATAGTGACTCTTCTAGAAATGTACACCTTTGGCGAGGCTTGAATTTATTAGGCTTTGCATTAATGGAGACAAGAGATTTTCTAAAAGATAATGGATTTGAAATACCTCCGTCTTTAGATTTAACATCTTCTCTTAATTATTAAACTATTACTTAACTTTAACTGTGGTTAACATCAACTAAATTAGCATATCGGTCGACGCGCCCTCTACGCAATTTAGTCAACCCGTTGTATCGCATAAGTTCAACTCTTTTTAAGTAAGTTAACTAATAAAAAGTTTACATAATTGAATCCAATAATCATTGCAATATTATTTTTAGGAATATCAATACATTGTCATGGTCAAAAAAATGACTCTGAATGTAATGTAGAATATGACACTATTTTCAAAATGAATACTATTGTTGGTGGTTATAATAACACCCCAATAAATGGAAAAGCTTATCTAGCCAAAGAGATTATTAAAATAGTAAAGATTAATAAAGAATTAGTTAGAGAAAAAAAATATTATGATGATATTAAAATCTATTTCATTCTTCTTATTAATCATAAAGGTATAGTTGAGAGAACAATAATTCTAGAAAAGGCAAGTAAAGGAATTAATCTAATAAAAAATAAGAATGAGCTCTTAACATTTATGAAGAATGAACAATGGAAAGTTAATTCATGTAGAGAAAATAATTATCACACAACAATATTATTTCCAATTAATTTACGCTTAAGTTATTAATCTTTTTAGGAAATTATTACACATTATATTACGCAATACAACAACAGCTAAAACAGCAAGTCTCGGCCGACGCGTCCTCGCTCGCAGTTTAGCAATTTCGTTACCACACATTGGGCATAGAGTTATTAATAAGTTGATAAAGATGGGATTGATCATGAAAATAAATAAGTTAGTAACACTTTTTTTACTTTTTTTATTCTTCGGCTGTAAGTCACAACAAAATTATAAATTAAGTCAGGTTTATTTCGACCCATTTGATGGAACGATCAAAAATGGTATTCCTAAGGAAGATAGTTTAATCAATGTTAAAGACTTAAAAGTTAATGTAATTGGGATTGGTAAAGTAGCGGTTAAAGATAATAATATTACTGATTTACGGTTTGGACATTGGAAAGAATTTGATTTTGAAGGTCGTTTAATCTCAGAAGGTCATTATAAGATAGATATGCACTATGATTGTGGTATAGAGCCGAGCCTTACTTATTATTATTATCGCGTTGGAGAATGGAAATATTACAAAAAAAATGGAGAACTAGACTATGAATTAGAGTTTAAGCCATTAAATCATGTTGTTGATACAAATTGTGGAGATATAGAAATGAAATTCGGTGTAATAGATAAAATTCCAATCAAGTACTTAAATAAAGTAACGGTTGATAAAGTCTATGAACTACAAAAAATTTCATACTCTGAAATGACTTTTACTCCGCTAAATCGAAGAATTCATATAGAGTACATTTATTAGTAATCCACAAAAATTCACATATAAACGTGTGGTAACATCAGCTAAAACAGCAAGTCTCGGTCGACGCGCCCTCGCTCGCAGTTTAGCAAATTCGTTATGCTGTATAATCTAGGCGAGTGCATCTGCATAGTGCACGTTGGTACTAAATTTTTATTATTCAAGCACGGGTGACTCACCCGCAGAGAACATTAGTTGTTTTGTACCTCTATATTTGCAGTCGTGCTATTCGCACGGTTTAGTAAAATTATAAATTGAAACAGGAGTGAAGTCAAATTATTGTGAAGAATTAAATTAGGAGAAAGTAAATTTTTCAACACAGAATTAGTCAAAAGGCTATTTACTTTTCAAATAATTAAAGTTTAAAAAATGGTTTTGTTTTTCAACGACCATCATAATTTTAGAGTTCTCTCAATTAATGATGTTCACGTTTGGTAAAACTTTTAAGTATCTGTACTTTCAGTATTCAATTTATAATTAAAAAATACACAGCATAACAATAACTAAATTAGCATATCGGTCGACGCGCCCTCTACGCAATTTAGTCAACCCGTTATGCTGTATAATCTAGGCGAGTGCATCTGCATAATTCACGTAGGTACTAAATTTTTATTATTCAAGCACGGGTGATTCACCCGCAGAGAACATTAGTTATTTTGTACCTTTTTATTTGCAGTCGTGCGATTCGCACGGTTTAGTAAAATTATAAATTGAAACAGGAGTGTAGTCAAATCATTGTGAAGAATTAAATTAGTAGAAAGTAAATTTTTCAACACAGAATTAGTCAAAAGGCTATTTACTTTTCAAATAATTAAAGTTTAAAAAATGGTTTTGTTTTTCAACGTCCATCGTAATTTTAGAGTTCTCTCAATTAATGATGTTCACGTTAGGTAAAACTTTTAAGTATCTGTACTTTCAGTATTCAATTTAAAATTAAAAAATACACAGCATAACAATAACTAAATTAGCATATCGGTCGACGCGCCCTCTACGCAATTTAGTCAACCCGTTATGGAGTATTGGTATTGTTATACTCATTAAACTAATTAGTTTTAAATATAAAATTCCTATCTATATATTGTAGAATAAGTAATAATTATGAGATTTTTAGGAACACTTGTTTTTTTTATTCAAGTTTTAAATATTCAATCTTCACCTAATTTTAGTTCTGAACTTAAAAATTTAGAAGAAGAATTACAAGCCTCTACTTTTCAAATGATATTTGATGATTTTGAAGGTGGTGACTGTTCGCAAAAACTTGTTAAATATAATTCTAATAAAAATGTAATATTTAAAGAAACTATAGATTGTAATGATTATGGAGAAACAATTACATATTATTTGCCGAATTCAAAAGGTGAATTAGAGATTATCTATATTTTAAAAACTAATTGGAATATTAATTCAACTTACAGTCTTGAAAATATAAAGTATAGTTTAAAAGAAATGTCAAAAAATTATATTTCGGTTACTTCGAAAAGTCCTTCTTTAAGCATTATAAATCAAGGAAAAGTTAATACAACTGTAATTGAACTTATTGAAGTTGATAAAATAATAAATAAATATAATTCACTTAATAACACTCCATAACATCAACTAAATCTGCATATCGGCCGACACGTCCGCTTCGCAGTTTAGTCAACGCGTTATAGCCAATTAACCACAACACAATGATATTTGAAACAGATCGACTAATCATTAGACAATTGTGCAAAAGCGATCAAAGTGCTTATTTTGACATGATGGGTAACCCAAACGTCATGAATCCCATTCCCCGAGATGTCATGACCAGAGAGGAAAGTAATGAGCACTTAAATATGCTACTTGATAATGAACAGAAAACATCAGATAAAATGGTTTGGGCAATCCAGTTAAAAGCAGAAAATGAGTTCATCGGACTTTGTGCATTTCTGAAGAATAATGAAAATAATGATGAAATAGGCTATAGACTAAGAGAAAAGTACTGGGGAGTTGGATACGGTACAGAAATCACAAAAGGACTAATTGATTTTGGTTTTAAACACTTGAACACAGACTTAATCACTGCCGATGTTTATGTGGCCAATTTACGATCCGTTAAAATACTTGAGAAGTTTTTTAAAGGAGATATTGAATTCTTTAACACAGAAGATAAGTGCACCGATCGCAGATATAAATTAACCCGAAAGGAATGGCTATAACAGCAAATAAACAAAAGCGCCAAAATGATTATATTTGAGAAGGCGCCTTTGCCTATTTGCAAAACGTTAACCACAATTATTATCCAGTAAGTAGCATATAGAAACAATACAATATAATGGAAGTAAAATATTCTCTTGAATGGCTGAAAATTAAAGAGAAATCAAATACGTCAATAAAGTTTTTATTCTTTTGGGGTCATACAAAAAATCATAAAGAAGAAGTAGGAAACTTTTGTTTTAGTCAATGGTATGAAAGCTCTTTTACAATAAAAGGTATTACTTACTTGACTACCGAACATTGGATGATGGCAGAAAAAGCTA
The DNA here is from genome assembly GCF_018736065.1 of Flammeovirga kamogawensis. Classification (GTDB taxonomy): domain Bacteria; phylum Bacteroidota; class Bacteroidia; order Cytophagales; family Flammeovirgaceae; genus Flammeovirga; species Flammeovirga kamogawensis. The sequence goes on from NZ_CP076129.1 coordinate 207,392, forward strand.
GATTATTTGGCGATGAAAAAGTGTATCAACAAATCATTAATTGTCAAAAACCTGGAGAAGCAAAAGATTTAGGTAGAAAAGTGAAAAACTTTGATGAAGAGGTATGGAAAAAGTATCGTTATGGATTGTAAAAATTGGCAATATTTATAAATTTACTGAACATAAAAAAATGGGAGAATATCTTTTAAATACCCAATCAAGAGTATTGGTTGAAGCTAGTCCTGTAGATATAATTTGGGGTATTGGTTTAACAAAAGATAGTGATTCTTCCAGAAATGTCCACCTTTGGCGAGGCTTAAATTTATTAGGCTTTGCTTTAATGGAAACAAGAGATTTTCTGAAAGATAATGGATTTGAAATACCTTCATCTTTAGATTTAACATCTTCTCTTAATTATTAAAGTATTATTTCACTTTAACTGTGGTTAACATCAACTAAATCTGCATATCGGCCGACACGTCCGCTTCGCAGTTTAGTCAACGCGTTGGCGGTAATGCGATGAGAAAGAGAATTACATTTATAATAATATGTCTATTGACATTTTGGGCAACAGAAACAATTGCGAGTCCACAAATGCCTGATTATGTCATTTATGATAATGACACTATAGCCACATACAATTTAATTCTCGAACAATATTTACAACGACTAGACTCGACTGAAACTGAACAACTATTTGGACTGACCTTTCGAGATGGTGCTTCTTTTAATTGCTGGAGAGGATATCAGGCAATTTATAAAATAGAAAATGATAGTTTGTTCTTAGCTGATATTATCAATTGTGGAGAACTAAGAAATGGACAAATTGACAAGAACCAATCAGTAATGAAAATCAAATCCATTTTTGGTAAGAAAGTTAAGAATAGTAAAGTATTTATCAATTGGTTTAACGGATTCATTAACTTTCCATTAACTAACAAAGTTTTGAGATGGGACGGGGTTTTCTTTACAATATTTGAAAAAGAAAAAGTTATTACTTTTTCAAATGGATTTGTGGAAAATGTGGAAGATTTTGACAACTATATCGATGACCCTAAAAGAATAGATAGACGTGATAAAAGTGAAATATCGAACTTCCTATTTAAGAAACTGAAAAGGGCAAAATGGAAAAATCCAGATGAATTTGACTGTTCTGAAAGTTATTTCGTAACTATTAATAAAAAAGGAATTGTATCAAAGGTTAGAATGGTTCTATCTGACGAAGAAATTGATGAATATTACGAGCCAGATGAATACAATTTTTGTATAGATAAGATAATGACAGCCTTAAAAGATTTGAAATTTGACGTTATTATGAATAAAGGAAAACCAATATCTGAAGACATTTATATCGAGATATTCATTGAGGATAATGGAAAAATTGAAAATTGGACAGACTAAAAAAAGCACATACCGCCAACAACAGCTAAAACTCCAAGTCTCGGCCGACGCGGCCTCGCTCGTAGTTTAGCAATTTCGTTGTGTGTTATTAGACTTACTACTAATCAATGATATATCCAGGAGGAACATATAGATCATCTGAGAATTTGGAAGTGTATGCTATTATTCACTTTGAAACTGCATATACTGAATATGTAAAGTTTACTTTACCGAATGGTGAACTTTTTACGATAAGTTTTTTTTCCGACCCATTAGACAATATGATTCAAGTTTGGTTAAACGAAAGTAAAAAATATGAATCGGAAATTGTTGGAAATAAGATTAACTCTGAAAAATATTCATCATATAGCTTAATTCTAAATAGAGTTGATATTATAAATAATTGTGAATCTCTAATTGATTTTAATGATGCGATTTATTTCTATTCAAGTCATGGTGAATTTGGTGAATTTTCAAACTTTTCAAATTTTGGTTTTGAGTACGAAAATAAATACTATAAAACAGTTGAGCATTTTTATCAATCGATGAAATTCGAAGATTTATCCTATGCTGAAAAAATTAGACTTTCAAATTCACCAAAAATAGCCTCAGACTTGGGGCAAAATAGAAGCTATAGTTTAAAGAAGTCTTGGGAGTTTGATAAAATAAACTACATGTATGCTGGTGTAAAATCAAAATTTGACTTTAATGAAGAACTTCAAAAGAAGTTAATTGAAACTGATGATAAATTATTAATCGAAAACTCACCATATGATAACTATTGGGGTATAGGAAAAGACGGATTGGGACAAAATCAACTTGGAACAATCTTAATGAGAGTAAGAGAAAAATATAAACAACACACAACATAAGCTATACATCAAGTCTCGGCCGACGCGTCCAATGCTCTAAACTTAAGATGTTAAATAGCCAATTTCCTATTAAAATGACACTTTCTTCGACTTCTTTTATTTTTAATTCTTTCAAAAGATCTCTCCATTTTTATTGGAACTTTTGATCGTCTGATAAGTGTCAGTGTATCGTCAATTATCTTTTTAGGAACACGTTTATACATTCTCATTTTAATGTAAAAACTTTTAAAAATACCCGTTGCTATATTTTTATTTATCTTGTATTCGTACTTGTTTTTTTGATCGTTTTTCAATGCCGTTTCAATAATTAAAACCTGATTCAAATTGGCTAAAAATATAGAAGCATAAAATTCTAATAGTACACCATTTGCTGATTTTGAAGAGAAGTTTTCTAGTTGTAAACTAGATTTGATATATCCATAATAAGTTTCAACACCCCATCTTTTATAATATAATTCTTTGAGTTCTATTATGGAGAATTCCGTGTTTGTCAAAAGATATTCTATTTCTCCACTTTTCAATTTTACTTTGACGATTCTACATGAAATATTGTCTCTGTCTTTCCTCTTAAAAATAATTGTATTATCAATCACATTTGAATTTACAAACTCGATAACTTCTTTATTTAAGGATGCTTTTGTTCGAATTAAAAACAACATTTTATTTTTTAATATAGACTCAATAATATTGATGTTTGCGTATCCTCTATCTAATATTATAACAGGTTCAACAATATGATTATCAATAAGATGTGATGAGTTTTCGATATGTTCATAAAAAAGAGATACTTCACTATGTTTATTATGTGTTATTAATGCATCTAAAGCTAAATCATTATTCAAGTCATATAAAACAGAAGCTCTTGCAAGTGGCATTCCAGCCCCATTTTGATTTTTAGTTCTAATGAATATTTCCCCTAATTCATTACTATCTGGTAGTTGAATCATACTTCCATCAACAGCAAGTAATTGGTATTTATTTTTATAAAACGTGTTTCTTTTTTTTTCATAATAAAAGTCTAAAATTTCTTGATTTAGGAATTGAAATACAGCAGGATTAATTTTTAATTTAGCCTTACTAAATGCCTGAGGAGAACATATTTTTAAGGTACCGTTACTCGAGAAAAATTGAACTAGTTCAACCATAGTTGTTTTTGTAACTCTACCTATTAAAATGAAAATTATATCGACAAAACTAATCACTCTATTCCGTGTAAAATCTTTTGCTTCTACCTTAAAATTATTGAGTACTTGATCTGATTTAATTAAAGTGTTCAGATAGTTTATAAATTGGGATATTGTTCTATTTTTCATTTCAGTCTTAAAAATTATATTAGTATAATTGTAAAGAGAGGAGAAACATTGAAATCGTTGAAAAATGAAATGTTAAATCCTTAAGTTTAGAGCATTAGCCGACACGTCCTAGCTCGCAGTTTGGCAATTTCGTAGTAAAACATAAAACTAAACCGTAATACAAACTTTGAAGAAACTATTATATTCCATATTACTTTTATCATTTATTTCTCTGAATACATTTTCAAAAAATTCAAAAGATCCCAACGTATCTAAGGTCTACGTAAATGATATTCAAAACTTTTATTTAGCATTTGACGAAGCATTAAAAGATACACTAAATGCAAAACACATTTTTAAAGAATTATATTTCAATAAAGGTTCAAAGGGACTAAAAGATTTTTATAAAACAAAAATTAAGAGTGTAGATAAGTTTTCTAAGTTCGTACTTAAACACAAAGAATTTTATTTATCTATAAGATCAGATCTAACAAACCTTGATGATTTGAAAAAAGAAATAAAAACCTATTTTTTAGAATTCAAATCTTTATATCCTAATGCTACTTTTCCAGATATTTATTTTGTTATTGGAAGGTTTAGCTCTAACGGAACAATATCTAAAAATGGAATAATAATAGGCACTGAGATTCTTTGCAAGACACCAAATTCAAATACAAAAAATTGGAATAAAGACATTTTGAGAATAAGTATGTTAAGAAAGCATATTCCTGTTACAGTAATTCATGAATTAATTCATTTTAATCAGAAACACATGAAAAAGGGGAATACAATTTTAGTAAATAGTATGCGTGAGGGATCTGCTGAATTTATTGCCGAATTAATTTGTGGAGAAACGGATGAAGATTACTCATCTTTTATAGGCAAGGAAGTAGAAGTTTGGAATGATTTCAAAAATCAAAAAGATGAGAAAAGTACTTGGATTTCTTGGAATTCATGGGTAAGAAAAAGTGAATCCAGACCGCGAAATGCCGGTTATTGGTCTGGTTACTTACTGTGCAAATCATATTATGAACAGAATGAATTTGAAAAGCAAAAAGTCATTGATGATATTTTAAATATAAAAAATTATGATGACTTCTATTTTAGAAGTAAAATAGAAGAGTACATTAAAGTCAACTACTCTAATTAATTTACGTTTTACAACATTAGCTAAAACAGCAAGTCTCGGCCGATACGTCCTCTCTCGCTGTTTAGTCAACCCGTTATGGAGAATTAGTATGAAGACTAAAATTCAAATCTTTATTGCCTTTACAATCTTCTGTAGTTGTGAAATAAATAACAGAAATAAATCGGATGAATTTACAGCTAGCTACATAATAGAAAGCTATTACCATCCCGATAAATACATCTCAACTAAATATTACGATTCATGTAATAATTTACTCAAAGTAGTCACGAGAGACGGTATGTGTTTTCAATACATATACAATAAGACGAATCAACTAACTGAAATTGTAAGCGGTAGAAACTGCTCTAACGGAAGAAGATCAATATTCATATATGATTCAGCAGGTAATCACTTGGGTAACTATGAAGCAATGGATTCAGTCATCAATTTAGACACAATAGCTTTTGAACAGACTAAATTCTATAACCAATTGAATCAACTGATTCAAGAAAAAGTATCAGAACGAAAAGCGATGGAAGGAGATGTAGTACAAACGTGGAATTTTTATAAGTATGACAGCACATTAAAAACATCCTTGGTAGTTAAACAGAACGAGATTACAGCTTGGCACGGTATCTACAAATATGATTCAACTGGCAATATTATCGAATTAAGAAAGACACGGAACAAGCAAAAAGAAATTGAGACATACACTTATAACAAATTGGGTCAGCTCATTGAGAAGGAAGTAAAGAACAATGAAAAGTTGGAAACTCCTATGGGCGTTTTTGATATTCCAGTTAGACGAACAACTTATAAATATGACTCAGCAAATTTCATGTACGAAGAAGTGATCTATGATGATGGAAAATTCATATTGAGCAAAATATTTAAGAAATTGCCTTTTACAGTTAAAAAATCTCCATAACATCAACTAAACTCCAATCACTGTTGACGCAACCGCTCACGTAGTTTAGTCATCACATTAGCTTGAATTATACTAATCATACATCAATAATCTACCATATGCATTATATAGCTTTTAGATTTTATACTTTCATTCTTAAATATCAAAAGTTTAAACAACCTGAATCAACTAATAGATTTAAAATTGCTACTATACCATTATCATTTACTATTATTATCAATTTGATAACTGTTAAATTTTTACTTATTAAGTTTAATTTTAAGATTCCTATAATAACAAATGAACTAATACTAATTTCTATAATGTTAGCAATAATTATTATTGTTCATTTTACTATTTCAAAAAGAAAAAACTTTCTTAGTAAGTATAGAAAAAATATGATTGGTGATTTTTTGTCTTGTTATATTTAAATGTAGTATTTATAAGTTATCCATTATTGAATAATTTCATACCATCAAAAACAATAAAAGTTGAAATTAACAATGGAAAACTGATAAAGACAATTATGCTAAATGATGAAATTGTAGAAACAGATACAAGTGAGATAAAAACCTTAAAATAGGATAAGTAAAATAAAAACAAGCTGACATTAACTAATCTCCATCCACTGTTCGAAAGACCCAATGCTCTAAACTTAAAATGAAAAGCTATCAATTCACGAATACCTAAACAAACTGCATAAAACAATTAAATCAAAAAATATTGTTGAACAGTTTAAAGTTAACACTGAAGATTTTACAAGAAATAGTGCTCTCGAATTTGTCATTATTATTATACTTTTTCTAGAAAGAATTAGCAAGACGATGAGTTGATTCTTATGAAAAATAGAAGTTGAAGATTATTAACTTAGTAGTATTAAATAAAATCTAAATGAAAACAAGCGTAAGAGAATTAATTTCAAGTGATATTTCGTTAATCGCAGATTACTGGCTTAAATCTGATCATACGTATTTAACTTCTTTAGGAGTTGACATATCTAAGTTACCTAGACGTAAAGATTTAGTTGACATGATAGAAAATCAGTTAGTTCTATCTTATAAAGAAAAGAAAAATTATGCTTTAATATGGGAAATTGACGGGGAGGCAATTGGACATTCTAATATAAATTCAATTAAATATGGGCATTCAGCAAATATGCATTTACATATCTGGAAAACTGATTTAAGAAGAAAAGGAGCAGGGGTAGAATTAGTAGAAAAAAGCCTTCCTTTTTATTTCAACAATTTTGATTTAGACGTTTTAAATTGTTCTCCTTCTGCTGAAAATGATGCACCAAATAAGACATTAGAAAAGATTGGTTTTACTTTTATAAAAAAACATATCACTATACCGGGATCACTTAATTTTAAACAAGAGGTTAACCATTGGGAAATAAGAAAAAATGATTTTTTAAAATTAACAATTTAGTGTTAATAAACGTATATTATGGTAAGACGTAATTAAATTGAGAAATCATGAATACAGGTATAAAGAATCAACCAAAAGCACACATTACACTTGATCTATATGATAGAATTATTGAAATAATAGGTTTACTATCTCTTATAGTTTTGTTTGCCCTGCCCGTTTATTATTATAGTGTATTACCCGACGAAATACCGAGACATTTTAATGGTTTAGGAGAAGTAAATGCGTATTCAAGTAAAAAAGTAATTTGGATTTTACCTTTTTTAGGTACTCTTTTATATGTAGGGTTATTCTTTATGAATAAGGTACCTCATATATTTAATTACCCTATTAAAGTAACGCAAGAAAACTACAAGAATTTATATAAATACGCGACAAAACAAATTAGAGTATTGAATACAGAAGTTATACTCATCTTTTTATATATAACTTATACTATAATACAGATAGGATTAGGTATAAAAATTGGAATGTCACTATATTTTTTACCAATAGTATTGGTGTTAATTATTGCAACGTCAGTTTATTATTACTTTAAAATGACAAAAATTAAATAAGAAATTATAAACAGAAAAGGTGAAACTTTTAAGCTTCACCTTTTCTGTTTTAGGGTTTAAATTTTGTAAACCTTATACTGCCTTCTAAACTTCTTTGAATAAAATTTGTCCGCCCTCCATTAACAAGGTAAACTTCAATATTTTCATCAAAACATATCTTTGCAGCACTAATTTTAGATGTCATGCCACCGGTTCCTAATCCGTTTTCACGTTCTTCAATATATTGTTTAATATCTTCAAGATTGTTTACTTCTGGAATTAATTCTGCATCATCATGTATGTTAGGATTCTTTGTAAATAATCCTTCAATATCAGAAGCAATAATTAGCTTATCAGCTTTTAATAACGATGCAACTAGAGCAGATAATTTATCATTATCACCTAAAATAAGCTCTTCAACGGCAACTGTATCATTTTCATTAAAAATAGGAATAAAACCGTGTGTTAATAACTCATTAACAGTATTTAAAGTATTTTCTTTCGATTCTTTATTATCAAAATCTTTATACGTCATTAAACACTGAGCAACTTTAAGATCAAAATCTCCAAAAACTTCTGCATAAATTTGTAAAAGTTTAGGCTGCCCAATTGCTGATAATGCTTGTTTGGAATGCACCATATTGTGCTTCATCCCATTTACATTGATAAACTGTTTTGCAGTTGCAACAGCACCAGAAGAAACTAAGATGATATCATATGTATCTCTTAAGTTTAAAATCTGTCTACCTATGTTTTCAATTTTACCTCTTGATATCATACTGGTACCAGCAGTAAGTGTTGAGGTGCCAATTTTAACTACAATTCTTGGTTTCATGATTAATTTCTTGTTTGTCCATCTCCAGAGATAAACCATTTGTTCGATACCAATTGTGCCAAACCAACAGGACCTCTAAAGTGAAGTTTTTGCGTACTAATAGCAATCTCGGCTCCAAAGCCAAACTGACCGCCATCTGTAAATCTAGAAGAAGCGTTATGGTAAACTGCAGCACAATCTACTTGGTATTGGAACTTTGTAGCAGTGTCTTTATTTGTTGTTACAATAACAGCAGAGTGTCCACCAGCATATTTATTAATCGTTGCAATAGCTTCGTCTAAAGAATCAACTTCAGCAAATAATATTTTCTCAGATAAAAATTCTTGTGGCATTAAATCTTCTACATTACAAGCTTTTATTTTTTTATCTAATGCAATAACATTTTTATCACCGTGTATATCAAGGCCGATTGCTTCTGCTCTTGTTACAAGGTTACTTAGCTTAGATGCTAACTCAGGAATATTTTTATTGAACAATACTTTATCAATTGCATTACACACACTCAAACGGCTTTTACCATTTAGAATAATGTCAATCGCCATTTCAAAATCAGTATTTTCATCTACATAAACAAAGTTATTTCCACGTCCACTAATCATTAATGGAACAGAAGTAGTTTGTTTTATATAATTGATTAAACCTTCACCACCTCTAGGAATAATAAGGTCTAAATTATGAGTGTTTTCTGCTAAAAGTTTTTGAGTAGTGGCTCTATCAATATCAAGATACTCTACATAATCTGTAGCTACTCCATTTTGTGCTAAAGCTTTTTGCCATAACGCTACCAATACTAAATTAGATTGGCGAGCCTCTTTACCACCTTTAAGAAGAATTTTATTTCCAGATTTGAATGCACTAACAGCAGCTTCGATTGTTACGTCGGGTCTAGATTCATAGATAATTAAAATCTTACCAAAAGGCACAACACGGTTTTCTACTTTCATTCCGTTAGGATGATCGTAAGCACTTAAAACCTGTCCTTCAGGATCTTCTAAACCGATCACTTCATTTACAGAAGCCACCATACCTTTTACTTTTTTCTCGTCTACTTTCAAACGATCAACTAGAGTGGGGTCTAGGTCACCTGCTTTTTCTAGGTCTTTTTGATTTGCCGCAATAATTTCTGCAGATTCATCTGCAATAAGTAATGCTAAATCTTTAAGAACATCGTTCTTCTTTTTTGTTGAAAGCATCATATATATATAAAGTTATAGACTGTTAGTAATTAACCGGCAATATACAATGCTATTCATTAATATGATTATTTAATGATGTGTTTTTTGTAAAATAGAATCCTATTTATTGAAAATATCGCTAACTATCTGATGTTATATTACTTATTTATCAATTAATTACAGTAATATGATTTGCTTGTCTATGATGTTTACCATCTAATTCACTTATATATTCAACTATCACAGAGTAAACACCACCAGGTACAATTTTTCCTTTATGCATTCCATTCCAACCATTTCCTTCTTTTCTGGCATCATCAGAATTTGTGTAAACTCTATTAAATATAATCTCGCCCCAACGGTTATAAATATTCAATTTAATATCAAGGGCATATTTTGAACGGATTAAAAATTCTTCATTTAAACCATCTCCATTTGGAGTCATAGCTGTTGGCGTAAATACTCTTGGCGGACAGATATCATCAACAAATACACTAGTTGTAATTTCACAATCAGTAGGGTTTGTTGTATCAATTATTGTAACTGTATACTCTCCCTCTTCTTCTCTAATTACACTTGCAGTAGTTTCTCCAGTATCTTCCCAATAATAGACAAAGTTGTTTCCTTCAGGAGCTGCTAAAGTAATTTCAAACTCTGTTTCAAAACAGATAACTGTATCTGTAACAGCAAATCCATTTGGTATAGGTCTGTGTATTACTTCGTACTCTTGTTCAAAAGTACATATTTTTCCACTTTCATGTTCAACTGTATTAATCACAGAATAAATTCCAGGGGTAGAGACAGTAATTGTAGAAGTATTTTCATTCGTTGACCAAATATAATTTTCTAAGATATTATCGTAATTACTTACTCTTGCATCTAATAAGACATCAGTACCTTCGCAGACTTCATAAACTAGTTGTTCCGTTTTTATTTGAGGGATTACAAATACGGTTACAGAGTCGTAAGAAATACAACCTGTCTCGTTTATTACCTTCACAATATATGTTTCGTCTTCAATTGGGCTAACTGTAATTTCAGGAGTAGTTTCTTTAGTGTTCTCCCATAAATATGCAATTCCACCTTCTATTTTAAGAGTTGTTTGTTCACCTTCACAGATATATAGATCTTCTGTTAAGATAGGAGTTGGTGTATCGTAGATTGTAATTTGACTTTCGAATTGTACTGGACATCCCTTTTCTGATGTTACTTCAAGTAAGACTCTATAAGTACCACTTGCTTTATATTGATAACTTGGAGATACTTCTTCATTTGTCCAATTTGGTGTGGTACCATTATAATCAAAATCCCATTTAATAGAGGAAATTTGATTTGCATTTGATTGTATTTCATTTCCTAAATAAGATGATAAATTATCAAACACCGCAATATCAGTAATACAAATATTTTCAGTAGAAAAACGAACTTGTGGTAATTGATGAACTAAAACTGTATTGGTGAATACTTCAGAAGAACACCCTCCAACAGGAGTTACTGTTAATTCTACAGTATGATTTCCATCTGTTGGAAAAATATAATTTAAAGTTGAAGAAGTAGTAGTAGTATCACCAAAGCTGCCTAAATTCCAATAATACTCAACATCAAGACCATCATAATCAATAGCACTTGATGATGCATCTAATATTGATGTTTCATTAAGACAAACTTCATTAGCAATAAAATTTGCCGTTGTTGTAGGTGCAATAACTTCTATTGTTGTAGTTGTTGCACATTGTGTAGGGTACGTATTATCGGTTATTGTTACTGTATAAAAGCCACCTTTGTTACGTTGAACCGATTGGGTAGTTTCCCCAGTATCTTCCCAATAATAACTAAAGTTACTGCCAACAGTGGCATCTAAACGAATTGGTCCAGAAGAAAAACAGAAAACAGTATCAGAAGAAACAAAACCAGCAGGGTTAGGTCGATGAATAACTTGATATTCTTGTTGGAAAGTACAAGTTTTACCACTTTCATGTTCCACAGTATTAGTAACAGAATAAGTGCCTGGTTCAGCTACCGTAATTGTTGCCGAGCTTTCGTTTGTAGACCATTGATAATTTTCTGTTACATTATCATACTCTCCAATTCTAGCGTCAAGTATTACTTCGGTTCCTTCACATACTTCATAAACTAGTTGTGTTGTTTTAATTTTTGGAATAACAAATACGGTTACAGAATCATAGCTAATACAACCGTGTTCATTTATAACTTTAACAACATATGTTTCATCTGCAATCGGAGATACATTGATTGTAGAAGTAGTTTCTGAAGTGTTTTCCCATAAATAAGCAACACCTCCCATAATTTCTAAGTTAGTATTTTCACCTTCACAGATATATAAATCTTCAGATATAATAGGAGTGGGTAATTCAAAAATAGTAACTGATTTCTCTATTTGTTGTGAACACCCTTTATCTGTTATAATTTCTAATAAAACATTGTAAGTACCAGAGTCTGCATAAACATGTGTTGGTGATAATTCATTACTTGACCAATTTGGAGTGCTGCCATCGTAATCAAAATCCCAATTAATAGCTGTAATATTTGTGTTAGATGCAGTAATGGTTGAACCTAAATAAGTTGTTAGGTTATTAAAAACTACAGTTTCATTAAAACAGACATCTCCTGCTGAGAAATTGACTACAGGTAACTCATTAACAATAACATTTTGATTAATTGTTGGAGATGGACATCCGTTTACAGGAACAACAGTTAATGCTACATCATGATTTCCATCTTCTGGGAAAGCATATTTTAGAGAAGGTGTTATTGTCACCGTATCTTTATGAGTACCTAATTCCCAATGGTATTCAACTTCTAAACCACCATAATCTACTGTACTAGCAGCAGCATCAAAAATTGTAGTATCACCAAAACAGACTTCATTAGAAGTAAAAGATGCAATAGATGAAGGAGCAATAACTTCAATACTAGAAGTAGTTGCACAATTAGTTGGGTATGTATTATCAGTTACTGTTACTGTATAAATACCTGCACTTGTTCTTTGTACAGTAGAAGTTGTTTCCCCAGTGTCTTCCCATAAATAGCTAAAATTTGGATTGGTAGGTGCTGCTAAAGTAATAGGTCCGTTATCAAAACAATAAACAGTATCTTTTTCAATTTCTCCTGGATTAGCATGAAATTCTACATTCACAGTTTTTGTGAAAATACAGATTTTTCCATCTAAATGTGTAACAGTATTTGTAACATTATATATACCAGAAGTAGTAACCTTAATCGTTTCTGATGTTTCTCCAGTAGACCACTCTATAACTTCTTGGGTGTTTTCATAAGCAGCAATATTTGCGGTTAAAGTTATTGTATCTCCTTCACAAGCTTCTTCAAAAGTTGAAGTTTGCTCAAACTCTGGTATAACAAAAATTGTTACAGAATCTTTACTTAAACAACCAAAATTATTTAGCACATCAACATAGAAAGTACTATCACTAGTAGGTGTAACTGTAATAGATCTTGTTGTTTCTCCAGTACTCCAAGTAAATGATGTCCCGCCTAAAACAGAGAGATCAATGCTTTCTCCTTCGCAAATATATTGGTCTTCATCAGGAGTTATTGTTGGTAGTTCATAAATTTCTATGTCTTTAATGACAGAATCTACACAACCTTCTAATGTATATACTTCTAATTTTATTTTATGTAAACCATCTTCAGTAAACTCAAAAGTAGGAGAGATGTCTGTTGAATTTGGTGTTTGAGGAATATTTTCATCATAATCAAAATACCATGCTACACTATTTATTATTGATGGATCTGAGGTGATAGTAGAACCTTCGAAAGTTGAAGTGTTTTCAAAAATAGATTCTTCACCTAAACAAACTGAAGGTGCATTAAAGTCTACAATTGGTAAAGGCTTTATAATTATGTCTTTATTAATAGTATTTGATGCACAACTATTATTACTTTCTACAGTAAGCGTCACATTGTATGTACCTTCTGTTGCAAACTTTAAACTTAAATTTGGTGTAGTAGTAATAGTATCTTTTACAGAAGGAATTACCCAATGATAAAATGTAATTGTTCCTCTACTATAACTTCCAAAGTCACTCGTACTTGCATCTAAAATAAGAGAATCGCTTAAGCATACTGGAGTATTGCTTGTAAAATCAGCAATTGGTTGAGGGTCAAAAACTACTGTAAATGTATCTGAATCAAAGGCAACCTCTTCTACAAAACTTTTAGAACCATCTAGTTTATCTGTATATGTAGCTTCTAACCATGATTTGATTATATAAGTTTTACCATCGGTATCATCTGGATTGATTGTAAAAGGAGTATCTGTTGTCCCGTAAGTAAAAGTTGCGTTATCCAAATCTCCATTATCTGCTGAAGGTATAATAGCATCATCTACATACCATTGATATTTTGTAATTGCTGTATAGCTATAATTTGTTTCGTCAATATTAGCAGGAGTAAAAGTATCATCTGATACGATCAAAGTAGTATCTCCATCTGTAATACATCTTGTGATATCCCCAACAGTTCTATTAGGTTCAGTTAATATCTGAATTCGTTCACTGGAATTAGCAGGGTATTCACAGCCATTATTATCTCTAAATATTAAAGCTGGTAATGCATCACGATCGCCTAAAGAAGTAGTTAGGTATGTAAAACTAAAGTTTTCACTACTCGTTTCACTGTACCCATCACCTGAGAACCAGATGTAATCAATTAATGTAGGGTCTACATCATCGCTTATATAAGAAGGAGTTCCTTCAAAATCTACATTAAAAGGTGCGTAGCCAGCTTTTCTAGAAATAGCTAATTCACCTCTTACACCACCTACTTTAATATTTAAAATTTCAGATGTATAAGTACAACCTTGTTCGTCTTCAACACTTAGCTGAACAGTATATTCACCAGCGTCAAAAAAGTAATCAAAATTACCTGTGTCTTTAGTGTAAAATTCATTTAATGTGACATCTCTAGTAATATGCCATGTCCATGATTCAATTTCTATTGTATCGCCATTAACATCAAACCTCGGTAGAGAATTTCCATCTTTACCATTTGCATAATCTAAAAATGAAATAGATCCTCTACAAGCAAGTTCTTGAGCTGAAGATGAAAAATCTGCTATTCCTATTGGTAATTCAGGTACAGTGATTTCTATATTATCTGTACCAGTACAGCCATAGGTATCCGTTACTAATAAACGTAAAGTTTGCAGACCAGGATCTAAATCAGAGAATTTAAAAATGACATTATTACCTCCTCTATTTTCAGTGAAAGTTGTAATTTCAGTCTCACCAGAACCTTCAACTTTAAACCATTGATATGTAGTCTTATTATTAGTTGGTTTGAAAACTTTTCCTCTATCTAATTTAGGATCTATATATGTTTCCACTTCATCACAAAGAAAATTATACGAAGCATAAGTGGTGGTAGCATCATTTAAATCAATTTCTGGCATTGTCACTTTAACCGTCTTCGAAGATTCTTTCTCGCAAGCATCAGAAATCATTTTAAAATTGACCGTGTAATTATTATTTTGATCGTTTAATAACTCTGTGAAATTATATGTAATTGATTCTTGTAAATTATTTTCATCACCAGAAATAGTATAAAAAGTTGTTCCGTTACCAACAATTGTCCATTCCCATGTATACGCACTTAAATTTGAAATATTTGTAGTTACAGTATATATAGCATCGTCTGTAGTAGTACCATCATAACAAAAATGATCTTCCCCTTGTACTTCTTGAGTAATATCGAATGAATAGACGTTTATCGGGCCTTTTGTATCAGTATCTGAACATCCATCAGCAAATATAATTTCAACACTTACAGTGTAAGTACCATCATCAATAAAACTGGCATTTGGTTCGAAAGTATATTTATCAAAACCAATAAGTGCATATTCTGCTGTTGTTAACTCCGTTCCATTACGCGTTAAAGACCATGTAAAAGTACCATCACTATTGACAATACCACTGCCAGGGTTAAAAATCTTTGTTTCGTTTGCACAAATACCAACAGATGAAGTGCCATTCCAAGTAATATCAGCGGCAGGGTTTGCATTTATTCTATATGTATTATCATAAATATCTTCACAACCAGCGGTGTTTTTTGCAGTAAGAGTTATAGTGTAATCTATATCAGTCGATAAGTTAGTGACAGGAATTTCATCTACTAAATTAAAGGTTGCAGTACTTGCTGTCGTAAAATTATAAGTATTTCCATCAACATTTACTTGCCATTCAAAAGGGGCATCAGCATTTAATGAATTATTGATAATTTCTAAAGAATTAGGATCACAATTGTCAGTTAAATTAAATTCAAATTCTGCATATGGTCCTTCAATGTCAAATTGTTTCATAACAACAGGAGATGAAGTACAACCTTTATATGTAGCTCTTAAAGAAACATCAACTGTTCCTAAAGTTTGTATATTTTCATAAAAATTTGAGCCATTTCCATTTGCATCGTTAGAAACAGTCCATCCGCCTCCTGCTACATATTGCCATTCATAAATTACTTCATTTCTATTAATTCCTAGAGCAGCAAGATCTGTAGTGTTTGTAAATGTATTGGTAGTTTGATTACATATTAAAGGGGAATCTACTGTGAAATCAGGAGTAATTTCTAAACCTACTTCAATATCATACTCTTCTGTTGCTGTACATCCATCAACAGTTTCAACTTCTAATTCAAAGTGATAGTCACCATGTTGAGTAGTATTAAAATTATAAATAAGATTGGTACTTGTAGCAAATGGATTTCCATCTTTTGTTATTGTCCAATTGGTAGAGACTACATCAGCTAAATCAATAGTGTTGCCAAATACTCTTAGATCAAATGATAAATCAGAATTGAAAGTAACACAACCTTGATCACCATTACTACTATAAATAGTTGCATTTATCCTTCTTGCCCTTACGGTAAAGTTATCTAAAACACATTCTTCTCCATTTTTTGTTGCGACTAATTCAATAAAATAACTTGTTCCAAAATTAGTAAAAGTAAAATTAGCAGTTGATAGATTGTCAATTCTCTGATTATCTGATGTTCTCCAAAAATAGTCGAAAGAACTTGGTAGATCACTTATATTATTAGCAGTTAGATTAGTGGTGTAAGGAGCACTACAATATTGATTTTCGCCAGAAATATTAATTGTATTTGGCAATAAATCAGGAATTGTTATTGAAACATCTTCAGTACAACCGTTAAAAGTAGCACTTGCAATTACTGTTGTATTAGCTGAAGTATAATTATGAGTTATGGTTGAGGGTAAAGTTTCCGTTTGTGATGTACCATCTCCAAAATTCCATGTAATTGTTTCTCCATCAAAGGCAGAAGAAAGATTAGAGGTGAAAGTAACATCATAGGTTGCACATGCTGAAGATGGTGTGGAATAATCAAATAAATCAGAGGCCACATTTAACGCTATTATTATTTCTTCTGTAGTTGAACAACCAACTTTTTCACCAGTTACAGAAACTGTAAAATCTTCTCTGTTAGAAGAGGTAAAAGTATGCGAAACATTTGCACCATTAGCTGTAGTACCATCGCCAAAATCCCAAGTATAGTTTACATCACTTTCTGGAGACGAAACTGTAAAGTTTTGGGTTAGAGTACCTGTACAGCTAGAATTATTTGTGGGAGTTACAGAAATCGGAAAGCTTTCTATTATATTAATATAATCACTTTTTTGTACTATAAAATCACAGCCAGCCATTGTTTTACCTTCCATAGTAATAGAATAATTACCATCTCTGTTGAATGTATAACTACCACCGTCGGGTATACTAACGCCATCTACAGTAAATTTAATATCTTGATAATCAAAATCTGCACTAGCATTAAATGTAATTGAAGTTCCTTCACAACCTTCAACAGCTGACGTTGTAAAATCACCATCATCAGGCGTTCCAAGAACTGTGAAATTCCCTGTGATTTCTTTAGAGACACCACCTTCTTTGTATCTACATATTATGCTATTAGGACCTGGATTGTTGATAAATAATGATGCAGGATTTCCAATACCAACACCACCTGTATAAAGCCAAGTAATATCAGTGGCCGTAACACCCCTTAATTCGAAGGTTCCTGTTACCAAATCACATCCTTCAAGAACATCTCCGTTAGTTAAATTATATGTTGTTCCATTAGAAGTTACCACAATCTCCTGACCATTAACAGATAGGATAGTTGAAGATAGTAGTAGTATTAATAGGATAAGTTTGTACAGTTTATTCATGATTTTGACTTGCTAAAAATTAGGAGTAGGACATTTATCAGTTGGTAAGCCAGTTTTTCCTTTTTTGTTTTTCTTTCTATATCCAGGGAAGAAATTAAAATCATATCTCAATGATATTTCATGAGAAGACCCTTCGGATAATTGTAATCCACCAATTGGCATGTCGAAACTATAACCAAAAGTAAATTGCTTCACTTGTATCCCAGACATTATTACTAAGGCGTCATGGTTAAATTGACTTGGATGTTCATTGTCTTTTAAAATTAGACCTCTATACCAAACTCCAAGAATTAAAGGTTTATAATTTAAATTAACTCCTGTACTTAATTGATCTTTTGTACCCTGAGCTTGGTAATGCATCATAAAAGAAACAAACTTGTCATCATAATTTGCAACACTGCCATGCCATCTATATGTTAACGGGATTCTATATCCTGCTTGTGCAGAAAAACGGAGAGGGAGTTTATCGTACCCTTCTTGAAACCTAGTTATAGAAGGTTGATTAATATGATAAAAAGACATTCCAAACCAGAAATTATCTCCATAAAACATAGAACCAAAAGAGATATCAGGATAAATTATAGACTCATTTGAAACTCTATCTTTAGTAGGGTCTCCTGTTATTCCGTCATCATTTATTTGATCGCCAAAAAGTAATTTATAAAAACCTAAAGATGATTGTTCAAAACCTAATTGGAGTCCAAAGCTTAGAGAATATTTTTTATTGATTTTAAATTTATAACCACCAGTAGCATTAAACATGGTACGGTCTAATATCATTCCAGCATTATGACCCATGATATCTTCGTGTATTTGTACACCTAATGAGATGTTTTTAGAAGGTATAGGAGTATCAAAAGCAGACATTATTGTCATATAATTTGATGGTAATCCGGTCCACTGATTTCTATAGTTTAAAGATGCTCTTCCATCTCCAGCAGTACCAACTAATGCGGGGTTTAAATACAAGGGTGCAGCATAATATTGAGACAAATGTGCATCCTGACTAAACGCTACAGAAGTAATGCCTAAAAATAAAAGAAGTAAGTTTTGCTTTAATTTGTTATTGCTATACATGTGTTGAACACCCTTCAAATAGATGCCTTAATTTAATGCTGTTAATTCGTACAATAATTATATAAACAATTCTTGTTCCGAAAATGTAAAGTCATTATTCAAACACTTTCTATTTGTATTTAGTTAAATTGGATTTCTACTAAAGTTATGATGTTAATATTGTGTGAATCAAAGAAAATGAATCAAGTTCACGGTATTATTTAAAGATTAAAAAGTGTTATTAAAATAAACTATTTCTGAAAATCATGAGATAGATCATCATAAATATTCTACTTATTTAAACAAAAGATACTTATTAAACTTAATAATTCTTAACCCATAAAAATGAGTAATTTCTAGCTTTGTTTTTAATAAAATCACCAATATCTTGCAAGTAAGTGCTTGTTTGTGCGTAAATGTGCGTTTTTCAAGTGACAATATTACCAATAATCATACTTTGAAATGAAGAGGAATAGCCTTTTATTACTACAATTAATTCTAATTATCTCTCTGTTTACTTCTTGTAAATCAGACGATAAACCAATTATCAAAGAAAAACCAATTAACAATGTAGATCCATTTATAGGAACTGGCGGAATCGTGCATACTTTTCCGGGTGCAACAATACCATTTTCTATGATACAATTAAGTCCTGATACAGATACAAAAGGATGGAATTGGTGTTCAGGGTATCATTATTCAGATTCTACATTAAAAGGTTTTAGTCATACACATTTAAGTGGTACAGGCTGGTCTGATTTAGGTGATATTTTAGTAATGCCCACTGTTGGAGAATTACAGGTAACGGCAGGAGAAAAAGATAAACCTGACACTGGTTGGAGATCTAGGTTTTCTCATGAAACAGAAAAAGCAGAAGCAGGTTTTTATAAAGTTTACTTAGAAGATTATAATGTAACGGCTGAACTTACAGCTGGTAAACGTGTAGGTTTTCATAAATATGTATTCCCTGAAACTGAAAAGGCAAATATTATTTTTGACCCAACAAATATCATCTTTGGTAAAGTGTTAGAAACAAAGATTGAAACAACTTCGGCAACAGAAATTAGTGGTTATTGCTTAAGTGAAGGTTGGGGAGGAAAGAGGTATGTTTATTTTTCTGCAGAATTTTCTAAGCCATATGATTCTTTTAAAATTACTAAAGCAGGTAATTTTTCTAAACATTTAAAAGTAATTGATAAAGACGTTAAAGGTTTTGCAACATTTAGAACTAGAGCAGGAGAAAGTATAGAAGTTAAAGTTGGTATTTCTGCAGTAAGTGCCAATAGTGCATTAATGAATTTACGTTCTGAAAAAGACAATTCTTTTGCGTTAGCACAATTAAATGCACAGAATGAATGGAATGGAATCTTATCCAAATTTAAAGTAGAAGGAGGAACAAAAGAACAACGTAGAATTTTCTACACTGGTGTTTATCATAATTTTATAGCACCCAATTTATCAATGGACATAGATGGTAAATATGTTGCTTTAGGTAGACAATTTAAGGCAGAGGGTTTTACAAACTATTCTAGTTTTTCTACTTGGGATACTTTTAGAGCTACTAAGCCTTTAATTAGCTTTTTAACTCCACAGTATTCTCAAGATTTTAGTAAGTCTTTAATAGCACGTCATAAAGATGCTGGAGAGCATTTACCATTATGGGAACTTTGCGGTGTTGACAATACTTGTATGATTGGTTATCCATCTGTACCAGTTATTTATGATGCTATTCAGAAGGGTGCTGATATTAATAAAAAAGAAGCATTTGCTGCAATGGATGATATTGCACACTTTAATAAAGTGTCGAGTTCTGATGGCGATGGTGGACTAGATGAATATATTAAATTGGGTTATGTTCCTGCTCATATTCCTAAAAATATTTCAAAAACTTTAGAGTATGCTTACGAGGATTGGGTTATTGCTCAATTAGCTAAAGAAATAGGAGATATAAAAAAGTATGATTATTACATGAAACGTGCGAATAATTTCAGAAATATTTATAACCCTGAAAGGAAAATGTTTTGGCCTAAAAAAGCTAATGGAGAATGGTTTGCTGATATAGTAATGGACCAATGGGAACCATTACAAGATCATTGGATTTCTGGAAATAAATGGGCATACGATTACTTTGTTCCTCACGCAGTAAGTGATTTAATTGAATTAAAAGGTGGAAAAGAAGCATTTGCTGCAGAGTTAGATCATTTATTTAGGGTTGAATTAGATATGAAAGGTGAAGAACATGCAGATATATCTGGTTTTGTAGGTAGTTACGCTCATGGAGACGAGCCAGGACATGCTAATCCATATTTATATAATTATGTTGGTGAAGCGTGGAAAACGCAAGCAATGGTTAGGAAATTAATGGCAGAAATGTATTCAGATAAGCCTGACGGTATGATTAACAACGAAGATTGTGGTCAAATGTCGGCATGGTACATATTCTCTGCAATGGGCTTTTATCCAGTTTGTCCTGGTGATAAAAAATACATTATCGGTTCTCCAATTTTTGATAGAGTAAGCATGGATTTAGGAAATGGAAGAACATTTATTGTTGTTGCAAAGAATAATTCTAATAAAAATAAATACGTTCAATCTTTATCATTAAACGGAAAAGAAATTACAAAAAGTTATATCACGCAAGATCAAATTTCTGAAGGTGGTATTCTAACTTTTGAAATGGGGCCTAAGCCAAATAAAGCATTTGGAGCTAAAGAAGGTGATTTACCAGTTTCAACACTTCAATAAGAGAATTAATTACTATCCTATATTATATCAAATGAAATTTAAAAATTACTTATTAATCACTTTTGTCACTTCTATATTATTTGCCTGTACGCAAAAAGAAGAGAAAAAAGTATTAACCGACTACACAAAGTACGTTAGTACACAAGTTGGTTCATTATCAGATTTTAGATTATCTACAGGGAATACATATCCTGCTGTAGCCACACCTTGGGGAATGAATTTTTGGACGCCTCAAACAAATAATAATGGTGATGGTTGGGCGTATATGTACCAAAAAGATAGTATAAATGGTATTAAACAAACACACCAACCTAGTCCGTGGATAAATGATTATGCTGCATTTTCAATTTTCCCTATGACTGGTGAAGTTAAGTTTAATGAAAAAGACAGACAATCTAAATATTCACATGATAACGAAGTTGCAAAACCTCATTATTATAGCGTTAATTTAGAAACTTATAATACAAAAGCAGAAGTAGCTCCAACAACTAGAGGTGCAATTTTTCAATTTACGTTCCCAAAAACTAAAGATGCAATAGTTTTAGTAGATGGTTACAACCAAGGTTCTTTTGTAAAGATTATACCAGAAGAAAAAAAGATTATTGGTTATGTAACAAACAATCATGGAGGTGTTCCAAAAAACTTTGCTAACTATTATGTTATTCAGTTTGATAAAGAATTTACAACTCAAGGTACTTGGAATGGAAAAGAAGCTACTGCTAATAAAGAGTTGAAAGCGGACAGAACAGCTGGATATGTTAAGTTTAATACAAAAGAAGGTGAGGTAATTACAGCAAGAGTTGCATCATCATTTATTTCTCATGAACAAGCAGAGATTAATCTTTCAAGAGAGATTGGGGACAAATCTTTTGATGAAGTTAAGAATGAAGCACAATATACTTGGAATGAGCAATTTAACCGTTTAAAAGTTGAAGGTGGTTCTGAAAGAAGTATGCAAAATTTCTATACTTCAATGTACCGTACTTTATTGTTCCCTCGTAAGTTTTATGAGTATGATGTTGACAATAAATTAATACATTACTCACCTTATAATGGAGAAGTATTAGATGGTTATATGTTTACTGATAATGGGTTCTGGGATACCTTTAGAGCTGTTTTCCCTTTCTTTACAGTGATGTATCCAGAATTAAATAGCAATATTATGAGCGGTTTAGTGAATACATATAACGAAAGTGGTTGGTTACCAGAATGGGCTTCACCAGGTCATAGAGATTGTATGATTGGTTCTAACTCGGCATCATTAATTGCAGATTCTTATTTAAAAGGAATTAGAGGATACGATGTGGAAACTTTGTATGCTGCTATTATTAAAAATACAAAAAATCACGGTCCTCTAGGTTCAGTTGGTCGAATGGGTGTAGATTATTATAACAACTTAGGGTATATTCCTTACGATGTTGGTATACATGAAAACACGGCTAGAACATTAGAGTATGCTTATGATGATTATTGTATCATGAAATTAGCTGAAGCATTAGGTAAGCCTCAAGCAGAAATTGATCTATTTGCTAAAAGAGCAAACAATTATAAAAATGTATTCGACCCAAGCACAAACTTTATGCGTGCTAAAATGAAAGATGGATCTTGGCAAACACCATTTATTCCAGAAGCATGGGGTGGAGCTTTTACAGAAGGTTCTTCTTGGCATTACACTTGGTCAGTTTTTCATGACCCAGCTGGTTTAGCAAGGTTAATGGGTGGTAAAAAAGCATTTGGTTTAAAACTAGATTCAATATTTACAACACCATCTATTGCAAATCATGATTATTATGGATTTGAAATCCATGAAATTACTGAAATGAAAGTTGCGGATGAAAAATACGGTACTGGTCAATATGCACATGGTAACCAACCAATCCAACATGCTATTTATTTATATGATTATGCAGGTCAACCATGGAAAGCTCAAAAGTGGGCTCGTAAAGTATTAAAAGATTTATATAGCCCAACACCAGATGGCTTATGTGGAGATGAAGACAATGGTCAGACTTCTGCTTGGTATGTATTTTCTGCTTTAGGAATGTATCCAGTTGCTCCTGGTACAAATGAATATGCTATTGGATC
Source organism: Flammeovirga kamogawensis (assembly GCF_018736065.1). Lineage (GTDB taxonomy): Bacteria > Bacteroidota > Bacteroidia > Cytophagales > Flammeovirgaceae > Flammeovirga > Flammeovirga kamogawensis. The sequence goes on from NZ_CP076129.1 coordinate 231,029, forward strand.
TCCAGAATTTGGAAAAGCGACAATGGCATTAGAAAATGGTAAAACATTTACTGTTGTAGCAAACAATAATTCTGATGAGAATGTTTATATCCAATCTGCTACATTAAATGGAAAATCATTTAACAAAACATATTTAACGCACGAACAAATTATGGCAGGTGGTGAACTTGTTTTTGAAATGGGTAATAAGCCAAACAAAGAATGGGGTACTGCAAAAGACAGTGCACCTTACTCTATGTCAGGTAAATTATAATTCGTATCAATAGTTTAATTAGGCTATCAAATTTTGAGTTTGGTAGCCTTTTTTTTATAAAGTAATTCCTAATCCTACTTCGGGGCCTTTTATTGTAGTAGTACCAATTTTTAGAAAACGATATCCTAATTTTACAGACATTCGATTAACATACCATTTCAAGTCTATATTCCCTTCATAAAATTCAGTAGTATCAAAAGATCCAAAGTACCAGTTAGTATAAACGCTAATTGGTTTAATGAAGAATATTTCTGTGCCAACATTAAAATTACCACCATTATAACCATCACCTAAGAAAAGCCTTGAATAACCTGCTCCAAACCATGTGTCTAAACCCGTAAAAGCAAACCGATGATAAGTAGCATTTATATGAATTAAACCTAAATCACTATGTTGGTTTTCAGAAACTTCTTCTCTATAAAAGCTACCTTCAACATCTAAACTAATTTTAGGAATAAAATAGAATGTAAAATGAGAGTTTAAACCATATAGGTTCTTGGATTCGTAAAAACCATTAAATTCTATAATAGAAGAAAAACGAGTAGCTAATTCCTTATTTCGTGTATATCTACCGTATCCTTTTTGCATGTACGGGTATCTTTGTAATTTTATTGGACTGCCGTATCTATTAATTTGAAAATCCTGAGGTGCACCAATTATTAAATATCTGAAAATTGTATAGAGAATATTCATTGTCTCATCATCGTATTCTTTACCATCACCATTTTGCGTACTAGGAGAGGGAGATGACTTTTTGGTTTTAACATCTTTTTCTATCGAGTTTATTTTTCCTTGACCTGCCACATTTAAACTGATAAAAAAGAGTAGTAACAATAGTGTAGTTTTCATATAGAGTGTAGTTGTTTAGAATTATGACAATTTCTGCAACTATTCTGACAATAAAAAATAATAAAGATGGTCTTGAAAAATAGAATTAATACCTTTGTGGTATGGAAGATAAGAATCAGAAACAGCCAAATAACCCACTTCATGGAGTTAAACTAGCTGATATGTTAGAATATTTAGTTGATTATTATGGATGGGATCAGCTTTCACATAGAATAAGAATTAATTGTTTTAGTAATGATCCATCTCTTAAATCAAGTTTAAAGTTTTTAAGAAGAACACCTTGGGCTAGGGAAAAAGTAGAACAACTTTATCTTCAAAAAATAAAAAAACAGAAATAACAAAAAAAGACCAATGAATATCACTGGTCTTTTTCTTATAAACTAAACTAACAAACAAACTTCCAACTAATATTATATAACGAATTACAATTAAGTTATTTCGTTTTTGTTTTCTTTATTGATACTTCAATTACATTATAATTATTTATATAATCAAGTGATTTGTGTAAGTTTTACGCTTTTATTAAAATTGTACTATCATATAATTTAAATCCTCCTATTTACATGTGATAAATGAAGAAGTAGTCATTTATAAAACTCATAAATCATATTTTTATTAGGAATAGGTAATTTTAAAAACTTAAAGTTGTGATGAGGTTATATTCTGTATATTAGATGTATTTAAAAATAATATTAATGTAAAATAAAAAAAGACCTATGTAAAACATGGGTCTTTTTCTCTATAAACTAAACTAACAAACAAACTTCCAACTAATATTTTTTAAACGAAAATTATAAATGTTTTTTCGTTCTTATTTTCTTTATTGATACTTCAATTTGTATCATTTTTCATAGATACACAAATATTACCTGTAACAATCTACATGTTGTTATAATTGTTATATAAGAAAGTTTAAATACTGCAATTTCTTATTCAAAGTGGTTTGAAAATTAAATTTTGGACATAATAATACCCCTCAATATTTTAAAAAAATAGAGAGGGGCCTCATTATTAATTGGGGGATATCCTATTTCATGGATTCCCTAAGTAAGTACTTCTTCATAAAAGTAATTCACTGTTAAAGAAAAATACTTTTTAATAGTTGCCCTAAATAAATAGGAGAATGTAATAAGTTGTTAGATAACTAACGTGTTATTACATTATTTATGTAGACTGAAAATAATTTTATTAATCATGTTCTGCATAAATATCACTTTTAAAATATATACTTTAAAAGTTTTGATAATATAAAGTTATAATATTTTTTATTTTATTAAAAGAATAAACTTAAAGTTAGAAAAATAATGTTTAATCATCATAAATTATAATTCAATATTTTTGATTTGAAATACATACTTATATTGTTATAATATTCGGATTATCTGTTATTTATGAAAACAATTTCTTGAGTAATTAATTGATTACTTGTTATTATTATAAATATCTTTTTTTTGTAATACTTACACATAAAACTGTAAGAATAGTTTTAAAATGAGCTGATCGCTACTTTTTTATTATGTAAGTATATTCTTGAAAAACTAAATTTTCAAATAAATATTTATGCAATACAATTTTTGGAATGTGTATTTTAAAACTGTATCATAAATAATAATTAGTACTTATAAGTATTGTAATGTTTAATAAGCAACTAATATGAGTCTAATAGGTATAAACATTTTATGAAGGTAAGAATAATTTTTATTAGCAATTCTAAAATAATCAAAGCATATTCATATTTAAACATATATACTCATAAGTACTTTATTATAATGTCGCTTATTAATAAGTACTTAATTAACATCTAACTAAAAAAATAAAATGCCACATAAATACCATCCAGAAAGTTTAATGATGACTCATGGTTATAAACCAGAGCTTTCTGAGGGAGCTGTAAAGCCACCTATTTTCCAAACATCAACATTTGTATTTAAAACTGCAGAAGAGGGTAAAGCATTTTTTGAAGTAGCTTATGGTTTAAGAGAAAAAGGCGAAAATGAAAACCTTGGTCTTATATATAGTAGAATTAACAACCCAAATTTAGAGATTCTAGAAGATCGACTTTGTTTATGGGATAAATCGGAAGATTGTGCTGTATTTGAGAGTGGAATGAGTGCAATTAGTTCTGTTTTATTAGAATTCTCAGCTCCAGGTGATTTAATATTATATAGTGCACCAACGTATGGTGGTACAGATCATTTTATTCATGATCTTTTAAAGAAAATTGGCGTTACAAGTATTGCGTTTAGACCACATCATACTAAGAAAGATTTAATAAAAATGATAAAAGATAGCGGTAAAGCAGATCGTTTATCGTTAATCTATTTAGAATCTCCAGCAAATCCAACTAACGATTTGTTTGATATTGGTGCTTGTGTAAAAGTGGCAAAAAAGTTTTCTTCTAAAAAGAAGAAAGTTCACGTTGCTGTAGATAATACATACATGGGACCATTATGGTCTAATCCTTTAGAATTAGGTGCTGATTTAGTAATGTATTCTGCTACAAAATATATAGGCGGACACAGTGATTTGATTGCTGGTGCAGTTCTCGGAAATAAGGAAGTAATGCAGAGAGTTAAAACACTGCGTACTTTTTTAGGTAACATGGTAGGCCCACATACTGCATGGTTACTTTTAAGATCTTTAGAGACATTAAAAGTAAGAATGGAGAAACAAATGCGTAATGCTAAGAAAGTTGCTAAATTTTTAAATGAACACCCTAAAGTTGATAAAGTTCATTACTTAGGATTAATACCAAAAGACACAAAAGATTATAAGTTGTATAAAAAGCAATATTCTTCTCCGGGTGCAATGGTATCTTTTGATATTAAAGGAGGTGAGAAAGAAGCATTTAAATTCTTAAACGGTTTAAAACTAATGAAACTTGCAGTAAGCTTGGGCAGTACAGAAAGTCTTGCTCAACACCCTGCTAGTATGACTCACATTGGGGTTGATCCAAAAGAAAGAGAAGAGTTTGGAATTACTTCAAGTCTGGTTAGACTTTCAATTGGTGTAGAAAATTCAGAAGATATCATTTGGGATATCGAAGAATCATTAAATAAAGTATAAAAAAATAGCCCCATTATTTATATAAGTAATGGGGCTATTTTTTATAAGTGACTATTATAAATCCTCTTCGTCTTTAACAACAATTCTAGGGTTGTTGTTTTCATTTAAAGATTTTCTTTGTTCTTGCTTTTCAGCCTTACGTTCTTTTTTTGCTTCTTTTCTTTCTTTAAAAAGTTCATAAGTAGTTTTATCAGAATTATTTGCATGCATATCTTGAATGTTCAAGCCTTGTGCATTAATAACTAGACTAGTTAGAATTATAGAAATTGATAATGATAAAGTTTTCATTTAATAAGTAGGTTAGGGTAGTTATAAAAAAATCAGGTATTTGATTTACTATCACAAATAAAATTGAAAATATTTGTAAACGCTAATTATTGATCAATAAATTCTTAAAATAATACATTATTTCATAGTGTTATAAGGTGTGTGTAATGTTATTCATCACTTTCTACTGTCTTACCTTTTTAATACCCTGCAATAATATTGACCGTCTGTATATTCTACATATATGTTATAGATTCCCTTCTCAAATTTAGACATGTCAATATCGGTAATTCCACATCCACCAGATTCTAAAATAATTTCATCATCTATATTTTGAATACAAACCGTAAATTTATCTGTAGCTAATGGAGTATGTATACGAGTAATATCATATACTAAAGTTGGATAGACCATCCATTTATTTTGATGAGCATTCTCTTTCTGAGAACGTTTTAATTTTTCTAGGAGCATGGGAAAGAAACAGCATAATTTGATAACAATGTGCGAAATTATAAATAAATGAAAATATTAAAAATATATAGTCATCTATTTTGTAATAAACTTAATTTTTATTTCTCATTTAATGATCTAATCCAATTCTATAACAAAAATATTCAACGTGATATATAAATAATAGAAAACTATTTTAAATGAAAAATCATTGATTTTGATCTATAAATGCGGTTTTTTACTAAAAGAAACAATCTATTAACTTGAAGAAACCTATCTAGACTACATTACCTAATACATTTGAAGTGTAATTAATACAGCTACTCTATTTAATAAACTATTGGATACTATTTGGAACACTCCAATCTAAAAAATGTATTAATGTTCTACTCAATTTTTTAACTATACACGTCTTATGAAGAAATTATTAACAGCTTTCTTGCTATCTTTTTGTTCTATAGCATTTGCTCAAAACACAGTATTTCAAAATAACTTTGATGCTTATACTGCTCAAGAAAATATGATTGACCAAGGTGAATTCATATTACAAGAACTCCAAGATCTAGCAGACGAACAAGATGTAACTCTAGTTATTGGTGAAGAAGATGGAAATAAGTACATCTCTTTTGACACTCCTGGAGCAACTACTTCTAAAAATACAAATATTAGATCTACAGAAGAAATAACTTTTAAAGCAGGAGTAACATATACTTTAACTGCAAAAGCAAGAGGGCCATTTTCTAGAGGTTTAAGAATTATCGATACAACAACAAATGGACCTGCATTTTCAGAGGCTAATTACAATGCTAGAAACGATGAAACGCTTCGTGCAGAGTGGTATGAACATTCATTAGAGTTTACACCTGATGCTGATTTTATTGGTATTGTAGCAATGTTTAGAGGATGGAATTCAATGCTAGATATTGATGATATATTATTAGTAGATAATCAAGAAGCTACAGAAGAAGAAGAAGAGGAAGAGGAAGAAGAGAATCCAGTAGAAGAACCTGTTTTCTACATTTATCAAAATGATTTCACTTCTTATTCTGAAAATGAAAGTTTAATTGATGGTGATTTTAAATTAGATGTTTTTCAATTACCTGAACTTACAAGAACTTTATCTACAGTAGTTGATCAACAAGACGATAACCAGTTTTTACAATTACAAATTGTAGATGCTGCTGCTTCTGCTAACACTTTAGTAAGTGTATCTCAAGATATACAAGTGAAAGCTGGTATTGAATATACATTACAAATAAAAACGAGAGGTCCATTTAGAAGAGATATAAGAATCTTGGAAAAGAATAATGGTGTTATGTTTCAGTCAGCAGAATACAATGCAACTAATGATGCAACATTAAGTAACGAATGGTATCAACATACTTTAGTATTTACTCCAGAAACAGATTTTACTGCACAAGTATCTGTTTTAAGATTATACTATGGTACTTTAGATATTGATGATATCATGCTTTCAACAACTTCTGAAGACGCATTGAACCAAGAAACACCACTTGATCCTAACGCATTGTATCATAATAATTTTGCATCTTATACTGCAGATGAAGATTTAAATGTTGAGAATTCATTCTCATTAGTTGCCATTGATAATGTTGATGGAGAAAGAACACTAACTGCTATTGATAACAATGGAAATAAAGTATTAAAATTTGATACTCCAAATGCTACAATAAAGTCAAATACAAATATTTTTGTTGATGAAGAGATTCAATTAGAAGCAGGAAAAAAATATAGATACACAGCAATTACAAAAGGTAAGTTTGATAGAGACCTTAAAGTTTTTGATACAGAAGCAAATGAAGCAATTATCTCTAGTGTAAATTATAACGCTGGTAATGATGATATTGTTGGTGCTGAATGGCATGAACAAATGGTAGAATTTACTGCAGAGGAAAACATAACAGTTCAATTAGTAATTACTAGAAAATGGAATGGTGTTCTAGAAGTTGATGATATCAAACTAGTGGAAATTCCTTTAGAAGAAGAATCTGAAATTGATACTGATGCAGATTACCATAATAACTTTTCAGAATATAATGAAGAAACATTGGTAACATCGGATTTCGATTTTGTAAAAGTTGAACAAGAAGATGCTGAAAGAACAATAACTTCAGAAGTTCAAGACAATAATAACTTCTTAAGATTTGACACTCCTAATGTAACAGGAGATGCAGCTACTTACATTTATACTGTTATGGACTTTGAATTTAAAGCAGGTACTGAATATACATTATCAGCTAGAACTAGAGGACAGTATATGAGAGGACTAAAAGTACTTAATAGTACTGATAATAGTGTTGCTTTTGAAAATAGAGGACATAACGCAGGTACTGCAGAAGTTGCTGCAAATGAATGGTATACCGATGTTTTAGTTTTTACTCCAGAAACTGATTTTACTGGTAAGCTTGCAGTTAATAGAGATACAAATGGTGTTTTAGATATTGATGATTTATTATTATCATCTAAAATGATGGAAGAAGAGGAAGAGGAAGAAACACCAGTTGAGGAGGAAGAAGAAGAAACTCCTGTTGAAGAGGAAGAGGAAACACCAGTTGAGGAAGAAGAGGAAGAAACTCCTGTTGAAGAGGAAGAAGAAACACCTATTGATGGAGATGTAACTGCAATTGATCCTGTAGCTAATAGTTCAATTTCTTTATACCCATCACCTACAACTTCTTTAGTAACTATTGATACAGGTAATGAACAAATTGTTTCTATTGTAATTGCTAATTCAGCTGGGCAAGTAGTTCAAACAATTACTACAAATTTAAATTCACAAGGAAGCTCGCTTTCTTTTAAATTAAATAAAACTCTTAATAACGGAGTTTATATTATTAAGATTAATTGCTTAAATAATCAATTCACTAAGCGAGTTGTATTAAACAGATAATTAATTTTTAATTGAGATTTGGAACACGACTAAGAAAAGGTCATCCTGTAACGGGATGGCCTTTTTTTATATCAATTAATTTGCTGATTTAGTGGTTTTTATAATAAAGTCTGATATTTATCAGTTTTTGGTCTGTTTTATTACAATTATCACTACTGATCTGTAAACAATCTTTGCATTACCAAATTAGAATTACCAATCTTAAGATTCATAGGTTAGGTATAAATAAGGTAGTTATCATCTATAAAATAATTGATGAAGATTAAAAAAGCAGCTTTAAAAGGCTTTAATAGTTTTATAGGTATAGGAGTTTTATGCATTCTGCAAATGTATTTTAAAGGTGATTTTGTACTTCTTACAGGAGCATTTGGAGCAACATCAGTTTTATTATTTGCAGCACCAGAATCTCCACTAGCACAACGTAAAAATATGTATTGTGGGCATTTAGTCTCTGCAATAGTTGGGGTTACTTGTTATAAAATACTTTTTGATTTATCTCCCGAATTTGCTGTTGCATCTTCTGTAGGTTTATCAATATTTTTAATGTCTGCCTTAAATATTTTACATCCACCCGGAGGAGCAACAGCATATATAGCAGTTTATGGAAATTCAACAATTCATGAATTAGGTTATGCCTATGTTTTTATTCCGGTTTTAATAGGAATTTTCTTACTAGATAATATACAACAAACACAAACCAAATTGACAGATGAAAATTGAACAAAAAACAATCGATATTGTAAAAGCAACAGCACCAGTAATTAAAGAACATGGCGTAGCTATTACTACACATTTCTATAAGTTAATGTTTGAGAAAAACCCAGAGCTTAAGAATGTCTTTAACATGGCACATCAAGCAGAAGGAACTCAGCCACAGGTATTGGCAGGTGCTATTCTTGGTTATGCAACATATATAGATAATTTACCAATGCTACAAAGTGCAGTAGAAAGAATTGCACACAAACATGTTAGTTTAAGTATTCAGCCGGCACATTATGCAATTGTAGGTAAGCACTTAATTCAAGCAATTAAAGATATTTTGGGCGATGCGGCAACAGAAGATATAATTGCTGCATGGACAGAAGCTTATGGTATTTTAGCTGGTGTATTTACACAACGCGAAGGAAGTTTATATACAGATGCAATTAATAATCATAATGGTTGGGTTGGTTTTAAAAACTTTATTGTTTCTAAAAAAGTAATTGAAAGTGATGAGATCACTTCATTTTATTTAAAACCAGAAGAAGGTAGTTTATTACCTTTTATCCCAGGACAATACATTGCTGTAAGATTAAAAGGTGATGACCACGAACATGCTCATATGAGAAATTACTCTTTAAGTGATTCTCCTGAAAAAGACTATTATAGAATTTCGGTGAAAAGAGAGCAAGGGTATGCACAAAAACCTGATGGTATTGGATCTAACTATTTACACGATTTTATAGGTGAAGGAGATGTAATCGAAGTAGGTATTCCTGCTGGTGATTTTACATTAGATACAGCTTCTAAAAGAGATGTAGTACTATTAAGCGGAGGAGTTGGTCAGACGCCAATGTTATCAATGTTAAATCATTTACTTGCAGAAAACTCAGAAAGAAAAATTACTTGGTTACATGCTGCTAAAAATGGTTTATCACATGCGTTTAACACTTATATAACTGAGTTAGCAACAAAGAATGAACAACTTTCATATCAATTTATTTATAACAACCCACAACCTACAGATAAAGGAGTTCAAGCTGGGTTTATTGATATATCTTTCATTAAAGATAATGTTCCTAATTATAAAGAAGCGGAATATTATTTCTGTGGACCAAAGTTATTCATGAAAAATATAATTAATCTTTTAGCTGTTTTAGGGGTACCTGAAGAACAAATTAATTTTGAATTTTTTGGACCTGCCGAAGAACTTAAAGCTGAAACTGAAGCGATGGCATAATTCACTTTAAGCATTATACAAGGCCTCTTCTTATCTTTAAGGAGAGGTTTTTTTATATATGGGAAAAAAAGCACCTTTATGGGGAAGAATAGTTTACTTCTAGTTTGGAATAATTGAGGATATTTGAGGCTACATTTACAATCAAACTTAATTTTATGAAAAATACTAAAATTGTTGGTGGTCTTTTATTACCATTAAGGTTAGTGACTTCTTGGCTATTTTTATCTGCTGTTTTACGCAGATTGTTCTTAAACCCGGCAAAACACGATATGGAAAGTCCTATGTGGATTGGCCATAAGATAAATACATTTTTTCCACATGCGAATGGTATTTTTAAAGAGGTTTTAGGTTACCTAGTTGTTCATCCAACAGAAATGAATTGGTTTACCTATATTTTTACTTATTCAGAATTAATCGTTGGGGTATTATTACTCTTCGGATTCTTTTCAAGATTTACAGGAGGTTTCTTATTATCACTAGCAATAGGTTTAATGCATACTGCTGGTTGGTTAGGACCAACTTGTTTAGACGAGTGGCAGATCGCATCCTTATTAGGTACAGTAGGAGGTATTTTATTAATATTTGGAAGTGGAGATTATTCTTTAGATAGTTATTTAACTAATAAATACCCAAAATTACAACACAATATTTTATGGAAATATGGGACTCAACTATCAATTTTAACAGAGAATAAAAATTATAAAAAGATTGTAATTACGTATTCAATCATTGCATTGCTTTATGTAATGGGAACAAATCAATTACTACATGGTGGTGTTTGGGGAACACTCCATAATTATTCCACTAAACCGAATATTGAGATATCCAATATAGAAAATACAACAACAACTTTATCATTTGATAGTTTTAGAGATAAAGGACCAGAAACTTATGGGGCTTTTGTAGTTGAAATAAATTTATATAATAGTACAAACCAATTGATTTTCACTCTTAATGATCAAAATTTCGATAAGGTTAGTATATCAAATTATTACTTAAATAAAGTATTTTTTAATGGAAGAGCTTTAGTTTATCCTTTAGGAGGAAAGGCTCAATTAAAATTTAAAGTCCCTGAAGTGTTAAATAGAACTACTAAAAGAATTGAATTAGTAGATATTAGCGGTAAAAAATTTACGGTTAACCTATAATTATCAGCGTATCATGACTGAAATAGAGACTTTTTTGTAAAAATATTGATGTATATCATTGAATTAATAGATATTAAGACATTTGTTGTGACAATTGTTCTACTTTATTCGTCTATATAGTGACATAAGTCATAGAATATAAAAACAAAAGAATGATTAGATATCACATACTTCTAACAATCTCAATTATATCACTTTTATTTAACTTGAATTATACAAAATTTAGTGAGTCAATTGGAGATTTAGATTACAAAGAAAAAACTGTCCCTCAAGAAAAGAAAAAGGATACGGATAAAAAGGAAGATAAAACTGTAACTAATCCTAAAAATAAAACTGATAAAAAATCAGAAGCAAAAAAGGATAAGAAAGAATCAACTGTTAAATATCCAACTTTACTTGAAGTTATTAGAGGACAGAACAATGAAAATATTAATACAAAGTAATTATTTCATAGTAAGAAAAAAGGCTATCTCATATCAAAGTTAATGAGATAGCCTTTTGTATATAGAGTGTTTTGAACTTATTTATGCTTTAAAACCCAAAGTTCAACTTTTTCAGATTCACGTAAATTAATAGTACGTTTTGTCTTATCAGAAGCTTTCTTAACTGACTTAGTTAATTTCAATTCTAAAGTAAAACGTCCACCTTCATCAATCTCTTTCTGAATAGGATGTTCTGTTGTAGTTTCTGCTATTTCAGCTAAATTAGAAAAGATGATTACTAGTTGTCCGTCTTCTGATAAATGACTTACTGCATCTTTAAAGAAATCAGGAAATAAATTATCTGGATAATAAATTGCTGTATCATTCTTATCCGCATCACTTTTAATAGGTAACCAAGGTGGATTAAAAACAATTAATTCATGTGGTTTTTCCCATTTACCAAATAAGCTACCATAATCTAATTCAATTTTACGAGACAATTTTGTTGTACCCATAAATTCTTTTAAACCAACAATTGCATTAGGATTAGTATCTGTTGCAAAAACTTTTTGAAAACCATGTTTAACCATTTGCATTGATAAAACACCACTTCCTACACCAATATCGTAAGCAGCTTTTTTAGGTCCTTCATACCTTTTTAGCCAGTTGTCAAATAATACTAAGTGATCAAAACGAGTAGGGAAGTAGGTACCGTAATATGGGTGTAACTTATTTCTTAATACGGGTACTACCAAACCTTTCTTATTCCATTGCCAAGCACTATTAAGTCCTTGTATTTCTGGGAATGATAAGATAAAATCTGGAGTTTCTGCATAAAGTTTTTCTAACCATCCAATAGAAGGTGCTTTCTTTACTGCTAATTTATGGTCTTTAATTCTTATAAGTACTCTATGTGATAGGTCTCTATATTCCTTTCTATAGGCACGTTGTTCTTTAAAAGAATCTCCTGCGTATTGTTTTTTTAATTTAGCTTGGATTTCATGTAATAAATCCATTCCATCTTTGTACGCTTCTTCAACAAGAACGTATTTCCCATTCTGAAGGGCTTCAATAGTAGCACTTATAGGAGAGTTTTCTGTAAAAGAAGTAAACTGTATATCTGAACCAATCGGCGTTGGCTTATTAATCTTTATTTCTGATTCCATGATCTTATATTTTTTGTAAGTTAAGTAATTATAACCTAGTTAAATGATTTATTCGCAAGCATTGTATATAAAGCAAGAAATAGTACACTTAACGTATTATTATACAACTAACTCTTTTTTCTTTTTACTCCTCTAACTGCTTCTTCAGTCCAAGGGTCTTCTGGCCAACTATGTTTAGGGTATCTTCTTTTTAGATCTTTTTTAACTTCAAAATAAGCATTATTCCAGAAGCTATTTAGGTCAGACGTTATTTGTACAGGCTTAAAACCTGGTGATAGCAAATGTAACACCACCTTTTGAATACCATTATTTACTGTTGGTGTTTCAGAAAGGCCAAAGCATTCTTGTAAGCGTACAGCCAAAACGGGATCGTTACCATTTTGTAAATACTTAAGTTTTATATGAGAACCGCTAGGCACTGCAATTTTAGAAGGTGCTAACTTATCTAATACTTCTTGTTTATCCCATGGTAAACTATGGTGAAGAATATCTTTAAGTTTTAATTTCTTTAAATCATCAGGGCGTTTTATTTTATCTAAATAAGGTAATAACCACTCCTCATTTGTAAGCAATAAAGTTTCTGTAGAAACATCAGGCCAATTCTCTTGAGGGTTCCATTTTTTTAAACTCATAATCCTAGCTTGCCATTGTTCTACCTCTTCATCAAAATTTAGAAGTTGTTTACCTTCTTTTTTAATAGCAGCAGTAATTGCTTTTATAAGATGAGATGGATCTGGATTTTGTAATGGTGTAGATTTAAGAACGATATTACCAATTCTAAGATCTTTTGTAGCAATTAAACCTCCATCTTCTGTATCCCAAGTAACAATTTCTTTTTCTCTTACCATAGGAGCAAGGTCTTTGGGATCTAAAGCAGAAGCCATAAATATTTTACCCATTCCATCTCTTGCATCAATATGAGCAACAGCTAACCATTGTTCATCTGCAAGATCATCTCTATGGCCTGCAGCTGCAATTTTACCGTTTGCTAATTGAAATTGTGCATTATTACCAGGTTTAGAACAAGCTATTCTTTCTGGGTAGGCATGTGCTAAAAGAACACCTGTTTCAAAGTCATCGACTTCATCATTTTCAGGTTGCATTTTAAAAAGTCTTCGGTAAGATTCAGCAACTTTTTCAATTTGTCTAAACCTACCCCCAGTATGTTTTTCAGCCCTATATCTTCTTAATCCCTCAACTCTTAGATTAATATCAATTCCTGCTTCTCTTGGTAAAGGGTCTCTTTCTTCAACAATTGCAGCTAAATCTGTGGCTAAATCGAGTAAATCATGCTCCTCAGCATATAGCAACATATGTGCAATTCTAGGATGGCAAGGTAATCTATGTATTGCTTTACCATGAGTAGTAATTTTATTATTTTCTAGAGCTTCTAATTGTTCAAGTGTATCTCTAGCCTGCAAAATATGCCCGCGTGGAGGAGGGGTAACCCAAGATAATTCGGCAGGGTTTATAATACCCCATTGTGCCATATCTAACACTAAAGAAGCTAAATCAGCTTGCTCAATTTCTGGAATTCTTTGTTCATCTAATCTAGAATTTGTTGCAGCACTCCACATTCTATAACACACACCGGGTCCCAATCTACCAGCACGTCCAGCTCTTTGGTCTGCGGCATCTTTAGACACCATAACTGTTTCTAAACGTGATAAACCAGAATTTGGATCAAATTGTTGTGTTCTTGTAAAACCAGTATCAACTACAATAGTAACACCTTGTATTGTTAAACTTGTTTCAGCAATGGAAGTAGCCAAAACAATTTTTCGTTTTCCTTCTCTATTTGGAGAAATAGCAGCTTTTTGTTTTCCATGTGATAACTGTCCATATAAAGGATGGATTGCAAAATCTTTTAATTGACCTCTTAAAATACCTTCGCATTTTTTTATCTCACCTTGTCCGGGTAAAAAGCACAGAACATCACCATCATGTTCTTTTACAGCATTCATAATGGTACGAGCCGTTAACTCAGGGAGTAGAAATCTATCAGCATCACCTACATAATTTAAAGCTACCGGAAACATTCTACCTTCACTTTCAACAATAGGGCAATTGTCTAGCATTGCAGAAAGTTGTGGCATATCTAAAGTAGCTGACATGACCATTATTTTAAGATCATCACGCAAAACTTGTTGCGTTTCTCTACATAAAGCCATTGCCACATCTGCATGTAAACTTCTTTCGTGGAATTCATCAAAAATGATAAGGCCAGCATTTTCTAAAGCATTATCAGAATGAATCATACGTGTAAGAATACCTTCTGTGAGTACTTCTATACGTGTTTCATCAGATACTCTTGTGTCAAAACGTACTCTATAACCAACTGTTTGTCCTACTTTTTCACCAAGTAACTCACTCATTCTTGTAGCAATGGATTTTGCTGCAAGCCTACGAGGTTCAAGCATATAAATTTTCTTGTCTTTTAACCACTCTTCATCTAATAAAGTAAGAGGTATTAAAGTACTTTTCCCTGCACCAGGAGGTGCTTTTACTATAATTGTTGGTTCCTCTTTTAATAGGTCAATTACTTTAGGAATAATTTCCTTTACAGGAAGGTCTAATTTTGAATAATCTATCGCCACTGAGTTGATTTTTATTGAGGGATGCAATTTAAGTAAAAAGTAATTTCTTTTAACTATGATGCTTCGGGAAAGGGTAAGATATCAAAATTAATCATCTGATTAAACTTAAAACTAAGTGATAAAAAAAACATAATCCATTAAGAAAAACCATCAAATATTTAGCTAAAAAGATAATTCTTATGTTTTAAAGTGAGTATTAATTCACATTAAGATAATGAAAGTTTACAGGTACAAACTCAATCAATTTTGGCCCGTAAGTAGATATATAATTTAGAAAATAACTATTTAAAAAACGTATTCATGAAAAAGTCAGTATTAACGATTTTAATCTCTTTATTCTCTTTAGGTATCTTCGCAGAAAAGGTGGACAACATCCAATCTTTTACTGTACAAGACAAGTACCAAGAGTATGAACTAATTAATCATTTTAAGAATTTGACAAGTTCAGAATTTGATGAAGAAACAATCATCACAGAAGATCCTTTACAAATTGTAAAAGAGATTCATCTACATAACAAATACAAAGAGTTTACTGTAAAAGTAACAACAAACAGAAAAACAGATATTAGACTTGTAGAGTTTGTTACAATCGAAGAAGAACAAACTGAACAGACAAAATAGTCTGAATAAGAAATACTAAATAAGAGGTCAATCCATTTAAATGGGTTGACCTTTTTTTATAAAATAATAAATGCAGATATAAGTAGTAATATAAAGTATTATATCAGATTTATGCTCTGGTGAGTTACTTTTTAAGTAATAAATATAAAATGGCAAGAATTGATCATTTTGTGTCTCTTTTAAATCAATATGTGTGTATTTTATTGGTAAATAGGTTTGTATATTGCAATCAAATTATCTGTCCGTTCATTAAAATGTATCTCTAAATACATATTTAATGATCTATATTTATTGAAGTGAATTTATTGATAAACAAGCAAAGATTATTTTTTAACATCAACTATTATTATAGCAGTTCTACACGACTAATTTTTTAATATGAAAAAAGGAAATTTATTATTCTTAACTTTACTAGCATTCGTAGGTTTAGGATGTCAAAAAAGTAACACAGACACAGCTTCTAAAAAAGAAGTTAAGAAACCAAATATTGTATTGGTTTACCTAGACGATCTAGGTTATGGAGATATTGGAGTAAACGGAGCTACAAGTTTTAAAACACCAAATATTGATAACCTTGCAAATGGTGGAGTTAATTTTACAAACGGTTATGCATCTTCTGCAACTTGTACACCATCACGATATGCAATTTTAACCGGTCAATATCCTTGGAGAAAGAATGCAAGAATATTACCTGGTACAGCTCCATTATTAATTGATACAGCACAAGTGACATTACCTAAAATGTTACAAGGTGTTGGGTACAAAACAGCAATTATTGGTAAATGGCACCTTGGTTTAGGAGATGCAAATAAGGATTGGAACAAACACATTTCTCCTGGTCCTAACGAAGTAGGTTACGACTATTCTTATATTATGGCGGCAACTCAAGATAGAGTTCCTACTGTTTATATAAAAGATGGAGATGTAGTAGGGTTAGACCCTAACGATCCTATAGAAATTGATTACAAAAACAATTTCCCTGGTCAAACTTCTGGTAAAGAAAATCCAGAATTAACGACAATGAAATGGCATCATGGTCATAATTCATCAATTATTAATGGCATACCTAGAATTGGCTACATGAAAGGTGGCAAGTCTGCTATCTGGAGTGATGTTGATATGGCAGATCATTTCTTAGACGGTGTAAAAACATACATTAAAGATAATGCTAAATCGGAAAAGCCTTTCTTTTTAACATATACAATGCAGCAACCTCACGTTCCAAGAACACCACATCCTCGTTTTGCAGGTAAATCTGGTTTAGGACCAAGAGGAGATGTTATTTTAGAGGCTGATTGGTGTATTGGTGAGTTAATGGCAACTTTAGAAGAGCAAGGTATTTTAGAAAACACTTTAATTATTTTCTCTTCAGATAACGGACCAGTTTTAAACGATGGTTATTACGATGATGCAGTAGAAAAAATTGGTGACCATAAACCAGCAGGTCCATTTAGAGGTGGTAAATACAGTCTTTTTGAAGCTGGAACACACGTGCCATTTATTACCTACTGGAAAGGACAAATTCAACCAGCAACTTCTGATGCTTTAGTTTGTCAAATGGATTTATTCTCTTCTATCGCAGATTTAGTTGGGAGTGATGTAAAAGGTCCTGATTCACAAGATTTATTACCTGCATTTTTAGGTAAATCAAAAGTTGGTAGAGAATCATTAATTTTAGAAGCAACAACTAGAACATCCTTAAGAAAAGGTGATTGGATTTTTATTCCTCCATATAAAGGACCAAAAATTAATAAGCATGTTAATATTGAATTAGGTAACTCTAAAACGGTAGCACTTTATAATTTAAAGAACGATCCGTCTCAGCAACATAACGTAGCTAAAGAAAATCCTGAAATAGTAGCTCAAATGCTTAAAGAATTTGAAACATTAAGAGGGAAAGGGTATAAGAACACGAAACAATTAGAATTAAAATAATTGTTCTCAATTCTAAACAAAAGGGAAGTCTATGAATTAGGCTTCCTTTTTTATTTTAAGTGATTTCCATCATCCTAATTCAATGATTTATACTAATTTAAATGTAAAGAATTATTAATAGTTTTATGTACACTTATAAATCATTTAATTATAATATTATGGGCGATAACGGATTGTGTAACTTAATAAAGCAAGGAGCTACTTTAATTGATGTGAGAGAAAAAAAAGAATTCGACACTTTACATCTAGCTGAAGCTGTAAATATTACTTTAAAAGACTTAATTACTACACCAGATGTGGTTTTAAATTTGAACTTACCTTTAATTGTTTGTAGTGAAAATGGTGACTCATCATTGAAAGCAAAACAATTTTTAAAAGAAAATATGAATATTAATGTTGTTGATGCTGGACCATGGAAAAACTTGTGTGATATGTCTTCTTCAACTGTAGATTACTTATTTTAAAATATACATTAAAAACGCCTCATCAAATTATAGCAAATGATGAGGCGTTTTTTATTATAAATAATAATTAATTTACCTGAACTAAAGTAAGAATTCCATAGCTATTTTCTGCAGAAGATTGTGGCTGTAGGTTGTACTTATTATTATTTTGATTTAAACGGAGGCTTCCATTCATATCAAGTTGAATCACATATTTTACATTTGCAGCAACCTCTAAACCTTCTTCAACTCTAAATTCTAAACGAGGCTTAGTTACATGTAGGTCAACAGGGATATCATTACCTGTTTCTTTAACATAACTTTCTCCTGCCTTATCAAGGTCTAACTCAGCTACTTCTAAAGTACCAATAGGTAAAGTTTCTTCTGTCCAGATTAAAGTATCTGTGCTTTCAAAACTAAGTAAGTCTACTAAACATTCTGATAGAGTACGGGTTTGTATTAATAATTATTCTAATACATGATTTAATATTATTGATGAAAATATTTTTGACTAAAATAATCATTGTTTGATATTGTACAAATAATAGCAAACTATACTTCATAATGGTCAAATATCAATCAAAATCAGCCTATCCGTATAATCTTTATAAGGATTTTTCTAATGAGTTTAATGGTACATGGCAACCTCCTTTATTATCAGTTAATAATTTTTTTGGTACTATTAAAGCAACTGCATTTGAATATAAAAATTCGTTTTGTGTAAGTTTAATTGAAGCAAGGTTTGATAGAACTATAAATGTAAAATTATTAGAATCAGATGAAAACATTATCACCATAAGAATTGGTTTAAAGGGAGACTGGTCTTATGATTCATTATTTTCTAAAGGAACTAACGATGGTATAAGCATTTATAACTCTGTCCAAGAATACACTATTATGTATCCTAAAAATGATACAGTAAAGTGGTTTGTAATTAGTTTTCCATCCAATTATTTCAATGAAGAAAATAACAGATATGGACTTGAATTAAATGAGCTATTTTCTAGTACACAACCATTATATTACTATCAAAATTTAGATTCAAAGATTGAATCATTAATAATGGATTGCTATAATGTAATAGACAATAAAGCACAAGCTCATTGTTTATTTTTGTCTAGAGCCTACGAGATCATTATGTTATTAAATCAACAATTGGTTTTAAAAAACGAAAAAACGAAATCTATTCATCCAGATGATTTAGAAAAAATGAGCGAGTTAAAATTAAAAATTATAAATGATTTATCTACTCCACCTATTATGTCAGAACTCTGTAAAGATGTCGGCATGAGTCCATCTAAATTAAACAGGGTTTTTAGAGAAGTATATAAAACATCAATTAACGCTATGTACAATGATTACCGTTTAAATGAGTTATATAATCAGATTAAACATTCATCAAAAAGTTTAAGTGATTTAAGTGATGAGTTAGGGTATACTAACCAGTCTTATATGAGTAGAAAATTTAAAAAGAAATACGGTATTTCACCTTCTTTAATTAGAAATAATTAGTAAAGAAAGTAGTATTTTGATGTGTAGTATTGATTGAAATTTATTTTTTGTAAAAATAGTACTTGTTTTTGTTCTATTAAGCTTATAAAATACACTTATATCACTTTATATTTGAGGCACGAACATTTTTTAATAATACTACAATGATGAGATACTTAACAGTGACTATTGGTTTATTCTTGCTAGGAATGAACTGTTTTGCCAATAAAATACAATTTGAAAATAATTTTAATAATTATTCATCAGATGCTTCAATAACTGAAACAGGTTTTAAAATTCAATATAACAAAAGTTATAAAGGAGAGGTCAACGGAAAAGTTGTTAAAGAAAACGCCAATGGTTTCTTGAAATTAGTGACTACAACTAATGGAGCAGCTAATATACAGTTACTTAAGAATATACAAGTACTGCCTAATACTGAGTACGAATTCACTTTAAAAACAAGATCCAAATTAAAAAGATACATTGCTGTTAGAGATAATAAAAACACTACTACACTAGTGAAAACGGATTTATTTCAATCAGAAAATGAAAATGAATGGGTAACAACAACAGTTTCTTTTAACTCGGGAAGTAATTCTCAAATCAAGTTAGTTGTTTATCAAAACTGGTCTGGAACTTTAGCAGTGGATGACTATGAGCTAATTATTAAAAGTGCAAATAAAACAGCTACAGCTAACGTAGCTCCTAGAAATTATTATTTAAGTAGTACAAAAGGAAGTGATAAAAATAGCGGTAAGAAAACATCTCCTTGGAAATCATTAGAAAAAATTTCTAAAACAAAATTACACCCTGGAGATACTATTTTCTTTAATAAGGGTGATAGGTTTGATGGTCACTTTGTAGTTAATGGTTCTGGTAACATTAAACAACCAATTGTAATTTCGTCTTATGGAAGAGGTGCTTTACCTATTATTACGGGTGAAGTAGGAGAGAAAAATGGTGGTGATTACAGAGAGGCAATTCTAGTACAGAATAATGACCATATTTACTTTGAGAAAATTGAAGTGCATAACAATAGAAAAAGTAATAGAAAAGGAGCACGAGAGCAAGATGCCTATGGCATTTTAATTTTTAATACAAATAAAACTACTATGGAAGATTTTAGTTTCGATAAAGTAGTTTTTAGGAATGTTTATGCGCCCAAACCTGTTCTAAAGGAAAAAGGAGAGCAAGCATTTAATAATCTTGAGGTATCTGCTATAACGTTTTTAACCAATAGAAATGCAGAAGGAGATGTAAAGCAAATTCGTGATGTTGTTATGCAAAATTGCTATTTTGAGAATTTACAGAGATTAGGTGTACATATAAAGCATAAAGGAGCGGCAAAAGGTTTTGGAACTGAAAAAAGTAATTCTAATGTCAATTTTGTATTCAGAAATAATGAATTTCATCATACAGGAGGTACTTGTATTTTACCTATTAGAACATATAACTGTTTAATTGAGGGAAATATATTTAATTACCCTGGCGATAATTCTGATCCAAGAATGGCTGCTAGAGGTAGTGCCGTTTGGACTTGGAGATGTGTAAATACAGTTATTCAATACAATCAGTGTTTACATATTCGTGGTTATTTAGATTCTCATGGCGTACATATTGACCATGAAAACTTAAATACCTTTATTCAATATAATTATATGGAAGATTGTGAAGGAGGGTTTGTTGAAATTCTTGGTGGTAACATGAATTCAGTATATAGATATAATGTTTCGGTAAACGATGGGTGGAGAAAAAATCCAAAATGGAAGACAAGTAACCATACAATTTGGTTAAACAGTAAAACGCCTGGTGGACATCATTTACCGGATAATAATTACATCTACAACAACACCATTTATATGGATTCTGCCTACGCAACTTCTATTGATATGAAAGGCATGAACTCTTATGTTTATAATAATCTTTTTTATGTCAATAAGGGGAGTATTGGTACAAAACAAGTATTAATTGAAGACAATGGAGGGGAAATTTTTATAAGTAATAACTACTATCATGGAGATGTTGCTTATAAATTTACTTCTCAAGATCGAAAGTCTATTAAAGGTAAAGTGAATTTTTTAAATGCTGATAATGGTTCTAGAGATGGATTTATTACAGAAGGAGGTAGCTCTATTATTAATGCAGGTATTAATAAACCAGGTCCAATTTTACCAGTAGCCGGAACAGGTATTTTTAAATATGTTTCAAGTCAACCACGTATTGATTTTTATGGTAATCCTATTAATCCAAATGATCCAACGCCTAATATTGGTGCATGCAACTTAAAAATGAAGGCAGGTGAAAAGATGAATACTTCTGCAATTAAGTTAACACGTTCTGAAGAAGTAGGTGTCTATGATTTTAATGTTCATATGGATAGTCAAGTTTTATCAATTGAAGTGAATGCTTCTATCCAGAATTGTTCGGTAGAAATTTTTGACAAATATGGTAGAATTAGAAAGTACGTGGTAGAAGATGATACTAAAACAATTGCATTACCTCTGCTTACTGGAAAATGTTACGTTAGAGTAAATTACAATGGCTATATAGTTACAAAAGCGATTAATGTAGCTGGATAAAGTAGTAAATAGAACAAAAAAACGGGTAAGATTATTTAATAATAGTCTCACCCGTTTTTTTATAGTATCAATAGTTTTAGAAATCTACGATCTCTTCTGCAATCATAACGCTCTGTATGTATGCTACCACTTCATCGTGTTCTTTGTAAGTGATGTACTTAAGAAAATCCTCTTTAGTATTAAATGTAATGTACATTCCAACATCAAAAAAAGAAGCCCCATAGTCACCAATATTTACACCTACATCAAGTTTTACAATTTCAGGTATAAAATCTTTTAGGCTTTCAACTTTTTCCTTTACAATATTAGAAAGTTCAGTTTTAGAAGTACCCTCAACTTCTTCTTTCAATTTCCATAATACAATGTGCTTATACATAGTCTATTATAAGTGGTTAAATAATCAAAGATACACCTATAGGTTATGCAATACTTACACTATTAATACCAATAGCAGTACACAATTTACTTTATTTGAATAAATCAATAATTTCAAATAATGGTTGATGTCATACTAAATATTTAAACGTAATAACATTCTTAACGAGAATGTAACATAGCATAAATTATAATTAATATTTAATTCAATATTAAACAATTAACGGAGTGTACATTTGTGGTATTATATGTTTAAAGAAGGAATATTAATTATATAGTTTATAATGAGTTACTTAAAAAGTTATGTATTCAGTTTTAGTTGCTTAGTGTTGTTGTTTTGTATAAATGAAGTAAAAGCTCAAACTAAATCAGACACTTTGAACAATACAAATGTGCAACCTGTATATAAATACAATACAAAACAATTGAGTCAAAAAGGTGGAGTAGTTAGCACATTAGCCTTACAACAGGGTTCTCTAATTAATAGTAAAGCTCAATTACAATACAGAGGTTTATCACCAAGGTATAATGCGGTTTATATAGATGGTATTCTTGCGCCGAGTACTGAAACAAGTACAAAAGCTTTTTCATTTAACAGATTACCTTCAAGTTTTGTGAATTCAATTAATGTATATACAAATGGAACAGCTGGGGTATCAGGTGAATTTGCTGGGGCTGCTATAGATATCCATACTAAAGCAACTGTAAATAAAAATTTTAATACTTTTTCGGTTAATCTTGTTTTCTTACCCTATACAACTGGACAAGATTTCTATACACCTCAAAATTATGGAGGTGCTGCAGATTTTTTTGGAGTTGGTGTAGAAAAAAGAAATTTTTCTGATGATATAGCTTCTCCAGATGAATTACAAAATATGTCGAGGAATGAAGCTGCCTTAGAAGCACAGAAATTAGAGAATGTTTGGGGAGTGAATAAATCAAAAGCTTTACCAAATATGGGGTTGTCTTATATAATGGGAAGAGACTTAGGTGGTAATAGGGTAAAAGTTTCTACTGTCAATGGTTTTACATTTAATAAATCCTCTAAAACATATTATGGTGATAGATATGGCTATACAGGTTATACTACAGATGATAACGGTACTGTAACAGGTTCTAAGACTAAATATTATAATGATAACTATACTTACAACCAGACTACAAGTACAAATTTAGTTTCAAATTGGAATTTTGAATTTAGCCCAAAATCAAATATTACGTTTTCTAATTATTACTCTCATACAGCTAATAATATGTTCTCTGTTAGATATGGTTTAGATTATGATAACCAATATGAAAGGGTAGCTTATGCAACAGATTATATTGCTAAATCAATGTATTTAAGTCGTGTAAATGGACATCATGTTCTAGGAGCAGATGAACAAACTACATTAGATTGGGCTGCAGGGTATTCGCACACTACAAGAAAAGAACCTGATTATAGAGTTGCAGCAGCACAACGTTTACTAGGAACAACAGAAGATTTCTATTTATTAATTCCAAGAAGTTCTAAAGCAGATGCTGGAAGTAGGTATGCATCTGTTTTAAAAGAAAATACGTATTCTGGAAGGGTTGATTTTACAAGAAACTTATCTGGTAACGACAATGGAATAGTACTTAAAGCAGGTGTTTATTCAGAATATTCAGCACGAGGTTTTAATAGTAGACTAACTTCATTTGCACAAGATGATAACACAGATTATGAATTAAGATATCCTTCAGCAAGTGAAATAGGTAGTATTTTTGAGTCTGAGAACTTTGGTGAAAATGGCTATTACATGATAGACGGTACAAGGCCTACGGATACGTACACCGCTGATAGTAAATTATTGGCTGAATATGTAGGTTTAGAATTACCTGTAGCATATAAAAGTAAAATTGGTGTAGGAGTAAGGGTAGAATCTTTCAATCAAACATTAGTTTGCGATACTGTTAATGTCAACAATCAAAGCACAGATGTATTGCCTTATCTAAATTATGTAAAAGCAGACGATAAAGGTGGTGTTTTAAAGATGTCATACGCTAAATCAATAAATAGACCAGCATTTAGAGAATTAGCTCCTTTTACCTATTACGATTTTGAATGGAGAACAGATATAGCAGGTAACTCAGAATTAGAAAATACAGAAATTCAGAACATTGATTTTAGTTATTCAAAACAGTTTATACATGGTTTAAAGGTAAGTGGTTCTTTATTTTATAAATACATGAATAACCCAATTGAAAAGGCCTATAAAATACGATCTGAAAGCCCAATGTTTACGTACGAGAATTCCGAATCGGCTCAATTGGCTGGGGTATCTTTAGAAGTAACAACACCTTTAAGTGCAAATAAACATCATTGGTTAAATAAAGTCCATGTAATGGTTAATGCATCTTATATCTATTCTCAGGTACAACTGAGCGAAGAATCTCAAGAGGCTACATCTACAAGAGCATTACAAGGGCAAGCCCCTTATATTATAAATGCAGCTATTAGTTATAAACACAAAGATTTGCTTTTTGCGGTAATGTATAATACGCAAGGTAAGAGTTTGTATACAGTTGGAGATGGACAAGAAACGTATCCTTGGTACTTAATGCCAACACATAATTTAGGCTTTATGGTTAAGAAAACTATGACAAAGAAATTAGACCTTTCGTTTAAGGCTGCAAACATTTTAAACGCTAAAGCAACTTTTTATGAAGATGGTAATATGGATGGTGAAATCGACCTAGGTAATGGAAGTGATAAGTTAATTAGAGAAGTACAAGTTGGCCCATCGTTTACTTTTGGTTTAAGTGTGAAATTCTAAATCTATTAAAATGAAATATTTATATAAAACAATCATCGTTCTTACCGTTGTATTTACTTCTTGTTCTATTAGTTCACCTTCTGATTACAATCCTGAACAACCAGCAGAAGGGGACGATGGTAGTGCAATAACAGGTACTGGAGATATAATCAATTGTTTATTTATAGAAAATAATGCTACATATATTGATATAGATGAAGAAGATACAATTACATCAATTTCTGATTTAAAAGTAGATGATGTTTTCACCTCAACTACATTTGGAAAAGAAAATTATAGAGATGAACTCCCTTTATTAATTTCAACGTCTATTTCTAATTTAGAATTAAATACAGCTCTTCCAACGTTTTTCGAAACGCCAACTTATGTAGGCGCATTTGGTACATCACCATCGAAAGATTGGTACACTAACTCAAATTGGTTTTTGATTGATCCTTCAACTAAAACTTATAATTACAATGAAAATGAAGCAATTAAAATTACTGGTGAAATTACAAATGACATCACTCTATTTGCTGATAAACAGTATTTACTAGTAGGTCAAGTGTTTGTGAAAGAGGGTAGTACGGTAACAATAGAGGCAGGGACCGTTATTTTCGGGTCAGGCAGAACCGGAGGTACAGAACCGGGCGTTTTAATTATTAATAGAGGAGCGAAAATTTTAGCTGAAGGAACGCCTGATAAACCAATTGTATTTACTTCTACAAAACCAGTTGGACAAAGAGATAGAGGAGATTGGGGAGGTTTGGTTTTACTAGGTAGAGCACCTAATAATAAAGGAGATGACGTTACCATAGAAGGTATTGATGCTACAGGAGGTAACGGACAATATGGTGGCAATGATCCACACGATAATTCTGGAACGCTAAAGTTTGTACGTATAGAATATGCAGGTATAGCACTTTCTCCAGGTAATGAGATAAATACGCTAACCTTAGGAAGTATTGGAGATCAAACTCAAATAGACCATATTATTACTTCTTTTGCAGGAGATGATGCCTACGAATGGTTTGGTGGAAATGTAAACTTACATCATATAGTTGCTTACAATACTTTAGATGATGATTTTGACACAGATGCAGGATATTCCGGTAATGTACAATTTGCCTATGTATTGAGAAATGAATTAGCAGCAGATATTAGTGGTTCAAAATGTTTTGAATCAACTACTTCTAAAAATGCAGGAGCTACACCAATTACATCTTGTACATTCTCTAATGTAACAGCTGTTGGGTCATTGTATTTGGCTGATGGTTCTGAAATGTATGATCCTCAATTTCAAAATGGAATAAAAGCATCCAACTTCAGTAATATTACACTTACTAATTCAATAGTTTTAGGTTGTCCTATCGGAGCTCAAAATTACTAATATAAAAAGAGGTGTCTTCAAAAAAAGACACCTCTACAATACACTTAATAACCCATTTATAAGTGTTTATCTATAATAGGCGGTTTTTAGCTACTGTTATTATTATAATTGTCTACTATTTTATGACTATACAAAAGTAGGTATTCACTTATCGAATTCGTATAACTTTTCAATCATAGATTGTCACTTTTGAATTAAATAATTACTTCTCTAATTCCTCTTTTTGAGACAAAGTTTTATAAACTCAAAAAAAATAAAACTATATTGCTTAAGCTTTAATTTTATAAACTGTATTTTAGAATAAAATGCTTCACGACCAACATATACAAACAAAAGCGAAGAGAAAAGATACAATTCCTCAGATCAAAAAAGACTTTATAGTTTTAGATACAGAGACTACAGGTTTAGATGCTGGTGTAGATGAAGCATTACAATTAAGTATTATAAACGATGAGCGTGAGATTCTTTTAAGTACTTATATCAAACCAAAATTTAGAAAGACATGGCCTGAAGCAATGGCGGTAAACGGTATAACGCCAGAAATGGTAAGAGATGCACCAGTTTATGACTTTGCCATGCAAGATATGATCAATGATATTATTGAAGATAAAAATGTTATTATTTATAACGCTCCATTTGATATGGCCTATTTAGACCTTACCAATGCTAAGGGGGTGTATTGTGCTATGAATGTTTTTTCTACTGAAATAAAAAAGGAGTGGAACGACAAGTACAATAACTATAAATGGCAACGACTTTCTACGGCTTTCAATCATTTTATCGACAAATTAACTTTAGAAGATAAAATACTGTTAGACAATGCACATGATTCTCTTTCTGATAGTTTTATGACACTCTTTGTTTGGCAAAAAATGATGGCAGAAGGTTTCCATAAAGGTAAAAATTATCTTGCCGATTTAGATTAATACTCATTATATTTAAATAGCCTCTCTCAAACTAGCATCTTATTGATTAATAATTGATAATATTCTTCAAATAGTTATATCTTTGTGGCCTGTTTATCATAATAACCTATACGATTTAACCAGAACTTTAAATTAACATGACAAATACGAAACCTTGTATCCTAGTAGTAGATGATGCTCCAGAAAATATTGACATCATCCGTGGTTTATTAGGAGATGAATATAAAATCAAAATTGCATTAAACGGTAAAAGAGCTTTAGATTTAGCAAAATCAACTCCACAACCAGATCTTATTCTTCTTGATATCATGATGCCAGAAATGGACGGTTATGAAGTGTGTGAAATTTTAAAATCAAATCCTGAAACTGCACATATTGGCGTTATTTTCTTAACCTCTATGGTTACACCAGAAGATGAGCAAAGAGGATTTTTATTAGGAGCATCTGATTATATTACCAAACCATTTGATCCGGAAATTGTAAAAACGAGAATTAAAACTCGTATAGCAGTAGCTCAAAAAGAGCAATTGCTAAAAATGCAAATTGAGCAATTAAAAAATGATTCTCTTCAGGTTTTAGATGAAGGTAAACTTCAAAAAATTATTGAAGTAGGAGAGAATGAAACTTCTGAGTTTAAATCAACATTACGATTTAATCTTTACACAAAAAAGAATGAATCCAGAATGGAAAACCAATGTCTTAAAAGTGTTGCGGCATTTTTAAACGGAACTGGAGGTTATCTTTTTGTTGGTGTAGACGATGAAGGTGTTGCTCTTGGTTTAAAAAATGATGCTTTTAAAAACGAAGATAAATTAATGTTACATTGGCATAATTTACTAAGAGAATATCTTGGTGCTGATATGGCACAATGTGTTCATTCAAACATGCATACTATACAAGAACAAAGAGTTTTGGTAATAAAATGCGATCCTTCTCCAAGACCCGTTTTTATGTCTAGAGATGGTGAAGAAGCTTTTTATGTTCGCATGGGGAACTCAAGTCAATCACTAAAACCAAGTGAAATGCTTTCTTATGTTGACTCTAGGTACGGTAGTGCTCGTTAATTTTTAATTATTAATATTATGCCCGAAAAATTATTAATCGAACACGATTATAAAAATTTAAGAGAAACAATATTTTTTGTTTTAGCATCTCTTTTAACCGGAATAGCTTTTGGCTTTTTTGGTTGGGAATTGTACAACTCTTATGCTGATTCTGAAACAGAAAATAATATAATTTGGGAAGTTTCGTCCTTACAAAAACAAATTATTTATTACGATGAAGTATTAACAACTTCAACACAATTAGCTGCATTTACAGGTGACCCGCAATGGGAAAAGAAGTACCGAGTTTATGAAGAAAAATTAGATGATGCAATCAAAAATGTTCTTGTTTTAGAAGAATCACCTGAAATTAGAAAGCTACTTAACCAAACAAGTGGTGCTAATAAAAAGCTGATAGAAATAGAAGAACAAGTTTTTACTCATATAAACGAAGGAGAAACAGGGGCAGCGCTTGCGCTATTAAATAGTAACGAATATTTAAAGCAAAAAGAAGTTTACGCCAATTCAATGCTTTTATTTTCAGATCAATTAGGTTCGCAAATTAAAAGAGTATTTGATAAAAAAGTAAATAGAATTCAATTCGATTTAACGGGTGTTATTTTAGCAATTATAGGGGCAATAATTGGTTGGTTTTTAGTATTTAGAAATAATAGAAAGTTACATAAAAACCTATTTAAAAATAACCTTACGCTAAATGAAAAATTAAACGAACTAGAGGAACTGAATGCTACGTTAGATTCTAGGGTAGAAAAAAGAACACAAGAGCTTTCTATTTTTAGACGCTTTGCAGATTCATCATCAAATGGATTTGGTATGGCAGACATGAAAGATCAATCTATTGTGTATGTAAATGATGCATTAAAGGAATTACTCGACGAAGATGAATTAGAAAGCGTTTACAGAAAAAACATTCAATCATATTATACTGAAGCATCTAAAAATAAGATTGAAAATGAAATGCTTCCAAGTATCATGAAAGATGGTCATTGGACAGGAGAATTAGAAATGATCACAAACAAGAATAGACATCTATCTACAATGGAAAACTATTTCTTGGTTAAAAATGATAAAGGTGAACCGATGTATCTTGCTGATATCATAATGGACATCACCGAAAGAAGAGTAGCAGAGGAGGAATTAAGAGAGGCAAAACTTTTAGCTGAAGAAGCAGCTACTGCAAAAAGTATGTTCTTGGCCAATATGAGCCATGAAATTAGAACGCCTATGAACGCCATAATGGGCCTTACAAATTTAGCGTTAGATACTGATTTAGATAGCAAGCAAAGAGATTATCTCAGAAAAATTTACTTATCATCAAATAGTTTATTAGGTATAGTGAATGACGTTCTAGATTTCTCAAAAATCGAAGCTGGTAAGATGGATATCGAATCTATTCATTTTAGTTTGCAAGATGATGTTTTAGAGAATATCAGAAATGTAATAAGCCTAAAAGCACAAGAAAAAGGTATTGAATTAAACTTAGAATTAGTCAATACAATACCTCAATTACTTAAAGGTGATCCTTTACGCTTGTCTCAAATTATTCTTAACCTACTAAATAATGCGGTTAAGTTTACAAACAATGGAGGTGTTACGTTAAGAATTTCATTAAATCAATCTGCTTCTTTAGATGCTAAATTACTTGTAGAAGTTATAGATACGGGTATTGGTTTAACACAAGATCAAAAATCTAATCTATTTAAAGAATTTAATCAGGCAGATACCTCTACTACCAGAAGATATGGTGGTACAGGCCTTGGATTGGCTATTTGCAGAAAATTAGTCAGCTTAATGGGTGGTGAAATTGGTGTAGATTCTGAATATGGAAAAGGGTCTACATTCTGGTTCTCTGTTAAAGTAGGTACAATTAATCAAAACTCAATCGTTGCCAATCAGCCTTATAAAATAAGAAGCCTAATTGGTAGTAGAGTTTTAGTTGTTGATGACAACAATGAATCTTGCATTATTCTAGAAAAGTACCTTGATAACTTTGGATGTAAAGTTGATATTACCAACAGTGGAGAAGATGCGTTAAATTTAATTGATACCAATAACAAGACTTACGATTTTATTTTAATGGATTGGAGAATGCCAGGTATGGATGGTGTTGAAACAACTAAAAGAATCCGCCAATTATCAAAAATTCATTCTGCTACAGATATCTTGATGGTTACAGCTCATGACAAAGAAGAGTTAACACAAGAATTAGGAGAAGAAGATGTTTCTGGTATCGTAGTTAAACCTATTTCAGAGCAAGAACTATTAGATACTTTGTTATCGCGATTTGGTTTTGCTAGTAAAACCAAATACAAGAATGCTATTGAATTCCCTAAGAATGTAGTTGGTGCAAAAATCTTACTCGTAGAAGATAATGAGATCAATCAGATGATTGCCTCAGAAATTTTAGCTAAATATGGTGTCTATATAGATATTGCAGAAAATGGTCAGAAAGGAGTTGATGCCGTAATTAGTGCCTACGAAAGTGGTGAACCTTATGAAGGTGTATTAATGGATATTCAAATGCCTGTTATGGATGGATATTTAGCAACAACTGTACTTCGTGACGATGAAAGATTTGTAGATTTACCGATTATTGCCATGACTGCAAATGTTATGTCACAAGATAGGGATAGAGCAAGAACGGCTGGAATGACAGATCATATTGCTAAACCTATTGAAAATAGTCATTTATTCGCCACTTTAGGGAAATGGATTACAGCAAAAAATCCAGAAAAATACTCTACGCCTAAAAAGAATAAAATATCTAAAGAAGAACCGCAAACAATAGAATTGGAAGGGATAAATACGGAAGATGCTATTAAACGATGCGGTGGTAATATTAAACTATATATTAGTGTATTACAGAAGTATTTATCAAAACAATCTACTGTTAAAGAAACCCTATCTAATTTAGCAGCAAATAGTGATTATGAAGGTTTACAAGCTGAAGCTCATGCAATTAAAGGAGTTGCTGCAAACTTGGGTATAGCTAAAGTTCAACTTTCTGCTGAAACTTTAGAACATTCAATTAAATACGCAAAAGGCTATAAAATTGAATATGTAGAAGATGTTATACTTAAAGTAATGGAATCTATAATGGTGATCAATAATTATTTTGATGCACACAAAAAGGATACAGAAATTAAAGTAAAAGCAGTTGAATCTAATGAAACTGCTCAAATAGATATTACTTCTTCATTAAAAGAATTGAATGATTTATTAGCATCAGGCGACCCTGATGCTGGGAAAATAGTTGAGCAGTTACTTGTTCAAAATCTTTCAGCAAAACAGAAGGAAGTATTGACTTCAATAGGGGAACAAATTAGTAACTATGATTTTGAATCAGCTTTAGAGTTACTCAAAACAGTCTAATTTACTTAACTTCTTAAAATCTCTTACAAAGTATAATTGTAAGAGATTTTTTCATGTCCAATTTATTGAAGTAAACTTACAATGATAATTTATTAATTCAACATATATTTTAATAATCAATTATAGTATTCTGAATTAAATATGATAATCTAAAATGCAAATATTGAAAAATCAGATGACTAATCAATTGTTTAATAAATTATTGATTTTTTATTGAAATATTGGATTATTTAAAAAGAGTATACAAGTATTTATTGCTTTTGATGAAAACCTTTTTTTATTCTAAAACCAATTCATAAAGAGAGTTATAAGAGTTCATTTTTTAATAAAAGTGAAAAAATCTAAAAAAATTATTAAAAGTCGATACAACAGTAATGTTATCTTTAATGTGTTGTATATAAACACTTTAACATTGATTGTAGCTAGTCATACTTATTTTATATTCTAATCAAAAAATGACGTTTACACTTATTAATAGTGTTATTTCGCCCATTATTCTTTTGAAAATGTCATAAAATAGAAATTAATTATTTTAATATATCATAAAAATATATGGGGAACGATTAAGATTTCGCAACAAACTTCAATTTGACCTCTATTTTTTATCTTATCTCAATTCAATCGAAGCATGATTAACAAATTACTATCATTTTTTGTCGTCTTGCTATAT
The DNA here is from genome assembly GCF_018736065.1 of Flammeovirga kamogawensis. GTDB lineage: Bacteria > Bacteroidota > Bacteroidia > Cytophagales > Flammeovirgaceae > Flammeovirga > Flammeovirga kamogawensis. Next base: position 263,740 of record NZ_CP076129.1, read on the forward strand.
TCTGTTAGCGTTTATGCACAAGATAGTGCTAAACTAACGGGTGTAGTAACAGACAAATTAGGACCGTTACCTGGGGTAACGATACAAATTAAAGGGACTACAACAGGTAGTACAACAAATTACAATGGAGAGTTCTCTCTAAACGCTCAACCAGAAGATATTTTAATCTTCTCTTTTATTGGTTACACCTCAAAAGAGGTTCCTGTGGGTAATAAAACAACATTCAATGTAACTTTAGAAGAAGACAGCCAGCAATTAAAAGAGGTTGTCGTTACTGGCTATCAAGAAATTGATAGAAATCTGTTTACAGGTTCTGCAGAAACACTTTCTATGGAAGATGTTCAAGTTGGCGGCTTACCAGATGCATCACAATCATTAGAAGGTAATGTTGCAGGTGTTTCAGTAAGTTCTGTTTCCGGAACATTTGGATCATCTCCTAAAATTAGAATTAGAGGTAATGCTTCAATTAACGGTAACAACCAACCTCTATGGGTAGTTGATGGTGTTGTTTTAGAAGATATTGTTGAGCTTAATGGTGATATTTCCTCTGGAGATTTAGAAACTTTATTGGGATCATCTATAGCCGGTTTAAACCCTGATGATATTGAAAGTATAGATGTATTAAAAGATGCATCAGCAACATCTATGTACGGTGCTGCCGCTATGAACGGTGTAATAGTTGTAAATACTAAAAAGGGTAAAGACGGTTCTATGAGAGTAAGTTACTCAGGTAATTATACTATTAATGAAAAGCCTTCAATTTCTCAATTTAATAAAATGTCTTCATCAGAAGAAATGGATATTTTCTTAGAAATGATTGACAAAGGATGGATTGATGTAGTTTCTGCAGCAACTTCTCCAAATGGAGGTATTGTAAATTCAATGTACACAAAATTAAACTCAAAAGAGTTGACATGGGATAGGTCTAATCCTTATAACGGTGCTTATTTAGAAAAGGCATCTCAAAATAACACAGATTGGTTTGACCACCTGTTTAAGAACTCTTTTTCGCAGCAACATACCTTAAATATTAGAGGTGGTAGTAAAAAAGTAAATTACTATACATCTGTAGGTTTTTATGATGACCAAGGAAGAACTATTGCAGATAATGTAAAAAAGTATAACGCGACAAGTAATATTGATTTTACCTTATTTGATAAATTAGAAGTTGGTTTCTCTTTAAAAGGTTCGTTCAGAGATCAACAAGTACCGGGTTCTCAAGATAGAATTTACGACTCATACAACAATGTATACACAAGAGCTTTTGATATTAATCCGTTAAACTATGCCGCTACCACAAGTAGAAGTATTGGAATAAATGATTATACAAGAAGAAATTATGCTGACTTTAATATTTTACATGAGTTAGCAAATAACACAGCAATAATTGAAGTAGGAGATATTTCATTTCAGAATAATTTGAAATATAACTTTAATGATAAGTTTAGTGCTTTTATGGTTACTCAGCTAAGAAGGGTTTATTCGTCTACTGAACAACGTGTTCATGCAAATACAAACCAAGTTGCTTCTTATCAGGCAAATCAAACAAAGACAATGCGTGAGGGCAATAAATTACTATATAGAGATCTAAATGATCCTTATGCTGATCCTTATGTTATATTGGATAATGGAGGTATTCTAAAACAAGAAAGTAATAAGATGCATTACAATTACGTAAGAGCAGGCTTTAACTATATGAATACTTTTAATGATAAACATGCATTAAGTGTATTAGCAGGTAGTGAATATAAATCTACAAAAAGATATAATTCAACGAATACAAATTTTGGTGTTCAATTTGATAGAAGTAACAACTTTATTATTAATCCATATTTAACGCAATACCACATAGCAAGTGGTATTAAACCCAATGAGTTATCATCTACAATAGATAATTTCTGGGGTATTTTTACAAATGCCTCATATTCTTATGATGAAAGATATACTGTTGGTGCTACAGTGAGATATGATGGTTCTAACAGACTAGGGAATTTAAGATCAGTAAGATATTTACCCTCATGGAATATTTCAGGCGCATGGAATATAACTGGAGAATCATTTATGGAAGATCAGTCTTTGTTTGATAGATTAAAAATAAGAACTACTTATGGTATATCTGGTAATATGCCTAAAGGAGCATCTACCTCTTTACAAATTAATTCTGGTACTACGCAAAGACTAAAAACATCTGACAATGAAGTTTATTCTGAAATAGATAAGTTAGCGAACTTGTCTCTTACATGGGAGAAAATGAAAGAGTTTAATATAGGTGTAGACTATGGTATTTTACAGGGTAGAATTTCTGGTAGTGTTGATTATTATCAAAGAAACTCTTACGATCTAATTGGATGGGTACCAACTAATGGAGTAGGAGGTAAAGAAAAAAGATATAATAATGGCTTAGCCTTAGATTCTTATGGTTTTGATATCTTAATTAATACAAAAAATATTGATAATGAAAACTTTGGTTGGGTAACATCATTCAATTGGGGCTTAAATAAAAGTAAAGTAATTACATCTCCATATAAAATTAATGCAAATGAAGCGGTAAGATATTTAGGTGGTAATGTACAAGGATACCCTTCTAATGCCTTATTTTCTTATAATTTTGATGGCTTAGACAACGAAGGTAAACCTATAATTCTTGGTTCTAAAGGTGAACGTCTTACAAACGTAAGTTTACAGACTAGAGACCTTAAAGATCTTAAGTTTGAAGGTACTGTAAATCCAATTGCCTTTGGAGGTATTACCAATACATTTAATTATAAAAATGTGAGTTTTTCATTCTTAATCTCTTATTCATACGGTAACAAAATTAGATTGGGTGATTTAGTTGAAGATCAATACAATGATCAAAACTCTTTTGATACAGAAATGAGAGATCGTTGGGTTGTACTAGGTGACGAAAAGAGAACTAGAATTCCTGTTATCATGTCAAAAAGAGAGAAATATGATTACAAACAGACTGGAGATATGTCGTATGCAATGTATAACAAATCACAGGATAGAGTAGCAAATGGTGATTTCATCAAATTAAAAAGAGTATCGCTAAACTATCAGTTACCAGTTAAAATGTTAGAATCAGTACACATTCAAAACGCATCAGTAGGTTTCCAAGCACATAATTTATTTATGCTTTACTCTGATGAAAAATTAAGAGGAAGAGATCCTGAATTTTATGTTGCTGGTGGAGTTTCATTACCTCCAACAAGATCATATACTATGTCATTAAAAGTAAGCTTCTAGAATTATGAAATCAAAATATATATTATTATCTATTCTTTTATCAACTAGTGTATTTCAAGCTTGTGATAAAAAACTAGATGTTGTACCAGATAATAGAGTTGAATTAAACAGCATTGAAAAAATCAATGAGGTTTTAACGAAGGCGTATTCAAATAAAGATGCTCGATTTACGGAGTATGCATCTGATAACTCTGCATTTATTAGATCAGGTTCTTACAATGAAGGTGTTCATGATTCATTTATCTTCAATTACGATTATAGAGATGAAGATTACACATCACCTGTTGCTTTATGGAAGTCTCATTATAATGCTATTGCACATGCTAATCAAGTAATTGTATCAGCATTAGAATTTACTCCAAAAAACTCTGATGAAAAGGAGAGGATAAAGAATATCATTGCAGAGGCAAAAATTACGAGAGCTTATTGGCACTTTAAATTACTTGAGATTTTTTGTTTGCCTTTTGAACAAAGTAACCTTTCTTCTAAAGGTATTCCTTATGCAAATAAACCTGAGGTGTCATCAGATATTTCTTATTCTAGAGAAACTATGAAGGCAACTATAGCACATATTGAAAAGGATTTAATAGAAGGTTTAATAGATTTGGATGGCAGTAACCACTCTGCACCAAAATATCATTTTAATAGAAAATCTGCTCAAGCATTCGCAAGTCGCTTTTATTTATATCAAAAAAAATATCAAAAAGTAATTGAATATAGTGATAAAGCTTTAGGAAATAACTTTGTATTGAAGGACTATAAAATGAAGATGAAAGAACCTTCTTTTAGTGCTCATGGTATATTTTTTAACGACTCTAATGATCCAAGTAATTTATTACTTACAAAAGTAATTTCAATCCGAAATAGAGTGCTTTTATATTACCCGTATATGCAAATTAAGGATAAATTATTTAAAAAAAACATCCCTACTGTTGCTAAAGGAAGTATAATGGATAGTAGAGAACCTTTAGGTATTAAGAAAGGTTATGATGTGACTTTATCATTAAAATTTATTGAAGTTTTTGAAAAAGAAAGTGCTTTTGCTACTTCTGGTTATCCTACCTATGTGATGAGTGTTTTAAGAAATGAAGAAGTTATTTTGAATAGAATTGAAGCACAATTAATGTTGAATGGTAATCTTCAATCTTCTATGAATGATATTAATGCTATTCTTACAAATTCATTGTATGAAAATGGTAAAGACCCAAGAGCATATACTTCCAACTTAACTCAGGCAGATGTAATCACTTTTATGGATACTAAATACCCTGAGTATACATCCTTAACAACAAAAGATAAGCTATTAGTTTTCGTTCTTGAGGAAAGAAGAAAAGAATTTTTTGATGAAGATCAACGTTTCTTCGATCTAAAGAGATATTCTAATAAATCTGAGCTGAAAGATTATGTAACTATCAATCATATTGATGGTGAAGGAAAAAAATATACTCTTGCTGCTGGTGATAAAAAATGGGCTTACCAATTACCACAAATTGCAATAGAAAAGGGAATAGACAAAAATTAAATCGATCAATAATGAAACATATATATATATTCTTAATACTTAGTGTATTCAGTTTTTCATGTGAAAAAGAAGAAGAACACATTGAGTTAGATTTTAGTGATTCAGAAGAATTAAATGAATTAGATAAATACCTACATGATGAATTTACAACTCCTTATGGTTTGAGAACTAATTACCATTGGGATGCTAACTCTGTAGAATTTAATAAACGAACTACACCTGTAAAGTTAGACATAGTAAAGCCTACAGCTAAAATGGTAGATAAATTTTGGATTCAGACATACTTGCATTCCTCTTCAGATGTTGAATATAATAAAAAGTTTTTACACAAAAATTTACCAGCTGAACTTATCTATGTAGGAGGTAAATTATACTCTAGCGATGGATCGGTAACACTAGGTTATGCTGAATCTGGTGCTAGAATAACCTTGACTGATCTGAATAGTTTTGATCTATCAAATAGATCTTGGTTAAATCGTCAAGTAGGTACATTACATCATGAATTTGTACATATTTTAGAAGACAGTTACAACCTACCAAAAGATTTTAGATTAGTAACTCCCAAAAGTTATAATGGTCAGGCATGGTTAAATGTGAGTGAAGCAAACGCAATTGCATCTGGTTTTGTTACCAATTATGCTTCTCTTTCTTTTGGAGAAGATTATGCTGAAACAGTGTCAATTTATGTTTCTATGTCTGAAACTGATTTTAACAACAAATACAACTCAGGTAAAAAGGGACATGATTTAATTCAAAAGAAATTAGACTTGTGTAGAGCACATTATAAAGATGTAATGGGTATTGATTTAGATGCCTTAAGAGATCAAGTTCAAAAAGCTTATAAATAATATAACCTATGAAATATATATATATAGTTTCTTTATTCATGGTTTTATTTCAATCATGCGATAAAGATAGAGAAGTAATATTTGAAGAGTCAGCTCAGGCAAGAATCAACAAAGCATCTGAGCAGATAAATACATCACTTATTGCAGGTAAAGATGGGTGGTTCATGAATTATCAACCTAATGAAGGAGAAAAAACTTATCAAGTTGTTTTTAAATTTTTAAAAGATAATAAGGTTGTAGTTATTGGTGACATGTCATTAAAAATAGATACAGCCAATTATAGAATTGATTATGAACAAAGACCAGTTCTTGTTTTTGATAATTTTAGCTCTTTCCATAATATCTATTCTCGTTCTGTGAAATTTTCTAATAAAGCAGAATATGAATTTTTCATTAATAAAACAGAAAATTCATTTGAATTGGAAAGTGTATCTGATGATTTAAGATCACTAACAAAAGTTGAATTAAGTGAAGCTGATCCACAGTTAACAAAAAAGCTTGAAAAACGAATTAAACTTTTTGGAGCTGCTGCAAAGGCAATAGAAGAGGGAAGTAAATACCGTTTTGATTATGTCGCATTAAATGGTTATGTAGAAAAAAGTTTTTCTATTGATTTTTCGATGAAACAATTAGATAAAGGTGGTGTAAAAACTAATTTTACTCTAGTAAATGATGGAATTATTCTGGAAAATCCTGTAAAAATTGGTATTACTAATTTTTCTGAAATTCATTTTAAAGAAGTAAATGGAGATTTAAAATTTTACACAGATAAAAACGAAGAAATTGAATTTATTAGTTATTATAATACCACTTATTCGTTTACAAACGGCAATAGTTTAGATGATTTTAATAAGTATCAATCTTTTGAAAGATCGTTATCGTCTTATTATAAATATCAAAAACAAATTGTCTTAAATGATTTACCAATTGAAGAAAATCCATTTGGAAACTTTGTGAATATATTTGGGGAATCACCTAATAATAAAGTATTTATTGTCAATTCTATAAAATCAAAGAATTCGATTACTATAGTTTTTAAAAGTGAATTTTTGGAGGTAGGTACTAATGAAAAAGTAAGTTTCTATTTTCAAAATATTTTCAATGTAAGTCAAAGTAATTGGTCTTTTAAAGGCGATAAAATGTATTTAAAAAATACATCGTCGGCTATAGCTTATTCAACAACAGATTTTGATATAGCTAATTATAATACTATTCTAGACTTAAAAAATTTAACGCCACAACAACAAAAATGGGGCGTGAAAAAAGATCTTATAAAAATTCAAGAGGCAATAATAAAATATTTTAATGAACAGACTTTCATTATATCTAATGAAAGATCAGCTAGTGGAAAACCTTATTTTTTCATTTCTAGAGGCAATGAAAAAATGTCTGATGTTTGGTATTTTGCGTATTAAAATAGCTAATCATTATTAGTCTTATTTAAAAGGAGCTTTCTTAATGAGAGCTCCTTGTTTTTTTCCTAAAATTATTATTGAACAAATTCTCACTATTTTAGATGATCTAATGTTTGTATAATTATTAATAGTTATATATTTATATAATATATATTATGTTAAATAGAAGTTGACAATTTTAATTAATCAATTATTTAATTACTCACCTCTACCTACATTCTTTTATATATTATTCTATATTTACATTGTTTAACTATGCTATTAAGAAAACGTTTAATGAAGAAACTAGTACTTACTATTTTATTTTATCTCTGCATTTTAATTACAAATGCACAAACTAGAGGACTTTATTTAACTTCAGCTAACAACTCTGAACCTATTGTAAGTAGAAAATTTGCTTTAGTTGTTGGTGGTGATATTTACGATGGAAAACCTAGTTGGGTTAATTTAAATAACCCAATTTACGATGCTGAAACTATAGGAGAAATTTTAAAACAAGATTTTGACTATGACGTTCAAATACTTCGTAATCCAACATCGAACTCGTTGTTACAAACACTTATTTCCTACCATAGTATATTAAGACCTTCTGATAGATTATTTTTATTTATTGCAGGACACGGAGATTTTGATGATAAAATATTTGATGATGGTTTCTTAGTTACAAAAGATTCAAAACCTATAAGTCAAGATCCAAACAGAAAAACATATATCTCTTATACAACACTCAATAATTTAATAAATAAATTACCTGCCAAACAAATTTTCTTATGCATGGATGTTTGCTTTAGTGGTGCATTTAATAGTCAGTTAAAACAATACAGGAGTAGTAAATCAACAGGTATGTATTCATCATTATCTGCTGAAGAATATGTACAAAAAAAATTAAAATTAACCACAAGAACTGTTTTAACTTCAGGTGGTATCGAACCCGTTTTAGATGGAATTAAAGGTAGCCACTCCCCTTTTGCCTATAAATTAATTGAAGGATTAAGAGTAATGCAAGATCAGAAAACTGTTATTACAGGTAACGATTTATACAACTATGTTGCTATGATGGAGTCACAACCTATTATTGGTTATTTTGGTAATAACGCACCCGCAGCTGATTATGTACTAGGAATCACTAATTCATCAAAGGGAAAGGTTTTACAACAGCAATTGACTCCTCCAAAAGAAACAATCTTGCATAATAGTTCAACTTCATTATTAAAAGAAGGAGTAATTTATGACAAGTATTTTGAAGAAGTGATTGTTCAAAAATACTATATTCAGTTATTATCAGAACCTTCGTTTCAGGAATTAAAAGAAAGCATAGAAAAATACAATCAATTTGATATTAAAATTTCTCAAATTACTATTAATAACAAATTATGGTATAGACTTTATTTAGGTGGATTTAATGATAAAGCCTATGCACAAAAACAGCTTTTGGCTTTAAAAGAACAACATTTATCTGATAAAAATATTCAAGCTGCATTTATAAAAGAATTAAAGATTAGCCCCTCTTCATCATTAAATTACAATACAATTTATACTTCCAATTTAACAACAGTAACATTAAAGGGGTATAGTATTCAAGTTTTTTCTGATCCATTATTAAGTTTTACTTTAACTAAAGCAAAAGAATATCAAAGTACAGGTGAAGGAAAAACATATATTGAAAAAGTTCTGGTTAACGGTAAAGATTATTACAGATTATATTTCAATAATTTTTCTGATAAAAATGCTGCTATTAAGTTTAAAAATCAATTGGTAGAAAATACTTCTGATGTAAACTTAAAGGGTGCTTTTATTAAAACATTTTAGAGAAGGTCAGTTTATCTTCATCCTTATTTACATGATTACTTATTAACTATGGTAATTTATGTTTATCATTACATTTTTATTAAAAACCATAGAAAAGAGAATAATGAAATTTGATTCAGTAAGTTTATCTTGCCCTATTTGCGATGAAAAATTAGAGAAAGAAAATAAAACATTACACTGTAGTAATGGTCATTCTTTTGATTTAGCCAAAGAAGGTTATGTGAATTTACTTCTATCAAATCAAAAAAAATCTAAGAACCCTGGTGATAATAAATTGATGTCTGCATCGAGAAGAGAATTTTTAAATTCCGGTGCCTATTTTCCATTAGTAGAGAGAGTTACTCAACTTATTAACCTAAAATACAAAAACACTACATCTCCTTTATCTATTGTTGACGCTGGTTGTGGCGAGGGTTATTACATGGATGCTATCAATAAATTAGTAGAAAATACAACTAATTTTATTGGTTTTGATATGTCAAAAGATGCTATCAAGTTGGCTGCAAAAAGATACAAAGAAATTGACTTTTTTGTAGCTAGTATTAATAATGTACCAATTTTAAGTACATCTACAGATTGTATTATTTCAATCTTCTCTCCTATCAATGTAAAAGAATTTTCTAGAATTTTAAAAGATGATGGAATTCTAATTACCGTAACCCCCAATAAAAAGCATTTATCAGGTCTTGCAAATATTATTTATGATAAAGCAAAAGAGCACGATAGTAAGATTGGAAATTTGGAAGGTGAGTATTTTGATCTAGAAAAAAATGACATTCTTACGTTTACTTTAAACCTTGATAATAATAAGGATATTATGAACTTATTCAGAATGACACCTTATTATTATAGTTCTTCTAAAGAGAAATCTGAAAAAGTAAATGATCTAACTACACTTGAGACTACTATTGATTTTGAAATAAATATTTTTAGAAAAAAATAGTCAATTTAAGAGGTAATTGATAAAAGTCTTTTTAATGTTTTTAACATAAATCAATTCTATTTTATATTTTTGCAGTCACTAAGTTGAATTTTTTTTATCAACGTTATCTATAACATGACTTCTAACTGCAAACTATACTTTTTATTACCTTTTCTGTTCCTTTCCTATTCATCAATAGGTCAAATTTTAAATATTGAGAAATCAAGATTAGATGCTGGAGACTCTTCACATTGGGTTGGAAGTATATCACTTACTTATCAATTAATTAACCAACAAATAAAAACACAAGGAGGAGGAATTAAAGCAAACCTTGCTCATGTAGGGCAAGCAAATGATTATATTTTAATTGGAGATATCTCCTATCTAAATTCTGAAGGTTTTAATTTATTACAGAATGGATATGTTCATGCAAGAGCGGAAATGATGAAAGACCATAAGTTGTCTTACGAACTCTTTACACAAATTCAATACGATCAGGTTAAAGGTATGCAAGAACGTTTTCTTGTTGGTGGTAATTTAAGATGGTCTGTGTATAATAAAGATAAAAATAGTTTTGTATTGGCTGCAGGTACATTTTATGAAAACGAAGAATGGTATTGGGAAGAATATACTAACGACGCTACAATTACTACAAAAGCCCACCCTTCTATTTTTAGATTTAACGCTTATTTTACATATAGAACTGATATTAATGAAAATGTATATTTCAATTTAACAACCTATTTCCAACCCAAATATACATCTATAGAAGAGTTTAGAATTAGCGGTATTGCAAATCTTAATTTTCGTATATCTAAAAATTTATTCTTTAAAAACTCTTTCACATTATGGTATGATAATGCACCTTATGTACCTATTGATCAATTGAATTATACTTTAAAAAATGGTGTATCTTATAATTTTTAATTATAACTAACTATCTAACAGATACTTATAATTAGGCCTGTTTTATACAGATTAGTATAGAAAATAATCCCAGACTTACTTTTTGACATTTTTGTGCAACAGCTTGCTTTTTTTTTGAAAAGGCTTCATTCTTAAAAGTATGACATTTGAAACATAATCAAACACAAAGGATATGTTTACAAAAAGCTTACAGAAATCAAGAAATATTTTATTAGGACTTTGTCTATCTGTACAACCCTTTTTATCAAATGCTCAAGAAGTAAAAGGATTAACAGTACATGAGTCTAAAGATTCAAAACCTGCTCAATTAAACTTTAGAGAAAATAATTTAGAATCAGCTCCTAACATTGTATTGGTTTTGTTAGATGATGTAGGGTATGCTCAAATGGGACATATGGGTGGTCAGATAAACACGCCTGCTTTTGATCAGATTGCAGACGACGGACTTACTTATACTAGATTTCATACAACTGCTTTATGTTCACCAACAAGAGCTGCATTATTAACAGGTAGGAATCATCATGAAGCAGAAACTGGAGCTATTATGGAAATAGGTACTGGTAATGATGGTTATACCATGATGTTACCTAAAGAAGTAGGCTCTTTTGCAAGAGTTTTACAACAAGAAGGTTATTCAACTTCTTGGTTTGGTAAAAATCATAATGTACCAGATTGGGAAGCATCCATTACAGGTCCTTTTGATAGATGGCCTAATGATTTAGGTTTTGATTATTTCTATGGTTTTTTAGGTGGAGATACAGATCAATTCCATCCCGCATTAGTAGAAAATAGATCTAGAATAGAAGCACCTTCAACAAATGTAGACGGTTCTAGGTATCATTTAACACATGATATGGCTGATAAAGCCATTAATTATGTACAATCTGTGAATGCTATTGCACCAGATAAGCCCTTTTTTGTATATTTTTCTCCAGGAGCTACACACGCACCACATCAAGCTCCTGCAGATTATATCAAGAAGTATAAAGGTAAATTTGATGCAGGTTGGGATGTGTACAGAGAAGTTGCTTTCGATAATATGAAACAGAAAGGGATTATTCCTGCTGATACAGAATTAACACCCCGTCCTGCTTCTTTACCTGCATGGGAATCCCTTACTTCAGAACAAAAAAAGGTGTATGCTAACATGATGGAAGTATTTGCTGCATTTACAGAACATACCGATACACAGGTAAAGCGTTTGCGTGATTCTATAGAAGAAATGGGTAAATTAGACAATACCATTTTTGTATATATTGCCGGAGATAACGGTGCTTCTGCAGAAGGTGGTGTAGAAGGTTTATTGAATGAGATGGCTTTCTTTAACGGAATTCCTGAGAAATGGGAAGATAAAGTTGAAGCAGTAGAAAGCGGCCGTTTAGGTTCTGAAGATTATTTTAACCATATGCCAGCAGCTTGGGCTTGGGCAGTAAATTCACCATATCAATGGACAAAACAAGTTGCCTCGCATTTAGGTGGTGTTAGAAATGCTATGACCATATCTTATCCAAACGGAATAAAATCTCGAGGAGAAGTAAGGACACAATTTACGCATGTTACAGATATTGCACCTACTTTATTAGAAGTTGCTGGTATTGAAATGCCTGAAGAAATAGATGGAGCACCTCAGAAACCAATTGATGGAGAATCTTTAGTAGCTACATTTAATAACGAGAATGCTTTAGAAGAACATACCACTCAATATTTTGAAATTCTTGGTAACCTTGGCATTTACCACGATGGATGGTGGGCTGGAGCAATGAGAAACGTGCCTTGGACATCTATGTCGTCTGATGCGATTGAAATTACAGATATGGAATGGGAATTATATAATTTAAATGATGATTTTTCTCAAGCAAAAAACCTAGCAAAAGAGAACCCTGCTAAACTAGAATACATGAAATATATGTTCTTTGCTGAAGCAGGAAAAGCAAATGCATTACCTATAGATGACCGTAGAACGGAACGTTTTAGATCTTCTTTTAGACCTTCTTTAACCACTGGCCTTACAGCGTTTAAATATCCAAATGGCTTAAGAATACCAGAGGGTGCTACTCCTTTTACTAAGTTCCAATCGTATGAATTAAAAGCAAATTTAGATGGATATAAAAAAGGAAATCAAGGCGTATTAATAACCCAAGGAGGTAGATTTGGAGGTTTTGCTCTTAGAGTAGATAAAGCAGGATATGTGTATTATGAATATTGTAATGCGGTAGATAAATACTCAATAAAATCATCAATTAAAGTGCCATCTGGTACAAAACAAATAGAAGCGAAGGTTATAATGGACGAAAAGAAACCTTACACACCAGCTACTATTTATTTGTCTTTTGATGGTAAAAAAGCAGGCAATGGGCGTATTGAGAAAACACTCCCTAATTTATATTCTTTAGATGAAACCCTTGACATTGGTAGAGATTCAGGAACAGCTGTTACAGAAAATTATAACGTTAAAAATTCTAAGTACACAGGAATACTAAATAACGTTGAGTTAAACTTGATTGACTCGTATAAGAATTCAGATTTAAGTAAATAAATAGCTTTCGTAGAATTTAAAGGCCTAGGATATTTCTAGGCCTTTTTTACGTCTGAAGGAGAATAGCCAAAATGCTTTTTATACGTCCTACTCATATGTGATAAATGTGTATAACCTAACACATCACTTATATCTACCAAAGTTCTATCTGTATTTCGTATCAGTCTATCCACCTCTTCTATTCTATGCTTATTAAAAAATTGAAGAATTGGCATTCCATATACTTTTTTAAATGTTCTATGTAGTTTTGATAAACTCATCCCAACGTTTTCACTTAAAATTTTAAGATTAGGCTGGATAGTATAATCTTCTAATAATTGATCTTTAAGCATAACCATTTGTTTTATATCAGAAGGATGGATATTAAAAGCAATGTGTTTTTGATTGTTTGTTTCTAAAACACGCTTAAACATGGTCAATATCTCAATTGCTTTACCTAAAAAAATCCCTCTTCGAATATCTTTTTGATGCATCACATTAAAGATATCATTTACTAAAACATTTATTTCAGGCAATAAAGAACTGTAATAAAACCACGGCATTTTATTTTCCATTAACTGCGTAATAACCGTGTTACTATTATCTGCCAATAGATGAAATTTATCTTTTGGGAAACGAATAAAAACCCATTTTAAGGCTGAGTTTTCTTCTGATGTAATAGAGAATTCTTGGTTGCCATTATAGATATAAATACATTCTCTACTGTTATGTTTTGTGGCATTATCACCTTCAAATTTACCTGTAAAGCCTATTCGAATACCTATAAAATCTGCGTCTTGTCCATTTCTATTATTATAAACAAATGCTCTTTTTAATTTTAAAGAAGTAACACCAATATTTATGTCTTCAAGAAAATTATAGCATACAGAATTGATAAAACCAAAATCATCTGAATCGATCAATAACTCTTCACCATCCCAATTTCCCCCATAAGTCTGTTGTAATTGAGAGAAAAATTCAAATACATTTTTCTCATCACCTTCTAGTATATCCATAAAATAAAGATGATAAAAAAATAGATCGGTCAAAAGTCTAATTCAACCTTTTTTGTAATAGTGTAAATGTATTATTCTAACTGTATAATCACATTTATAAACCAATATTCTTTATTCAGCTAAAAAATAAACGCTGTATATAAATTGAATTTAAAGGTTTAAAACAGCTATTTTCATTTATTTAAACTGAAAAAAGAGATGAAAAGTAAACTATTTTAAGAGATGTACTGTTATAAAATTAGAATACGAGACAAGATATTACATTGTAAGAAATTTAAAATCTTGCAAGAATAGATCAACTAAAATGCTCAATTCTATTGATTTGTATGTGAAACATGACCAAGTAAATCATATTAATCAATTCCATGCGACCACCACCATATCAACTGAGAGAACCACCATTCTTTATTATTAAATGATATGATTATGAGAGCTGCATTATTTTGTATTTCCCTTCTTATTGGTTTAGTTTCTTGTACAGAGACACCTTCAATTTTACCAAAAGATCCAAATCAAATTCAATTGATTAAAGACACTGTTGAGGAGTCACCGACTAGTTTAGATACAACTACGGTTATACCAACCAATCAATTGATAATTCACCCCTAAATTTACAAATAAAAAAAGCTGCAGATTTATAACCCGCAGCTATTCATTACATTTATCAAGAACCTAATTTACAATATCATTAAATTTCACTTTAATAATGGTCTCCATTTGTGCTTTCAAATCCGCTTTTACTTCAGCATATTTTTTATCTGATGCAACATTTTTCCATTCATAAGGGTCTGTAAAATGATTGTATAATTCTTCTTTACCATCGGTGTAATGTATATACCTCCACTTTTCTGTTCTGTATGAATAATTTTGCTCGTTCACTTTAAAGTTTTTAGATACTGCTCCCCAAACTCCTTTTACGCTTAAAGCTCCTTCAGGTCCTTCCCATTTTTTTGTTTTAGGATTTTCTATGAAAGGTATAACACTATATCCTCCTAATTCTGCACCACCTTCTGCTTTTAAATTAGAGGCCTCAATACCTGCAAAGTCTAACACTGTTGGGTAAAGATCTACCAAACTTACAGGGTGCGTTACCACTTGATTTTTCTTTGCTTTTGGATCTCTTATAACATAAGGAATTCTTGTTGCCTCTTCGTACACTGTATTTTTAAAAAGTAGCTCTTTTTCGCCCATTTGCCAACCATGGTCTGAAGTGAAAATTACAACTGTATTGTCTGCAAGTCCAGAAGCTTCTAAACCTTCTAGTACAGTTCCAATCTGAGCATCAACAAAAGCTACACAGGCTAAATATGCTTGTAAAAATGTTTTTAATGCTAATTCTCTATCACCATTATACGATGATAATAAATCTCTATAATATCTAGAACCTTTACCTTTTGTACCGAATATTTCTTGATAGTAAATATCATCCGTATCATCTGCAGTCCACTTATCTAACTCGATTTTATCTAAAGGAAACATGTCAAAATATTTATCTGGAGCATGTAAAGGAGTATGAGGTCTTACAAATCCGATCCCCATAAAAAATGGTTTTTCAGTTTTAGTATTTGCAAATTCTTTAAATTTATTGACTGCCCATTCAGCATGCTTTTCATCATATAATAAATCTCTATCACTGTCAGAGTTGTATTTAACAGGTTTCATGTTCCACCCTTCAACTAAACCAGGAACACCTCTCTCCCCATTATGATTGGGCATTTCCGAAATTCTACCATACGATCCATCAATTGGTCCAATTTTATTAAAGGGAGCAGGAACCGAAGGATGTGCAGCTAATTTGTCGCCATTATAATAAAATGGTCCATAATTATGTTTAATATCAAGCCCCCATTCGTTCCATACTTCTTTTTCGTTAGCATGCATTAATTTACCTGAAGCCAATGTATAATAACCATTTTCCTTTAAGACTTGTACAAATGTTTTATTATGTTTTAATACTTTCTGTTTTAAATGTGGTGTCCAACCAAAATCTGAAGATGCTGAAGGATAAACCCCAGTAAATAAACTATTTCTAGAAGGCTGGCAAACAGGAATGTTAGATTGAGCATTAAGAAAACGTGTACCTGATTTTGCTAATTTATCAATGTTAGGTGTTTTAGCTTGTGGATGTCCTCCAAATACTCCTTGATAATCATTAAGATCATCACACATTATAAAAAGTATATTTGGTTTGTCTTTCTTTTTTTGTGCATAGTTATCATGAACAAAAAGAAAGGAACAAAAAAGGATAGTAATAAGTAATCTATTCATGTCAGTGAAATCAAAAAATATAGAATTGCTATTTAATAAATGCAATCTACCCATTTAAATAAAGTGATATAAGCACTCAGTATTTCAACACTAGTACAAAATTGATCAATTAAATTTGGATTAGTAAAAATAAGCTTTGCATAGCTAATTATATTACTACTGTTGTGGAATTATTAATCTTAATGGAGTGCCATTTTTTTCTGGATATAAAGCTTCCATTTGTGTTAACTCAATTTCTAATTTCACCATCATTTCATTCAACTTTACTGGATTATCAGTAGCTAAATTTGTTGTCTCATAAGGATCGTTACTAATATTATACAATTCATATTTTGGTCCTTTTTTAATTTGATAATGGTAAATTATTTTCCAATCGTTATCAATAAAACTCGTAAAGTAACTAGACCTATGCTTGTGTGGAAAGTGATTTATAAACTCATTTGTTCTTTTCTTATTCTCTTTCCCGTTAAACTGAGTTTTTAAAGAAAAACCATCTGTAATATATTGTTCAGGTATTTCTGTTGCTGATAGTTCGCACACCGTTGAAAATATATCTATTACAGTTCCAATTTGATTTTGAGTGGCATTTATTCCAACAGGTATTTTTCTTTGATTTTTATTTTTCTGACTTGGAGTTACCCACGATGTAATAAAAGGAACGCGCATTCCCCCATCCCAATGTTTACCTTTTTTCCCTTTAAAGGGTGTAGAACTTCCGTAATTATCAACTAGTTTAATAGGTGCATCAGAACCATTATCTCCCATAAAAAGTATAATTGTGTTTTCGCCTAAACCTAATTGTTTTACGTGTTCAATAATGTCACCAAGCGATTTATCCATCCCTTCTACTAATGAGGCATAAGCTTGCGTTCTTTCATTCATCCCAGCATCTTTATAGTTATCTATAAATCTAGGATCTGGATTAAATGGAGCATGTAATGCATAATGAGCCATGTATAAAAAGAACGGTTTGTGCTCATCTTTGGCTTTTGATATTGCAGCATTTGCTTCTAATGTTAGTGCCTCAGTTAAGAAAATCTCATTATTATGGTATTTTTCTAAACCTGGAACTGCTCTCGCTTTATTACCTGCAATATGACCAAATCCGTCTTTACCGTAATAACTACCAGGTTGTCCAATTGAACTCCCAGCAATATTTACATCAAATCCTAAATTCATAGGTTCTTCACCTTCGCTACCGTAAGGTCCAAAGTGAGCTTTGCCTACATGTATAGTTCTATAACCATTGGCTTGAAGAATTTTTGGTAATGTGACGTTTTCTTTTGTTAAGCCATTCCAATTCCAGTCTTTAGGACCAAAAGGTGTTTTGTTATTTTCTTCTGATTTAATCCAATTGGTTACTTTATGTCTAGCAGAATTTTGACCTGTCATTAAAGAAGTTCTTGTTGGTGAGCAAACACTATGTGCATAAAAGTTAGTGAATTTTGTGCCTTGCATTGCCAACTTTTCCATGTTTGGTGTTCTATAAAACTGATTTAATGGATGCACAATAGATTTCCCATTTCCATCAATAGCAAAAGGTAATGATGTATCCATTAATCCCATATCATCTACTAAAAAAATGATAATATTAGGTGGCGTTGTTTTATTTGTTTTTACTGGCGGAGTAGCATTAGTATTTGTAAATACCAGAAAAAAAATGATTAGGAAATTTATTGGTTTTGTAAACATGTTTATTTCATTCAGTTCAAAAAATCTTTACATTAAAAATAACATACCATTCATTTTATATCAAATACACTGTAAATGTGTGTAAAAAAAAGGATGAATATTGCTCATAATATTCATCCTTTAGTTACTTCATTTATTTTTTCTGAAACCTTATAGATTCCTCATTGTTTATTCTCATTATGTAAACACCCGCTGGTAAACTCGAAACATCTACTCTACCAGTAGAAATTGTAGAATATTCAAACTGCCCCAGAACATTATATATCGCAACTGATGTAGATGAATTTACACCTTTAATATAAATTGTATGTTCTGCAGGAACAGGATACAATACATATTTACGTTCCCATTCATTTTCAATTGCTAAAGGATCGTTTGTTTCGGTAACAGTGAAAGTTATGCTAGCAGAAGCAGGGTTATACTCATCATTACCTGCTTGTGTAACTGTAATTGTCACTTCACCTGCCTCACCTGATAAAGTAATTGTTTCATTATTTAACGTTGCAGGACCTTCTACTTCATAAGTTAAAGTTAAACCAGAAGTTGTTGTAGCAGAAACGTTAATTACTTGCACACCAACTTGATCACCTATAGATGAAATAGTAATTACTTGATCCATCTTTGTTGGGTCATCTACTGTTATTACATTAAAAGTAACCGTTTTTGACGCTGCTTCATACATGGCATTTCCTGCTTGAGTAACCGTAACTTTTACTTCTCCTGTTTCACCAGTTAATGTAATTTTGTTTCCTTCAATCGTTGCTGGGCCTTCAATTGCATAAATTAAGGCAAGGCCAGAAGTTGTTGAGGCGTCAATAGTAAATGCTTCATCAGAAACTACCTTATCTTCTATAGTCGTAATTGATATTGTCTGTTCTAACTTAGCAGAACTTACAGAAGTCTTAGCATATAAATGTATTCCTCCAACTTGAAAATTCCATCCAGAATTGTTTTCTTCATTTGTGTCAACTATTTCAATTTTGACAAATTTAGTATCAGTTGGAATAGCATTTTCTGGAATAATAGCAAATTCATGAGAGTGTCTCCATTCATCTATTTCACCACTTTCATACACAATATCATTAGTATATAAAGATGCTTGTTTTGTTTCTATTTTAGTATAAGTATTATTATCTGCTGACACATATACATTTATTCCATGATCTACAAGTTCTATATCTAAGGCTGTATTAGCTATCTTTGAATGGTTTTCCCAAACATTAATTTTAAAATGTTCTAGGTCTTCTATTTCATAAATAATACTTCCTGCTTGGTTATCATTTCTAAACATTCTATTCTTATCACCTCTGTAAGAAATACCATTATCATTCGTGAAATTCAAATTATTTGTTCTAGAATAAAATTTGTCTGTGGTAGTAAATTCATCAGAAACTTCGGGTAAAAGTGGTCCGTTAGGTTTTAATTGACCTTCTTCTAATTCAAATATTGATTCATCAACTGAAATAGAAATATTATCAATTCCTAAGTAAGGGACTTCGTTATTATTTGTATAAAACCTTACTTTACCTAGGTTACCTTTATCAAAACCAACACCATTTCCTTCTAAAGAAATCTTAAGGTATTTCATATCTTTTGGTAAAGAAGCACTAGAACTAAATGTTACTAAGTTATTTCCCCAAGTGTAGTTACCTATAAATTGTTTCGTTACTAAAGTATCCCATACTACTTGATCTACTGAATATAGACAAACTATTTTCCCATTGTCTTCTAAATCTCTACCGTTTAAGGTATTCCAAAAATCGACAGAAAAACCATGTAAATCATTTACCTCATAAGTAATATGTGCATACCCTTCTGCTTCTCTTTCAATTAAACTAGGATCGGTAGTTATAGAATTACCCCATTGTACCGTAGATGGGCCAAAATTATGACTATCAATAACGTTTGAGAAATCACTTAATTCATCTACACTTTCTAAGTTATTATATAAAATGTCGTTTAACTTTTTCTCCATAGCCTCTTTAACTTCAGCATAGGCAGGTTCGTCAATTACATTAAACCATTCATTTTTATCATAATTATGATCGTATAACTCATCATCTTGTTCGTAATTAGAGATATATCTAAATCTTTTTGATTTTAGTGCGTAATTATGGAAATCTTTATATCTGAAATACCAATTACCTACACTCGTTAAAGCTACTTCATCTCCTTCCCAAGTACCATCTGATGGATTTGCTAAGAAAGGTTTCATACTATGACCATCTAAATCAGCACCTTTTTCATTTTTCTTATTATCTCCCGTCAAATAACAAAGGTCTTTTAAAGTGGGGTAAACATCTACTAGAGATACTGGCTGATGCGACTTTTGACCCGCTGTATTTTTATGAATTGGAGACTTAATAATTAAAGGAACTCTTGTAGCATGTTCCCACAAGTTATTTTTCCAAGCATAATCTTTTTCACCCATATTATAACCATGGTCAGAAAAAAGTACAATTACTGTATTATCTGCATATTGACTGTTCTCGACTGCATTTACAACTCTACCTACCATTTCATCTGCAAAAGCAATACTCGCTAAATATCCCTGTAAATAACGTCTTATCCCTTCTTGTCTATCTGTATATTGATTTTCTAAGGCATTAAAAATAGATTGTCCTCTACCATCTTTATTTGAAGTATCGTCAAGATCGTTCCATATTGATGCAGGTATTTCAATATCCTCTAATGGAAATTGTTCAAAATATTTATCAGGAACTGTAAATGGTGAGTGCGGACGAATAAGACCAACTGACATCATAAATGGGTTTTTGCTGTCTTTTTCATCTAACTGTTTGATTTGTTGTTCTATCCATTCAACACTTTTCTCATCAGGCATTTTTGAACGTTCTTCATCAGAAGTATATTCAAATTTCTCTTTTAATGTAGTTGAATACCAACCGTTAAAACCAGGTTGTACATCAGACACATAAGGTACGTTAGGAATATTTGATAGAGGTCCAAATGTTCCATCTAAACTTCCTCCTTCTTTTCCCATTTCTAGCGTATTATCTGGATGTTGAACACCAGATTTACCATTAAAAGCAACAGGTCCATAGTCATGTGTATTTTCTAAGTAATAATCGTAACCAAATTTATTTTCACCTGCGGCACTATGTGTAATTTTTCCTGTTTTATAAGTTGTATACCCATTTTCTTGAAAATATTGAGAAAGTAATTTTGAGTTAATTAATGTCTCATTATTTTTAAAATTTGATGCTCCTGTTCCAAAATGGTTTGAGGTTGAAGGCAAAATACCACTTAAAAAACTAGCTCTTGATGGGTCACAAAGTGGGGCATTACTATGAGCATTCGTAAATAGAATACCAGAGTCTGCAAGTTTATCTATATTTGGTGTTTTTGTTTGCATATTCCCCCCCATAATACCGATGTAATCGTTCAAATCGTCTAAGACAATCATTACTACATTTAATTCTGCATGTGTAATTGCTAAATAAAAACGTTGAGTTATTTCACCTGAATTTGCTCCTGTTACTGTTACATCAACTTCATATACTCCATCAGTATTTTTATCATTTATATGATCTAAAGAAGGTTGGTTAATAAAAGAAAGATGACCTTCTGAATTTACAGAAAAAAGCTCTTTATCGTCTCCACCAGTAATTGTATATGTTACTGCATCAATAGCAATAATATCTATTTTTAAGTATCCGCTATTCTCAGCATAATTTTGGTGTGCTCCTGTTTTAATTGAGGGAGGTAAAATAACATTCTGCCCAAATTCAAATGTTCCTAAATCAGGAATTTCATCTGTTTTTCTATCAGTATTAAATGCGTCATAGTCAGTTGCTGTAATAGGATCACCTTTGTCTAATGCAATACTGATATCATAAATTGGCAAGTAAATTAAACCTGTTGTTTCATCCACTGTTAAAGCTCCAAAAGCAAGATCATCTAAGCTTGTAATTGCTACATTCGTATCATCAATTAGGTTTTCATCATCTGTAGCACTAATTATGTTATGATGAGCAGTGACATTTAAAGCACTGTTTACTAAAATGTCTACCCCTCCATCATTATCACCATAACTTTTTGTTGGGTTATAGATTATATTATTAGTAATAGTTACAAATTGATCTACCGCTGCACTATTTTTAAGTTCAATACCTTCTACTTTTTTATTCCCTACAGCATAATTATCAACAATTGTATTGTTATTTAGGTTTAAGTTTCCTACTGACATTACAAATGCACTACCATTCATAGATGCAGATTCGTTGCCAATAAAAAGGCTATTTTCAATGGTTACGTCATTCGAGTTTCCATTAGAATATATTGCTCCACCAAAATGAAATCCAACATTGTTTATAAATGCAGAACTTTTTATTGTTAGTGGACCTTTTGCCGTTAATGCACCTCCTTGCCCGTAAGAATAATTATCTATAAAATTACAGTATTCTATTTCAACCGTTGATGTTACGTTATTATTATAAATAGCTGAACCTCCTGCTAAATTATACTTTTCTTGTTCATCATTATAAGTTCCTCTAATATTACCATGACGTAGTGTTAGAAGCTTAAATTTCACTACTAAATTTTTTTGTGTAATATTAAATATTCTATTGTTAAGAATAGCCTCTTCCACGGTGTTAGAAGGTTTAATTTCTTGTGCTTGTACTATAGAAGTAGAAGCATTATCCCCAATAAAAGTCAAAGATTTAGTAACAGAAATGTTATTTTCTGTCAGCGTTCCTTGTAAATGAATTATATCATTCTCTGCGGCTGTAGTAATTGCTTGTGTTATTGTAGCAAAAGGTTGATCAATTGTTCCCACATTGGCGTCATTCCCTTCATTGCTTACATAAAAAGTAGATTGCCCAATAGCTAGAGAACTAGTTAATAAAGCAATACATAAAATAATAGTAATTCGTTTCATAAATCTGTTTTGTTAATACATTACCTAAATACAAAGAGCTTAAGTATTTAGTAGTAGTCTAAAAAAATTAAGTAGCGCGCTGTTTAATGTATAATGTTAAAAGTGTTAGTCTGTAATAAATAATGTAGAGCAGCATTTCTTCATCACAAACTAACTTAGAACATCTATTTTAAATGTTTATTTTTATTCTTCTTTTTTTTCTCTTGCATCTTGATCCAATAATCAGAATGAATTAACCCCATAAAAACAGGATCAATTAGTTCTGAATCCCAAGAGATTCTTAGTTCTTCAATTTGTTGCACCTTATCTGAATGCTCATTTTTAATATTTTTAGTTTCACTAATATCTGTTGATAGATTATAGAGCTCATAAACATTTTTATTATCCGCTAAATTTCTAATCAATTTATAATCGTGATAGCGAACAGCATATTTTTGTTGATCAAACTTTCTAAGGTAAATAACTTCATGAGGATAACCATTGTCTTTTCCTGTCACAAAAGGAATAAGATTAACACCATCTAAAGGTTTATCTTTTTCAATTGGTGCACTTGATAAAGCCACTGCAGTTGCAAAAATATCAAGAGAACTAATGGCTTTATCAAATGTCTGATTTGCCTTTATAGTTCCTGGCCAACACATTGCAAAAGGTACTCTAAAACCACCTTCGTATACAGATCCTTTACCTGCTTTTAATACACCATTATTAGAAGCATTTTTTGGCTCAGGCCCTCCATTATCAGATAAAAAATAGATAATTGTATTTTCCGCTATACCTTGTCTTTTTAATTCTTCTAGAACCTGACCTATTCCATCATCAACAGCACTAACCATTGCTGCATACGTTTTACGCTTTTTATCTTTTATGTTTTCAAAACGTTTTAAGTATTTTTCTGATGCTTGTAAAGGTGAGTGTGGAGCATTATAAGATAAATACAAAAAGAAAGGATCATCTGATTTTCCATTTCTTCTTATAAAATCTGAAGCATGATCAGAGAATGCATCAGTAAGATATTTGTTAGTTTTAACAGGTGTATGATTTTTCATAATCCATGTTTTGTAACTATCCGGTTCTTCTAAATCAGCACCATAACTATTTTTAATAGTTAATAACTCAGGAAAATAAGCATGTCCTCCACCAAGGTGACCGTAAAATTCATCAAAACCTCTATTTAATGGATGATTACTTTTGTGTGCCCCTAAATGCCACTTACCAATTATGCCTGAATGATAGCCAACTTCCTTAAGCGTAGTCGCAATAGTTCTTTCCGTTTTTGGTAATCCCATATTTGGGTCCTCTGTTTTATATTGAGGGTTTCTTTCAAAACCAAAACGTTGCTGATATCTTCCTGTAATAAAACCGGCTCTTGATGGACCACATACTGAATACGATACATAAGCATTAGTAAATTTCACTCCATTGTTAGCAATCTTATCAATATTTGGAGTGGGAATATCTAAACACCCATTAAAACCTACATCTTGATAGCCAAGATCATCACACATTATTACAATAATATTAGGCTTTTTTCTTTTATTACTAGGCGTAGTATTATCTAATGTTGAGAAACCAAAAAGGAAACTTAACGTGATTACTACGATTGGTAGAGTATATTTTTTATTTGATAATTGAAGCATCATAATTCATTAATTCAAAAAATCATTTCTTGAATTTGCACATTTTATAAATGTACATTGTAACATTTAAGTAGAGGTGTAAAAAAAATGCTAAAATATATAAATAAGTGCTATTAATATATTAAAAAACCTCGCCATGAGTGCTCTTAATTAATGTTTTGGTTAACGTAGAAGAATTATTTAAAAGCTTAATTAATAGATTTGTTGTTAGAGAATTCCCAAAAAAACGCTGAATAATTCGTCCTGTAAATAATCTTTTGCCAAAAGTTGATTGCCAAGTCTTGTGATAAATATCTGTCATCTGCTCCCAAGAAATTTCTTCTTTTAAATAACTATCCATTAGAGGTGTTAAGAAAACAGATGCTTGCATTGCCATAGTCATTCCATTACCACATAGTGGTGCAATTAATCCAGCAGCATCACCTAGCATAGGAATAGTATTTTCTGAAATAGATTTATGTGAAAAATCTACTTTAGCAATACTTAAAGGTTTATCCCAAACTCTTTCATATTTAAGGTATTTATTGAGAAAGGGGTTTCTCGAAAGGTATTTTTGTTCCATTTCTTCTAAAGAATGAGCGTCTTTTAAATAGCTTCCCTTTGCTAGAAAGCACATACAAATCAAATCATTCTCTATTTTTGAAATTCCGCAATAACCACCAGAAAAATTATGAAGTTCGATTATATCAGAAGGTAAGTCTCCTTTTAAATGATATTTTACTCCAACAAAGTTTTTTAAACGAGTGTTCTTTAAATTTTCTTCTAAATATTTTCTTCTAAAAAATTTATCAAGATTAGATCTTTTACCAAATGCTCCGATAACAGATTTAGACTTAAAAATATTCTCTTTAGTTTCTATTTCCCACCTTTTGGCTATCTGCTGAACCCCTAAAACTTTTGTATTAGTAATTACCTGAACACCTTTTTCAATTGCTTTTTGATACAATAAATCATCGAGTAAAAACCTACTTATGCCTCTCCCTCCAGAGGTAAGAGTAGAAGTTAAAAATTCTCCGTTAACAGCACTAACTTTGAGTTTATCAATTATTGGTAATTGTAGTGCGTTTGCATCAATACCAATTCTGTTAAGGAAACCCCAAGCTTCTTTTGCTACATATTCTCCGCAGACTCTATGCATAGGATAATTCTTTTGCTCAATTAACAGTACTTGCCAACCTAAATCAGCCATTTGAATACTTAATGTTAATCCACCAAGACCACCTCCAATTATTACTACATCAAAAATATTAATCATTTTTTAAAATAATTAGCCAACGAAAAGCCCATTTCCATTCTATAGAATAATTTCTTACCAAAGCCGCTTCCAAATAGTATTCAATTTCATTCAATGAAAAACCACGTGCTACAGATAAACAAGCATCGTTTTTTACTAAGTACGATCGTGAGAAAAAAGTAGTTAGGTATTTTATACTATAATAAGCCAAACTATGCCTGTGGAGATCATTAATTACACATCCGGTAGTTGCATTTCTTTTCATCCAACTAAATAAAAATATGAGGTCTTTATCTTTAAGGTGATGACAGAATAAATTTGTAATAATTATATCAAATTGATCGCCACCATTTATAATATCTCTATAATCTGAACGGATAAATTTGATTGGTAAACCTTCTACATTTTTGCGTGCATAATCAATGCATTCTGCTTTAAGGTCTACTCCTATTAATTCTAATTTATATTTTGATCCAAATCTTTTATAGATTTCCTTTAGAGTATCGCCTCCTCCAGAACCGATATCAAGAATTCGATAAACATGCTTGTCATCTTTTAGTAATTCTGATAACCCATCTAAAACAACCTTATACCCTCCTAATAATGAATTAATTGTATGTAATTCATCTAAATTTTTATGTAAATCTAATTCAGGTATGTCATCTCTATCCAATAATTCCAATTGGTTGCTTCTTTGTCCTAAATCCATAATTTATAATTGATTTAATGTCATTGCCTCCATTGTTAAACCAGGTCCAAAACCTGCAGAGAAAATTGGTCCTTTAGTTTGCTTGTCTAGTAAAGATTTTAATACAAACAATACTGTTGCAGACGACATATTACCATTTTCTTTAAGCACATCGTATGATGTTTGGAGTTCACTTTTATCAACTCCGATGGCAGCGGCAATGGTATTTAATATTTTCACACCACCCGGGTGAAAGGCCCAATTTAATTTTCCTCTATCTAATTTTCTCTCCTCAATTACATCATCAAGTAAACCTTTAATATCATCTCTTATAATATCAGCAACATAATTACTTAACCTCATTTTAAAACCAAGAGATGTCACTTTCCAAGCCATTTCTGATTTTCCAGACAAGGCCAATCGAGAATCAAAACCAACAAGTTCAAATTTAGAATCTTTATTCTTTATTGATGATAAATGAACAACAGCTGCACCATCTGCAAATAAAGAATTGGCTAGAATATTATCATCATCTGTTTCATTCTGAAAATGAATAGAACATAATTCTACATCAACCATTAACACTTCTGCTGTATTATCTGATTTACATATTTGATCTGCAATTCTTAAACCATGAAAAGCTGCATAGCAACCCATAAAATTGACCGCTGTTCTAACAATTTTATTAGATAAACCCAATGCCGAGATAATATCAATTTCTAAACCTGGCGCAGAGATTCCAGTACAAGAAACTGTAATAATGTGCGTAATTTTTTGTAATTGTTCTTTTGTAACACATTTATTTATTGCTTTAACAGCTAATGGTAAGGCTTCTTTTTCAAAAAGATCCATTCTATCTTCTACATTTGGAACCGTTGTGTTAAGGAAATATTTATATAAATCTGGAATTACAGAATGTCTATGTTCAATCCCACTGTTTTTATATATAATATTCAATAATTTACGTTGCCTGTGCATATCATCTGTTGTACTTGACTGCATGAAAGCCAATAAATCACTCTGAGAATGTTTATTATTTGGTGATGAGGTAGCTATATTTTGTATGTATGTCATTCTTAATTTTTCTCTTATAACTGAAATAAATCAGTATGGTTTAAAACCGCAAGAAGAATGTAACATCCGTTCATACATAAAGCAGAAGTGTTGTTCATTCTCATAAGGTTTTTAAAATTTGCTGCACTTTTATTTTTTAATGTTTTTGCCATCCATAAATTAAACCATATAATTAATGGGAAAAGAGCAACCACAAAAACATAAAAATGTACAAATGTTGTTTTTTCAAAATAATAATAAAGTAATATCCCTGCTATAGTAAACATTACCGTCCCGAAGTAAAATGTTCCGTTTATACCCAAAAGCATACTCAAACTTTTGTCTCCACTTTCTGCATCTTGCTTATGCTGATAAATTTGAGATAAAGGGTATGCTCCTCCAATCATAAAACTTGATGCCACTGCAGCATAAGGAAGAAAATTGGAGAAAAAATTAAGATTTCCAGATTTTACACCTTCAAAAACCATCCAAAAAGTCCAGAATCCTTGAAAAATGAAAACTGTAAGAAAACCTAGTATTGGGAATTTTTTTAATCTGATTAATTTAGAACTATAAGCTCTCGACATTAATATATATACAAATAATAACCCCGTAAATACAGTATTCACAAATAGTAATGCTAAACATAAACCTGTTATATCCATCCCTAATGTTACCCAATACAATTGTTTTGTACTCATTGGTGGTTTTTCTAGTCCCCCAATACTTTCAGTATCTTTATCCATATAACTATTATAACCATTACTGGCAGGGTAAATTAGAAGATGTAAAAGAAAAAACACCCAAATAGCTTTACTTGTATTCAACAAACTAGTTTGGCTTAATGCAAAAAAATAGATAGGCATTAAATAGATTGAGAATGGAATACGAAGAAGTGTGATTGTATTTTTAAGGTTGTTCATAAATTAGATCAAAAAAACAGTTAGTATTTTCAGTTTATTGTTTAAACAAATAATTCCTATTTAAATGTAATTTATTTAGTTGAATTAACTACTATTTGAATCCGTATTTTAATCGGTAAATTCTTTAAAAGGAACACTAATAAAAGTGATATAAAGAAAAATATAAGGTATTTATAACTTCTGGAATTATATGATTACTAATAAAGTCTATTTATAAAAACTATTAACGATTTCAATTAGAACAATTCTGTATATTGCGACAAATTTTGCATATCTATCAAAAGTTATGAAAGAAGAGGACAAACAAATAGTAAGTATAAGCGATGTAGAGAATTGTGTTTCTACTATTAATACATTACTAGACGATATAAATCAGTTTTTTGAATTACCTGAACAAAATCGTATTGCTTTAATGAAAGCTGCTGGACGTTTAACACGACCAAGTAGAGAAGAATACGAAAGTCGTAGAAAGGATAAACGAAAAGCACAAAAACGTAAGGAGCAAGAAAGAAATAAGCATGCTCGTAAAGAAACGGGTATTCGAAGTGCTAGAGAAGCACAAGTTTTTGTCGCTCCAAAATTATTGGAATCTCTTGATATTCCTAAGGAGATGCCAAAATTGACAAAACCAAGGAACTGCTATGTTTGTAAAGCAGAATATACACAGTTACATCATTTTTATGATCAGATGTGCCCGGATTGTGGAGATTTTAACTATGCAAAACGTTTCCAAGGTGCAGATTTAACAGGTCAAATAGCAGTAGTAACTGGTTCTAGATTAAAGATTGGATACCACATTACTTTAATTATGCTTAGAGCAGGTGCAACTGTTGTTGCTACTACCCGATTCCCTGTAGATTCAGCAAATAGATTTGCCAAAGAAGAAGATTTTAAAGAATGGGGTCATCGTTTAAAAATTCATGGATTGGATTTAAGACATATTCCATCTGTAGAGATTTTCTGTAATTATATAGAGCAAAAGTACGGTAGATTAGATATTCTAATCAATAATGCTGCACAAACCGTTCGTAGACCTTCTGGCTTTTATGAACACATGATGGCTGGAGAGGAAATGCCTTTTGAAGCATTACCTACTGATACACAGACATTGCTTTCTGAACATCAGTATTGCTTAAATGAACTCTCTGATCTATCTCAAGGTAGTGAAAGTGCAAAAAATAGAAGATTACCTGTAAAATGGTCAACTTCTGAACCAGGTATTGGTATTAGAGCATCAGCAAAATTATCACAGATTCCATATAGCTTTGATAATTCTATTGCTACTAAAGAAGTTTTTCCAGAAGGTAAATTAGATGCAGATTTACAACAAGTTGACTTACGTACAACTAACTCTTGGAGGTTAAGAATTGGCGAAATTGAAACACCTGAAATGGTTGAAGTTCAATTGGTTAATTCTATTGCACCTTTTGTGTTATGTAACCGACTAGGTAAATTAATGCAGAAAGACAATACAGGTAAAAAGCATATTATTAACGTGTCTGCAATGGAGGGGAAATTCCATAGATTCCATAAAGAAGACCGTCATCCGCATACCAATATGGCAAAAGCTGCACTAAATATGTTAACTCATACTTCTGCTAGTACGCTTGCTAAAGATGGTATTTATATGAATGCAGTTGATACTGGCTGGGTAACTGATGAAGATCCTGCTCAAATTTCTAAAAAGAAACAAGAGGAACACGACTTCCAACCACCATTAGATATTGTTGATGGAGCTGCTAGAGTTTTAGATCCACTCATTGATGGAATAAACTCAGGTAAACATTGGTCTGGGAAATTCTTAAAAGATTACTTCCCTATTGATTGGTAAGTGAATAACCACATAATACAAAAACGGCTATCTAAATAAATTAGATAGCCGTTTTTATATGTAAACACCTTATTTATACTTTGAAAAAAGGGTAAAGAATCATAGTATAAATAAGGTGTTCCTATTAAATTTCAACAATGAGAAAAATTAAAATGATATTATCTTTTTAATTTTTGTTAATACAAATCTACACCGATTATATTACATATAAACTACCCAAAAGGGTAGTTTATATAATTTTTGGGAACTTTTTAATGTTAACAATGTATAGAATTATTCTACTAATTACTTTACCAATTGTGTGAATTCGATTACATCTACAAATTCTTATTTTATATTGTGTAAAATTGAAATACCTACTCTATGATTAACTTTGAAATAATTAGTGACGAAAAATATAATATTCTTTCTTGGAACCCAGTTCATAAGATACTTAAAACTGAATGGAATACTCCTATTGATATGGACGAAGAACTTTACAGAAGTGTAGTTCTTGAACATTTAAATACAACAAAAAAATATGCTCCAACAAGAATGCTTGTTGACACTCAGAATGCATATTATAATGTTGTTCCAGAGACCCAAGATTGGATTAATCAGAAATTTGTTAAGATAGTAGAAGAAATTAAACTTGAAAAAATGGCTTGGATTGTATCCGAAGACTTTTTTGCTCAAGTATCTTTTGATCAAGTTATGGACGATGCTAGTGAAGCTTCCCCATTCCAAATGAAACATTTCACTAATAGTCAAGAAGCTTTAGAGTGGCTTCTTATTGAATGACCTAATAACCAGTAACCATGTATTCTCAAAAATTATCAGAAGGTAGTTGTTATTCTATTTTATGGGATAATCAACTAGAAATACTAAAAGTCAATTTTAAAATTGATAGTAAAATCCTAAAAAATGATTTTAAAAAGAATTTTGTTTCCCAAATCGAAACAATTCAATCAAAAAAACCTAAAAAAGTAATTATCGATAACAACCAACAACAACATAAAATAATACAAGATTTACAATGGTGGATGAATGTTCAGTATGCCGAGGTTTTTCACAATTCTAGAACACAAAAATTGGCATGGATTGTATCTAATGATTTCTTACAAAAATATATTCTTTATAATATGATTACTCCTGAAGAGTTAGAAGGATTTCTTAAAACACAATATTTCTCTAAAGAGTTTGATGCAATTGAATGGCTAAAATTATAATTGTAACTTTATTGTATGATTTTTAAAGCAATACAATTTGCAGCTGATAAACATAGTGGGCAATTCAGAAAAGGCACAAATATTCCTTATATGTATCATTTGATGAATGTAATGAAAGTGTTATGTGATTTTGACTGCCCTGAGCATATTGTCACTGCAGGTATCTTACATGATGTTCTTGAGGATACCACAACTACGGTAGAGGAATTAGAAGAAAATTTTGGAAAGGAAGTTACCTCTATTGTAGTAAGCGATTCAGAAAGTAATAAATCTCTGCCATGGAAAACACGAAAGGAAATAACAATCCAAGAACTTAAAAGTGCTCCTTTACCTGCTTTATATGTTGCTTTTGCAGATAAGTACGATAATATTTGTGCAATAGATAGAGACTTTGCAGTTATTGGAGAAACATTTTGGAATAGATTTAATGCACAAAAAAAAGAGCAATTATGGTATTACTCTTCTTTATATGCAATTTTCTCTAATCGTTTGTCTTCAAGGAATAATCAACTAGATCATTGTCTAAATAAAATGGGCTCTATTATAGAAAGACTTATGCTTTCGTGAAAGTATATTCTTTATTATAAAGATCTGTTTCATATTTAAAACCAAATATTTGTTGAGATTGTATTAACCACTTTCTCATATCCATTTCTATAATTTGAGAATCTTCTTGGCTCCCATGATGTATGAAATCACTCATCAAAAATTCTACAGAAAAAGTTGCTTTTCCTTGTTCCGCTATCTTATCTAAGATTAATTTTATTTTCCCGTTCATTGTATTTATATATTAGGCTTAAATCAGCCTGCAAATATGTATTAAATGTTCAAATAATTATATCTCTGATAAGACATGTTTGCAATCAATCATTCTTTTTAAGAATTGTTCATAATTCTTGCAAATCGAATCAATTTATACTTTTAAACTTGTATCAAGTTCTCTTTAATACATCAAATCCAAAGCTACACCCAATAAGTAACTGAACTTGTGATTGATATTGGTATTGTTGCCTTGCAGATGGGTTTTCATTAATATGATTAAAGTAATTGCTATCTTCATCAGCATAAATACCAACAGCATGAAAGTTTATTCCTTTATCAACCCATGGTTTAAATTCCAAACCTATTACATAAGTCAGCATTAGTGAATACTGTATTTTCTCAGTAGTGTAATTATTGGGGTAAGTAACTTTAACTGCATCACTATCTGTATCAAAAGACACATCATCAATAATTAACTTAAAGAATGGTTGTAAATGTTTCCCTTGGAATTTAATTCTTATCGGAGCAGAGTAATAAGCCCCATTTTTATTAAAATTAGGCATATTTCGTGCAGTAATAAAATCAGTATCAATAACAAAAGGTTTAAGATTCCATTTTAAACCTACTGAAAAAGAATAAGGTAAACTATTAAAATAATTATATCCACTTAAAGTAGTAAGGTTAGTATAAACTCTAATTTTATCTTTAATTATATTCCCCCACCAGTATAAATTATATTGAAACGTTTGAATTTTTGTTACTTTCCCAGTAATTGAATCAGTCTCGACTGTTTTACATCCGTTTGTAATTTAACCACCTATTTGTTGACCTGATTTTGAAGTATATTCTGCATGTATGCCAGATTTCCATACACTAACATTACTATTTATATAAGAGTAACGATATACTTCGGAAGGCCAATACTGTTGTTCATTTGTTCCATAACTTTCAAAGAACTTACCTAGTTTAAAAATCCATCTTTGATTACTTGTTTTAAAATTTAAAGAAGCAACCTGAATATTATAGGGTATACCACTTTGATCTATACCTGTTTGATCAAAGACCTGACGAAAATCAAAACTTAAATTATTATTAATAGTACCGTTCAATAAAACTACAAGTGAAGACATTCTAAAGCTGGGATTATCATTAAATCCTTCAACTTCATTTCTATATTTTGTGATTTCATAATCAAACCTACCATTTACAGGCATACTTAAATTATTTATAATTTTTGACAGGATATTGTCTTTGTTTTTATTGATAGTTTGTGAATAAACAACAGGGTTAATATTTAAAATAAAAACTATGAATAAAATAGCTTTTAAGATTTTTATAGACTTCATTTTATAGGATACACTAAAGACTAATCATATATTTTTCTAATTATTTACAAAATCAAATAGCACATAACACACTAATAATCGGTACTTAAAAGACATAAATTAACAAAGTGAACCTTTATCAGAATTCACTTTGTTATAATTATACTTAACTATTTGATTGTATAAAGAAGTACTTTAATTATTTTTGTAAACCCAATCTTTAAGCTCCTTTAGGTATTTTTTCATTTCAGAATCAGAGATGAGAGCTGATCTAAAACTATTTTCTGCCCAAACAATTACATCCTCTTTGTCGTAATCATATTGATCGACCACTTCTTCATATACCTCAGCAAGTGTATATGAAGAACCCATTGCAGGTGTATCTGTATGTAGACTAGCTACAACATCATGTTCATAAAATAATTTGAAAGGGAAATTATCCCATGTAAACGTAGGTGCAATATCTCCCTTAGGGAAAACAAACTTTCCTACTATTACGTGAGGGCAATTTGTCATAGGGATCTTTTTATCAGCAATATGATCTACAAGTTCTAAATCAAATGATGCAAAATAACCATGATCAATGCGGTCTATATGCAATATATCTATTGCATCCCACATAGGTTTAACCAACTCTTTCTTATCAGGAGAAAAAGCTCTATTACCAAGGTGCATTGGTGCTTTGAAGCCTAAACTTCTTGCTAAATCTAAAACAGGTTTTACATCTGTAATATCAGGAAATATAGATAAAATTGAAATTCCCACAATAGCAGTTTCCTCTTTATATTTACCATAAGTTTCAACTTCCTTTTTAGCAGCATTTATTACGTCATGTGATAAAATATACGTCTCTCCCACATATCTTAAATCAATACCATAGTCTTCCTTTATTTGTTCTCTAGCTAATTTAAAACCTTCAAAATAACTGTCTAAATCAATATCTAACGCCGTAGATGCATTTGGGTAAGGGATATGGATTTCTGCATATTTTACATTACTTACAATGCCAGATCTTCTAGCCCATTCTACAACAACTTCTTTAACATCATCAGATGTCTTTATAACACTTTGAAATTCAGCTAAACGTTGAAAATACCCTCCCCAAAGTTCATCTGAAGGAGCATTAAATGGTGACACCGTCCAAGTTTTATCTGTAATTAGTTCTGAAGGAGTCGAATAACTCAATTCTACATTGTTCTTCTTTGCTAACTTTAGTGCCAAATCGGGATAGATTAAAGCCGAAAAATGAATATGTGTTTCTGCTTTCGGAATTATTCGAGTAAATTCTGATAGGCTTAACTCATTATGTTGAGCATTCACTTGAGTTGAAATATTTAGCATTAATACTACTAAAATAAGAGAAAAAATACCTTTTAGAGAGATGTTTTGAGTTACTGAGGTCAAACCTCTGATTTTATTTACAAAGAGAGATTTTTTAAGCATTGAGGGTCTAAAAACTGATTTATACATTGAATCGTTTTATTTAAGTTAGATGATTAAATTATTTAGTGATGCAAATTTAAGTCGTCAGATAAGAATAATCTCTTACTTATTGTTGGTACAAATGGTAAATAAATAGGTTAAAATAAATAAGCAGTTAATATTGATGTACTTTGATATTTTATAGCATGGGTTTAATAGATACAATTCAAGGCTTACTAATTAACATTATAAAAAAGGCAAATGATGTAGATTAATAATATCATTTTTGTGTTAGAAACTAATACCCAAAAGGTTGTATTACATATATTATTAGTTTAAATTTATTTAAATTATAACTCATCAATTATGTTCAAATTACAATTAACTACTACAATAGTATTACTGTGTTCACTTTTTTATATAACTAGCTGTAAAAAAGAAGTTAAAGAAAAAGAGGTTGTACAATATAAAGTCACCACACAAAAAATAGCAACAGAAACAATTCAATCCACAATAGAATTACTTGGTGATATTAAATCTGAAGGTCGACATGATTTATCTTTTTTAGTAGATGGAAAATTGATTTCTGTAAAAGTAAAAGAGGGACAGACTGTGAAAAGAGGGACAGTAATAGCACAACTGGATCAATCGGATTACAGAGAAGCCGTTAAGATTGCAAAAGCAAAATTAGAAGAAGCTAACGATCAACTAGGTAGATTACAAAAAATGTATGATGCAGGTAGTTTAGCTGAAGCTGACTATAAAAAGATTGTTTATTTACAACAACAAGCTGAATCGAACTACAAGATTTATAGAAATAAATTAAAGTACACAACACTTGTATCTTCTATAAGTGGTAAAGTGGCAAAGGTTTGGGTTAAAAGTGGTGGTGGAATATCACAAGGAGAACCCGTTGTTAGTATTATCGACAATAATACGGTGTATGCATCGGTTGGTGTACCAGAAAACAAGATCAATAAAATTGATTTGACTAAAGAAGCAAAAATTATTGTTGAAGCAACATCCGACACGCTTTATGGTGCTGTTAGCAAAGTATACCCTACTGCTTCTAAAATGACAAGAACTTTTCAGCTTGATGTTTTAATTAATAACAAAAACGACCTGTTTAAAGATGGAATGCTTTGTACAGTTGTTATAAATGTCAACAGTTCAGAAAATATTATCAAGGTACCACTGGATCATATAATTAATGATATTGATGGTATGAAGTATGTTTTTATCAAGAGGAATGATATTGCTAGAAAACAGCGTGTTTATTTAGGGGATATAGTTGGTAATGATATCATTATAGTGAAAGGACTATTTAATAATGATGAATTGATTATCAACCCTCCTTTAAAATTGATGGACGGTAATAAAGTCATCTAATAAAAAAATTACACTCAGAACAGATTTAACCTAAAATATATGTCGATTGTAAAATCAGCCTTAGATAATAAGCAGATTATATTAACAATAACATTCCTAATTGTAATGTACGGTGTTTATTCTTTACTGAATATGCCACGTAGAGAAGATCCTAAATTTAATATTAGAGAAGGTTTAATTGTTGCTGCATTTCCTGGTGCAAACAGTAGAGATGTAGAAATACAAGTAACATCTAAAATAGAAGATGTACTTTTTAGTTACGAAGAAGTAAATAAAGAAAAAACATACTCTAACTCTAGAGAAGGCGTACTATATATTGTTGTAGAATTACAAGATTACGTAACTAATGCAGATGTCTTTTGGTCGAAACTACAAGATAAATTAGCCCTCCTAAAATTATCAGAACTTCCCTCAGGAGTCATAGGACCTATTGTTCAATCCGACTTTGGAGATACGATTGCACTGCTTGTTTCTTTCCAAAGTGACAAGCGTGACAGCAGAGAAATTAAGAGTTATATAGATCAGCTTGCAGATAGATTAAGAGGAATACCTTCCCTTTCAAAAATTAAAAAACTTGGAAATAAAGAAGAATGCTATTATATAAATATTGATTACAGAAAACTTAGTCAGTATAAAATTTATACTCCACAAATTTATGCTTCTCTCCGATCAGAAAATATTATTGTTCCTAATGGTAATATAAAATTTGATAATAACCGACTTGGCTTTTTAAGTGGTAATTACTTTAGTACTAAAAAAGATATTGAAAATCAGGTAGTTGCCAAGGGTGCTAGTGGTCAAGTAATTAGGGTGAAAGATATTGCTGAGGTAAAAAGAGGTTATACAGAAGAAAATCAGAAAATTAGAGTAAATGGTGTAGAATCTATTCTTATCTCTATGGAGATGCAAAATGGCTTTAACATTGTAGACTTTGGTGATGAAGTAGACGAGGTAATTGCCTCTTTTAAAGAAACAATACCTTCTGATATTAGAATTGACAACGTTGTAAATCAACCAAAAAATGTAGACGAAAGCATTAGTGATTTTATACGTGAATTCTTTATTGCAATAGTTTCTGTTATAGTAGTAATACTCTTATTGTTACCGTTTAGAGTAGCTTTAATAGCTACACTTGCAATTCCAGTAACGGTTGCGTTTACATTTGGTATTTTAGATGGACTGGGTATACAATTACAACAAGTTTCTCTAGCTTCTTTAATTGTAGTATTGGGAATGTTGGTTGATGATGCCATAGTTATTGCTGATAATTATGTAGAGAAATTAGAAGAAGATATGCAGCCGTATGAAGCTGCATGGAAATCTGCTGATGAACTTAAAATCCCAGTTTTTACGGCAGGCTTAACAATTGCAGGTGCTTTTTTACCTTTGATAGCTTTATCTGGTGCAGTTGGTGAGTTTATTCATTCATTGCCAATTACAGTAGCTATTGCTATTAATGCATCGTATTTAATTGCAATGCTATTAACGCCTTATCTTTGCTACACCTTTATTAAGAAGAAATTTGAAAAGAAAGCAGATGGTAAGAAAAATCTATTAGATTATTTACAAGCCTTTTTTGATCATGCAATTGATACTTCATTTAAATTTCCTAAAACGCTTTTTGTTTTTTCAACGCTATCGTTTATTGTTGGTGGAAGCTTGTATTTTCTACTAAAACAAAAGCTATTTCCTGCTGCAGAAAGAGATCAGTTTGTTATTGAAATTAGAACAAAAGAAGGGGCATCTTTAGCGTATACAGATAGTATTACACTTGCAATAGAACAAAAAATCAAAGGAAATGATAAGTTAAAAAGTTATGCTTCTTTTGTAGGAACATCCTCTCCTAGATTTTATTACAATTATGCCTCTAAATTTCCGCAACAAAACTTATCTCAAATTTTAATTAATACAACTTCTATTGAAGCTACCGATGAATGGGTTGCTGAATTAGAGAATTCAATACCTAAGGCTTTTCCTACAGCATATATTCAAGTAAAGAAAATGCAACAAGGTACTCCATACGAAGCACCAGTTGAGTTAAGAATTAAAGGCAGGGATTTAACTACAATCAAAAAAATTGGTGAAGATCTAAAAGCAATTCTAAATGCTTCTCCTTATTCATATAACGTTACAGATGATAATTTTGAAAATCAGTTAAGTTTAGATATTCAAGCCAATAAAAATGTAGCTAACCAACTTGGGATTACAGATGCTACAATTATGCGTGAATTAAGTGCTGCGTATAATGGGTTAAAAGTTGGGTCGTTATGGGAAGGCAATACTGCTTTGCCAATTATAATGCAAGACGAAAACATTAAGGAAAAAGACATTAGTGCAATGCGTAATTTTTATATTACAAGTTCTATTACAGGTGCTAGTGTTCCTTTGGTAGAAGTTGCCACTATAAATCCAAGATGGTTTCCTTCTAACATTAAACATAGGAATGGTATAAAAACTTTAACGGTTCAATCTATGACGAAAAGTGATGTACTACCCTCAGAAATTATTAACTCTATAAGAGAGGAACTTGATAGTTACCAATTACCAGAGGGCTACTCACTAGAACTTGGAGGTGAAGATGAAAGTCAGAGAGAAACCTTTGAAGAAATGAACAAAGTAATTGTTTATTGTGTTTTCATTATCTTCTTAGTTATTCTAATTCAATTTAAAACCTTAAACCAAGTAGCAATTGTTCTTGCTGCAATCCCTTTAAGTGTTTTTGGAGCTTTCTTTGGACTTCTACTTTCAGGGTATCCGTTTGGCTTTACAGCCTTTGTTGGTTTAGCAAGTTTAGTGGGCGTATCTGTAAGAAATTCTATTATTCTTGTTGATTTTGCAAATGAACTAGTCATAAAAGAAGGTCACACTATTAAAGAAGCAGCAATTGGCGCTGGTAAACGTAGAATTAGACCTATTTTCTTAACTACAATGGCAGCAGCAATTGGCGTTACTCCAATGATTATTTCAGGTTCTCCGATGTGGGCACCTTTAGCAACCGTCTTGGCTGTCGGTTTAGTTTTCTCAATGTTTATGACTTTACTTACAATTCCCGTACTCTATTGGAAATTTGGTGAGACTGCTGCTTTGAAAAAACATATAGCAGGTGGAGCCGTACTCCTTGCTTTATTTCTTATTCCAAATCCATCTAAAGCCCAAGATGTAATCACATTAGATCAATGTGTAGAAAAAGCAAAAGAGAATAACCAACAGCTTCAATTAATTACACTAGAAGCTAAAAAGAAACAAATTGAAGTAGATAAAGTTAATGCTAATTATTTACCAACAGTTATGTTAGACGGTGGTATCTTTTGGTATTATCATACTGAACGAACTACTGACGTAGAAATTTCTATTAATGAGTTGCCTGTAATTGGTGGTATTCCTCCTATTGGTTTAGGAACAGAGTTTACACTTGCAGAAAATAATTCATTTATTGGAGTAGCTAACGTTGGAGTTTATCAACCCATCTCCCAATTATTTAAGATAAAATCTGGAAGTGAGGTAAAGCAGATCGACCAGAAATTAGTCTTGAATAAATACTATGAAGCTGAAAATAAAATTAGAGAAGGTGTCTCTAAGTTATATGTAGGTATTGCTATAGAAGAAGCTAAAAAAGAGGCTTATGATAAACAGATTGAACTGATTACTCAGAAATTAGAAAAGGTACAATCTGGGGTAGATGCGGGAGAAATTTTAGATGTATATGCCTTAGGTCTTAATGCTGATCTTTTAGATCATGAATCGAAATTAAAACAATCTGAAATTGATGCAGAAAAGTACAGACTTCAATTAAATACATTACTTAACTTTCCGCAAGATTCTCTTTGGAATGTAGCCAATGTAACTTATGATTCATTAGGGGTTGAAAGTCTTATTAATTTAGTACAATATGATTCTACATTAGTTGCTGAAAATTATAAAGTAAAAGAATCTAATTTAATGATTGAAAAAGCTGAAGCAGGATTAAATTATCATAAACGTCAGCATATCCCAGATATCTCTTTAACAGCACAAGGATTTTACTTTGGTAATGTTCCATTGGTGCCACAAACAAACGTTTTAATTGGTGCTACCCTTAGTTGGCCAATTCTACAATGGGGTAAAAAATCTAAAGATGTAGAAATTTCTAAAATTCAACTGCAACAAGCTCAAATTCAATTAGACGAAAATGAGCGAGAAGTAAATCAAGAATTAAATACTAAAATTCAAGAATTAAAAAATGCTCTTATAGTACTTAAAACTGCTAAAAAGGCTTTAGAATTTAGAAATAGAGAATTGAAAATTAAATCAGATGCCTATACAAATGGAATGCTTAGTTTTAAAGATTTTGCAGATACACAAGAAAAAAATCTTGATACTAAAACGCTTATTTTAAAAGCAACTTCCAATGTTATTGTAAAAGAATATGAATTACGGAATTTATTAAGGCTAGAAAATAACTAAAATAAAAAATCACCTCTTTGAAATAAAGAAGGTGATTTTTTTAAGCACACACTTGTTCTAGTTTAATCTAAGTTTATGAGTACTACTATTCTTACCATTTATTATTCTAAGAATATACACTCCTCTATTAATATTTGATGTTACATTAAAAACATCAACAAAACTTTCTGTAGGGTTAGTTTGTATTATTTCTGAAGTGACTAAATTTCCAATTATTGAATATAGGTATACGCTAACTGCTTCAGATGTATTAGCACCACTAATAAGGATATTTATAGTTCCTATTTCATTGATCTCCGTAGGATAAACTTTTGATATAAAATCTGTTGAAATATTAAAAGAAACTGGACCAAATACAGTTGTAGATCCATCAAAATCTACCTGAACTAACCTATAATATTTATATTTTGTAGAAGTATCAAAAAATTCATATTCTATAACATTATTACTATTTCCTGCTGCAGCTTTAGCATGAATTATATACCAACTTTTTGTATCATTAGAACCTTGAATTTCAAAATATGCAGAGTTGAATTCAGAGGCTGTAGCCCATTCAAAATAAACACCATCTTCTTTTAATTGACCATTAAAGAATAATAATTCTATGGGTAAATCATTCTCACAAACATCAGCAGAACTACTAGATGCTCCAATGTGTTTACATGCTTCAAAGTCAATATTTCCACAATTAATAACTTCACTATCTATACCATGGTCATCAAATTGAATCTCTTTCACTAAAGAAACTAAACCACCTTCATCACTAGAGTCACTACAATCACCGCATAAATCTAAAGTGCCTCCATATAATTTTAAAGAATAAGAAGAATTGACATCATTGGTAACATATAAACTACCGCATACCTTAACTGTAGAACCAGCCCCTAAATCAAGATGTTCTTTTAATGTTACCGTAGCATTATTATTAATTAGAATATTATTCTCTTCAGCATTATCCCCTTTAATTCTAATAGCTGTTACAGTTGCTCCATCTTCTACAGTAAATGATGAACCTCCACCAGAAAATTGGATATAGCTACCTACTGAAAGGGATTTACCCGTTTTTACTATTGCATTTACATTCAAAAGTGTAAAATTATGTACAATATCTACAGCACCATTTATGTTTATTGTTCCACCTCCTGTTATAGATGCAGGTAATAAAGTACCATCAAAAGATAATGTTAAAGCAAAGTTATTGGTATTTATATCACTATAACTACTTAAATCTGTGGCATTAGTAACGACAGTGTTTGCTGTTAAAGTAAGTGTAGCTGCTTCTATTTTAGATGAAAAAGAAAATATAAAAAGTAGTACAATCCATTCAACTTTAAGTGATAGTAATAATTTATTCATAGTAAGTTTAATCTTGATAGGTACTAAAAAAATCAATACTCCAAGATTGAGAATAACTATCAATAATATATCATTTACAGACTAGAAGTAAACTGAACAAATAGTGTAATAATTATATTTCAAAACTAAACAATAAAATCCTAACATATTGATTAACAATATTATGATAGAATATTTTTCTAAACTTTTTTAAAAAATTATATGAACAAAAAAACGTTAGTACTTAATTTAAAAATCAGTACTAACGTTAATATTTTAATTAGATGAGATCATTTATTGGTATGATGACAACAATTTAATTACTCTTTCTTTCATTGCATTTCGGACAGAAACTGGCGATAAAACAGTTAAATGGTCTCCAAATGCAAACAACTGAGTTTCCAATTCATTGTTTGGAATCACATCTATAGAAAAAGTTGTGCCCTCTTCATTTTCTTCTATTTTTTTCTGAGTTCCATGAATTGGTTTTGTTTTGACATAATCAGCTCTAACTTTATCCACAAAAAAGGTGATAATTTCAGATGCTTGATTATTACGAGTTACACCAATTATATCTTCAAAATAATCTGTGAAATCAACAAAAGCATTTTGAATATATATATTATTTAAAACATCAAGTTTAATTATTCTATCCAAAGCAATATTAGTGATTGTAGGATACCTATCATCTTTTCCTAATAGAAACCATCTATTATTGTATTGCTTTAAAAAATAAGGGCTGATTTCGAAAGTTTTAATCTCATCACCAAAAAAGCTCTTGTATTCTACTTTAACTACTTTTTGATAATAGATTGCATCAAATAATATACTTAAAAACTCTAATCCTTTTAAATCTACATTTGAATCAAAACTCATAAATTCCTTTTCAATATCTTTTAATTGAAAAGTATGTTCTAATTTTGCCTTCATCTCTCTTACCCATTCAAATTGAGGTAAACCTTCAAAACGGCTTAAAACCATAAGTGCAGATCGAAGTTGATTGGCTTCTTTTTCATTGATAGGTTGATTACCAATAGAGAATTTTGTATTCTCATAGCGATAATATGTCTTTCTTCCTTCTCGTTGCTTCAATAGCTCAATCCCATAACCATCTTCACTTTCCATAAATTTAATATCATCAAAAATCTGTCTTCTTTGAATTCCTGATGTATTTTCATCTATATTAAAAAGTGATTTATTACATTCATCTATAAGATCTTCAATAAAATACTTTCTACCTGTATTTCGGAAGCATCTATCTAAAGTATTGTATCTAATCTGAGCGTTTTTATTAATCGGCATATGCGTAACTTTTTTACACCTAAAAATACTAATTCAAAATTAAATATGCAGGTAATCTGCACAAATAAATAGTACTTTAGTTAGCTTATTTTTTTTGATTGTTGAATATGATATTTCTCTACAAAAGATAATCTATCCTTAAATCTTTTTACAAAGAACAAACAGATAATCCCAAGTCCTAAAGGAAAACCCATCCAAATTCCTGCTTCTCCTTGTCCCCAATGGAACGCACAGAAATAAGAAAAAGGGATAGCAATAATAAAATATGAGGAGAAAATTAACCACATTGGTACTTTAAAATCATGTAAACCACGTAATGCTCCAGCATAAACTATTTCTATAGCATCAAAAGTTTGGTATGTTGCCAACCAAAAGATAAATATTCTTACAAAGTGTATTACTTCTTCATCTTGTGTAAATAAATAAGGCATCCATGAACGTCCGGTGAGGAAAAAGACTACTGCACCAATAGACATTGAAACAATGATTATTAAAGAAGCATTTGTTATTCTATTTACTTCTTTAAAATTTCTTTGACCAAACTCTTGACTTACTAGAATGCCAGTAGCAGAACCAATTCCTTGATAAACCATATACCCCAAAGTACTTAAACTTAGTGCCACTTGATGAGCTGCTAAACCTACTTCTGATACCCATCCCATCATTAAAGTGGATACACTAAAAGCACTAGATTCCATAAGCATTTGAAAAGCCATTGGAATACCATTCTTAAAGAAAGAAATTAATTCAGATTTATATACTTTTACTTCTGATAATAAAGCAGCGTATTTGGCGTAAAGTTTACGGTATGTAAAAACCCAATAAGCAGCAAAAGCCATAAAAATCCTTGCTAATAAAGTA
Source organism: Flammeovirga kamogawensis (assembly GCF_018736065.1). Taxonomy (GTDB): domain Bacteria; phylum Bacteroidota; class Bacteroidia; order Cytophagales; family Flammeovirgaceae; genus Flammeovirga; species Flammeovirga kamogawensis. The sequence goes on from NZ_CP076129.1 coordinate 308,233, forward strand.
CCTACTCCTGCTCCTAATAAACCCATTTTAGGAGCTCCAAATAAACCAAATACGAATATAAAATCACCAATTATATTTACAATATTCCCCAAAAGAGTAATTTTCATACCTGTTTTAGTATCTCCAATTCCTTCAAAAAACTGTTTGTAAGTAAGAAATATTATTTGAGGAATTAGGGACAAGGCGAGAAGCCATAAATAATTTTGACTATCAGATATAATAGCCGTTGGTTGGCCCATATATGGCATTCCAATATTCAGTCCCACCAAAATTGCTAATAACGCAATACAAATTAAAACATTAGAAACAAAACTATTTTTAAAAGCCTCTACAGCCTTTTTAGGGCTATTTAAACCAATAGCTTCTCCAATTTTAGGCGTAAGGATAAATGTAAAACCCATTCCGAAAAGGAGAACTACATTAAAAATAGTGTTGGTAAATGAGGCTGCTGCTAAAGGTGTTCTACCTAGCTGACCAATGATCATGTTGTCAACAATACCTACAGAAATTTGACCCATTTGTGCTAAAATTACGGGCCATCCTAATTTTAGAATGCTAGAAAAAAGTGGAGAATAACTCTCCCATTGTCTTTTCAATTGAATTTTCATTTTATAAAACTTAATTGAAACAGACGAGACCTTCCCCCTTATTTATTCTCAAATACAACTATTTTGGCAGACTAAGGCTGGGCTTTAAGGTGGAAAACTAGTTGATTTTCAACGAATAAATAAAGTCGTTGTTTATACTTTAATTATTTAACTTTGCAAGTTAATAGATTGCTTAATCAATAATATATTTAATAAACAATTATTAGGCAGTCATATTAAAATGCTTCTCTAGATGTTAACCAAAGTCCGTTTTGCTTGTAATTACCAAAGCCATAGTCTATTCTAAAGTTTAATCGCATATCTTCTACCAACTGAAAACGTAACCCAGCTCCGACGGTATATTTTATCTCTTCAAAAGCATTTGTTCCATTAGATCCGTAAACGTTGCCTGCTCCAGCAAATAAGACAGCTCCTAACCTCCACCATAAGTCTCTTCTATATTCAACTTGTGCCATGTAGTAGTTTTTATCAATAAATCTATTAGGTTGGGCTATACTTCTTAACCTCTTAGAACCTCCTAATTGATTTAGATAATAAAATGGGATATCACCATTCTGCATATGGAATGCACCAAATAAACCTATAATATTCTTATCATTCTTGACTGAAAAGAAAAAAGAATATTCAGTAAAAAAATGCCAGAACTTATAATCATTTGCTAAAAACTCAGGGTATGTTGTAACAGCTACTTTTAAAAAACTTCCTTTTGTTGGGTAAACAATATCGTCTCTTGTATCGTATTTAAAAATTGGCCCTAGACCTAAACTAAACCCTCCTTCATAACCAAGTATATTATCATTTAATATTTCACCATTAATATCTTCTATAGTATTGTTTTGAACATCATAGCGAAGTCCTATAAAAAATACGTCTGTCAATCCGTATGAAACTTCACCGAAACTAGAAAAACGTCTATTAAAAAATTGCGATGTATCTGCAGGTGCTAAAGTATTAACACCATAAAATGTATTTGGTACATATTGATATACACCAGTAAAATACATATTCCACCTCCCTTTTCCGAACATTACAAGACTTGCATCTAAATTAAATAACCCCTTTGTGGAAACCATCACAGATGGAATTAGTGTAGTTGGTCTATAAAAACGTCTGTTTATCGGACTTTTTTCTTTTTTATCATGAAAAGTAAAAACAGGCATAATTCCAGCAGAAAATCCCTCCTGTTCACTATATCCTGCCATTGGATAAGTTACAGCTGTAAATTTCTTACCGTCATATGTTATTACATCTATAATTTTATCTATTACATTTTTATCGGTTAATGTGTCTGATGAGATTTGGCCAACTATTTCTAAATGAAATAAACAAATGAGCGTAATTAGGATAGGTTTTATTTTAATCGTTTTTATGTCCATTGACTTCGATGTTAATTCTTAGGTCAAAATTAGTTTCTGATTTAATATTAGACAACTTTTTATCTATTTAGTCTTCTTTTTCAATCTTTTTTAAATTCATTCAAATGGATTGTCTTGTATAGTAATCAAAAAAAAGTGTAATTCGTAGAAGAATAAAAAAAATAAAGATGTCAAAACTATTAAACACCATTTTAATTCTATTACTCTTTAGTTCGTTTACATTTGCACAAACGTATATTGAAGAAATAAAAACTTATCAAGAAGAATTAAATTCGGAATATAAAGACAAAGATGAGAGTCCACTTTCTAGAAAAGATCGTGTAAAATTTAAAGGACACTCATTCTTTAATATTGATGAAAATTATAAAGTAGAAGCTAGTTTTGAGAGAATAAACAATGCTGTTCCGTTTAAAATGGAAACCTCTTCTACAAGTACACCAACTTATGAGAAATACGGTAAAATAACTTTTACTTTAAAAGGTAAACAATATCAATTATATGTGTACCAAAGCCACCGTTTAAGAAAAATGGAACAGTATAAAGATTATTTATTTTTACCTTTTACAGATAAAACAAATAGTAAAAGTACATATGGTGCCGGAAGATATATTGAGGTTAGTATTCCTAAAGGAAATAAAATGATTGTTGACTTTAATAAAGCTTATAACCCTTATTGTGCATATGCCGAAGGATATGCCTGCCCAATTCCACCACCAGAAAACTATTTGGATACTGAGGTTGAAGCAGGAATTATGTATAAATCGAAAGAATATTAAAGGACTCCAAGTGAGTTCTTTTTTAATATACTTTATTTCCTTTGATATAGGTATTTATTACTTCTACTTTTAAGACTTCATCGATTTCAATTTTCATAATATCCTTATCTAAAATAATGAAATCTGCTTCTTTACCTTCTTCAATACTACCTATTCTATCTTCCATAAATTGTGCTTTTGCCGCCCAACTCGTCATACCTCTAAGAGCTTGCTCCCTAGTTAATGCTTCTTTAAGTTGAAACCCTTTTTCAGGTAAACCACTTCTATCTTTTCTGGCTACTGCTGCATAAAAAGTATACAATGGATTAATAGGTTCAACGGGAAAATCTGTTCCTAAAGGAAGCCAATTATTTTGATTCAGTAAAGTCTGAAAAGTATAAGAATGTTGAATTCTTACGTCTCCTAATCTCTCTATAGCAAAATCCATATCAGATGTTGCGTGCATCGGTTGTACAGATGGTATTATTGAATAATTTTTAAAGAAAAAAATGTCTTTTGGGTTTACAACTTGTGCATGTTCTATTCTCCATCTTCTATCATTATTATGTTCTAATAACTCGGAAAAAATCTTTAAAACTTCTCTATTGGTAGAATCTCCTATTGCATGTACACAAACTTGAAATTCTTTATCAAATGCAATTTTAGAAATTTCTCTAATTTTATCAGATGAAAGAACCATTTGTCCGTATGTTTCTTTTTTATCTTTATAAGGTGATAATAAACATGCCCCATGAGATCCTAAAGCCCCATCGCCTCTAAGTTTGATAGCCCTCGGAAATTCTTCATTTTCAATATAGTTTTCGGATAGCATATAATCTATTCCATCTAATGATGCATCTAACATCGCATAATTATGTATTTTCAATACTCCTTTTCTATAGAGAGAGTCATACAAAATAAGTGTAGGTCTTTTGATATAACCAAAATCACTTACTCCAGTTAATCCTACTTTAAAACATGAATCCTGAGCTTGTGATAATAATAAAGGCAATTGATTTGGATGTACTTTACCTAACTCCAATTTATTGACAAAATCCATTGCATTGTCAACTAATACCCCAGTGGGGTTACCATTCATTTTAACAATTTCTCCGCCTTGAACTTTAGTCGAATCCGTAATTTGTGCTAATTCTAGTACTTTAGAATTTACCCACATAGCATGCCCATCTATTCTTGATAGAATAACAGGAGTATTTTTAAAGTATTTATCAAGAATACTTTTAGTTGGTAAATTTTTATTAGTCCATTTTGTATTGTCCCATCCATATCCAATAATTACATCTTTTGGTGTGTTTTTATTGGCTGTATTTAAAACCTCTAATACTTCTTCCAAAGAATTTGTATTTGATAAATCAAGGTTATTTAACCCTTCAGCAAACCAAAAAAAATGGGAATGAGCATCTATAAAGCCTGGATAAATATATTTTTGTTTTAAATCTATTTTGCTGTCTGAAGAATACTTTTTTAGGATATTCTCTGTCGTACCTATTGCTAAAATTTCTTCATCCTTAACTGCAAAAGCTTCCGCTATATTAAATTCATTATCAACTGTATAAACTGTTCCATTGTAATAAATATGGTCAGCTTTTTCTTTAAAATTATTTGTATCACATGAAGTAAATAAAACACATGCAAATAGCACTAATCTAAAGAAAGTATTACGATAAAATAAAGGCATATTTTTATAAAGAAAAACCATGGAATACTCCTAGAAAAGAGATGATAAAGATGAATCCGTAGAAACACATCATTAATATAGTAACTACACCAACAAATTTAAAATGAGATTTTAGATTTTTAAATGATAGTTCTAATTGTTCTTCATCTTCTGATAAAAGTGCTTTCTTTAGTTTTCTTGAAAAACCATATAAATATTTTACAGGAAAAACATAAATCATTGCCATTATTATGTAAGCTATGGCTACAAAAATTGATTGATCTGCATATTTTGTAGGTAAAACAAAACCGATAACTATGGCTGCTACTAATATTATTCCTATCCCAATAAAACCTATTATTGAGAAGAAAAAAGTCCATTTCTGTACTTCTTTTAAATATTTAAAAGCATTTATTGTAATGTGGATGTTTTGGTTTGCTGCCTTGTTAGTTTCTTCGAAAGTTGACATTAAGATAGAAAATTAGAGTAATAATTTCATTTCAAAATGTAAAATAAGTCTTTTTTGATAACTAAAAAATTCTGTATCAAGAATACCTTTAATTAAAACTGGATTACATCAGACATAAAAAAAGAGCTATCCCGAAGGATAACTCTAATATCTATATGAATAGTGTTGTTTTAATACATCAAATGATTGATAAACCTACTAACCAACAATTAAATTGATTAAAGAAAAGAAACCAATAACATACATTGTTATAGGCAACTCTTTAGCTTTACCTCCTAAAATATTCAAAATTACATAAGATAAGAACCCAAAAGTGATTCCCATAGAAATTGAATACGTTAATGGCATCATTATAATTGTAAGAAAAGAAGGCACTGAAGTTAACATGTTATCAAATTTAATCTGTTTGATATTTGAGAACATATATACTCCGACCATAAGTAATGCAGGTGCTGTGGCATAAGAAGGAACAATTGTAGCCAATGGAGAGAAAAATAAACAACCAGCCATAAGTAATGCTGTAAATACTGATGCTAAACCTGTACGAGCTCCACTAGCAATACCAGATGCTGATTCAATAAATATTGTTGTAGTTGATGTACCTAGCACCGCTCCAGCAACAGTTGTAGCTGCATCTGCTTCTAAAATCTTTTCTAAGTTCGGTACTGTTCCGTCTTTTTTTGTTAAACCTGCTTGGTTTGAACAAGCAATAATTGTTGATAATGAATCAAATAAATCAACAAACATAAAAGAGAAAATAGGACCAATAAATGCAAACTTTAATGCACCCATCACATCCAATTTCATAAAAACAGGTTCTATTGATGGGGGCGTACTTACTAAGCTAGTAGGTAAAGAAACATAGCCCATCAAAATACTCGACAAAGTTATAAATACAATACCAATTAAGATACCTCCAGTTACTTTTTTATACTCTAAATAAGCAGTAATGATAAAGCCTATCATTGCTAAAATTAGTTGAGGCGTAAATTTTCCTAGCGTTACTAATGTTGCTGGATGATCTACAATTAACCCCATGTTTTTCATACCAATAAATGTAATAAACAAGCCAATACCAGCTGTTACACTTATTCTTAATGATAATGGAATAGCATTAGCAATTTTTTCTCTTACACCTAAAAAGGTAAGAATAACAAATGCAACGCCTGATATAAATACAATGCCTAAAGCAGTTTCCCAAGGTACACCAGCTCCCATTACAATTGTATATGTAAAAAAAGCATTTAAGCCCATACCTGGAGCCATTGCAAAAGGCATTTTACCCCAAAATGCGGCTAATAAAGTACCTACAATACTGGCTAACAACGTAACCGTAAATAATGCTTCTTTGTCCATACCCGTCTGACTTAAAATATCAGGGTTTACAAAGATGATGTAAGCCATTGTTAGGAATGTTGTTAAACCACCTATAAATTCTTTGCTTACTGTAGTATTATGTTGATCAAGCTTAAAAGCTTTATTTAAGAAATTCATGTCGTAATATATTGAATTTATGTAAAATAAATGGCGATCATTTTACATTTCAATTACTAAATAATTGATTGATAATGTTAGGAGAAATAGTATTAGAACGTTAAACGCACACAAGGTTGTGGCACAAACGCACTTGCATTATTCTCAGCTAAATCTTTATTAAAGTGCATGTAAATATCACATCCAATTTCTAATTTAGAATTCGCATCGTTTTTAAACACAGTATTTCTACCTACATCAAATAAGAAACGTGTTTGAGAAATAAAATCAGCACCAAGATCTGTACTACCAAATTCAGCTCTGTTTGTAGCCTGAGGAATAAGATCAAAGAAACCTTGGATTCTAAACCCAGCTTTTCTCCAAATTGGCAAATCAAAAACACCCGTAAATTGAACTGCATTTTCTTTAATATTATCAGTTCTCCAATACGCTGATAATTTTAAAAAACCATCTTTTGGTGCTTTAAAAGTAAAGCCTAATCCCGCTAAACCAGCCCCATAACCATTACCAAAATTTATTTGTCCATCAACAGAAACATCTGCAACAGGACCAAATGAAAAATCTTGACCAGTTACACCAGATAAACTCACCCAAGGAGAAACCTCAGAATATAATCTGTAATTTCCTGCACTAGCATCTAAAGTTTCGTTATAGAATCCTGTAGTATAAAAACCATCAGGTGCTCCCATAAAGTTTACAAAACCATATACACCACCCCATTTAGTAACTGTTGTATGATCTAAAGTGAAAAGGTTCATTCCGCCATTCTTTGGGTTTGTTCCCGTCATGTAGTCAGTATTGTTCCAACCATAGGCGTACTCAATAAATGTGCTTGAGTAATTTTGTGCTTGTGTATTTTGAGATGCAAACAAGCTAACCATCAGAAAGATAGGTAATAAAAGTTTCTTTGAAACCATTGTTATATAAGTAGGACGTTTTTTAAATCACTCGAAATTTTTCCGAATGGGCAAGTAGATGGTAATCGCCAATACATCTAACATTGCACTGCAAATATGATTGTAAAAAATGAATAAATAAAAACGGTAAATTGACACTTAAAAGCAGCTATTATACAATGTTATCTAACATAATTTAGTAAACCTTTGATTTTGATTTAGATATCAAGGTTTTGTAAAAAACGAACTAAATTATTAATAAATGTCAATTAATAATTATTTGAAGAAAACTAAATAATCGGCCTCATAACTTTTAGATGTAAGAAATATTTTCATGTCTGCTTTGTATAATTGATCTACAAGTACCCAGTCTGATGATTCCCAACTATTAGAAGCAATAATAATATCTGCTTGATAAGAGTTGGTAACACTCTTCACGATCTTATCAGCTTTCCATTTTTCTGTCACAATAAAAACTTTTGGTTTAGGTTCCATCCCCTCATTAGCTCCAGCCATTGAACAAGAAAGAGAACCTAAAAGCATACATATTGAAAGCAGGTAAAGTGATAGAAATTTCATTTTGTTGATTGAAAAGTAGGTATTAATGATCATTGATATAATTAAAAATAACAAACAAAAATTAGATTAACATACCACTCTTCTACTGATTAATAATCATTAAAAGAAATTATATAAGTATCGTTTGTTTTAGTTGCAATTTGCAACTTATATTTTGATTAAAATCTTTTTAATGACTAATTTAATTTAACATTAACCTGTTTTAAATTTGAATAAACACTTCAAGAACATTATAACAAAGTATCCTTTTGTTATTACATACTCACTGACTTTTAGTGAATTACTTTTTGGGTATATCCTTTTGTTATTTATTACAAGAGAATACGCAGCCGAAGATGTTGGTTTATGGTTCTTATTTTTCTCAATATTCAATTTTTCTATAAATATTAGAGAAGGTGTTGTTTATGTAGCATTAGTAAAATTTTCATCTGGAAAAGAAAAGATTGATGCAAACCAAACGTATAAAACCGTTTTAATTGCAATAGTTTTAATAGAACTTCTTATCGGAATAGTGATTTGTAGTATTGGTTTATTAGATTTATTTAAAAACCTATCAAGTTTATTAATTTCATACCCCCTTTTTTCATTAAGCATCAATCTTTTAAAATGGGTTGAGAATATTCATAAAAGTAAAAAGACGATCTATATAGCTGTAATTATTAATAGTATTACACTTACTTTTTTGTGTATTAGTCTTTATTATGTGCATAGTAATCACCTCTCGATTAATCAATTAGTTTATTGTTTAATTGTCGTTTATTTATGCTCATTCTGTATTTCTTTGTTTACAATTCCATTTAAAAAAATTATAAAAAGTAAAGTCAACAAGCAAACATTTAGTAGTATAATGCTATATGCTAAACAAGGATTTTTGAAGGCGTTATTTGGGACAATATCATCTAAGATGACCCTATTCTTATCTGCAGGTATATTATCTTTAGAAATTACAGCTTTATTAGGATTAGCACAACGGTATTTAGTCATCATTTTATCAATTTCAAACTCAATACAATTAATATTCTATCCTAGAATTGTAAAGTTATTTGAAAAAGGCAGTTTAGATAAACTTAAGGAAGTATTTATAGATACACTCAGTCAAGTATATCTTATCATTTTACCAATATCAATTGGATTCATAATTTTTATAAAACCAATTATAACTTTCCTACACGGAAATGCTTATTCAGATTCTTTTTATTTATTGATAATACTAGTAATTAGTTCATTATTTGCACCATTAGGCTCATTTTTCGCAAGTTATACCAATGCAAAAGGAAAGCCACAGTACAGTACAAACATTGTAGTTTTCAATAGTATTTTACTGATTATAACATCTGTAATTTTTGTAGAGTTATATGGTGAAATTGGTACAGTATTGCCTGGTTTAATTACTGAAATAGTAGGCTCAATATTAATTTTTATCTATTTTCTTAAAAAGGAAAACCTCAATTTATTTGTTTCAGTACATAGTATGAAAAGACAAATGAAAGAGACTATTTCTTTACTACTTAAGAGAAAAAAGATTTAAGGTTTTATGATTTTGATTTCTGTTCTTCTATTCAATTGGTGCTCACTTTCAGAACAATCAATACAATCTGTATAAGTTAAACTCTCTCCGTGGTAATCTATTCTTACTCTAGATTTATCAATTCCTTTTCCTACTAAAAACGACATTGCCGCATGTACTCTATCTAAAGATAGTTTTACATTATACCTTTCAGAGCCCCTTACATCACAATGTGCATTTAATTCTACCAAAGCATTTTGATTTGAAGACATATATGAAAGTACTCTATTCAATTTTGTGATAGCTGATGTGGTTAAACGTGATGAATCAAATTCATAATAGATACTTTCAATTTTTACGAGATTTTCAGTATTAACTTTTTTCAAGTAAATATCTTGATGTATAATCCCAAATTTGTCTGGGTTAGGATTAGTTATAATTGTATTTTCTGAATTATAACCTTTCGCATTAGAAATCAAGAAATTATTAATTGGTAAACTATTTAAAATAATCTCATAATGCCCTTCAACTGTATTACCAATACTTTTAATTACTGTAGAGTCATCATCATATAAAAACACTTCAGAATTTTTAATTCTTTCTAAAGACACAGCATCATAAACATTACCAATAAGCTGTAAATTTGTCCCCTTCACTAATTCAATAATATAAATATTTTCTTGTTTACCCATTTGAGTTATAGGTAATTCTTTGTATTTATAAGTGGAGGACATTGCAGCAATAGATTCAATCTGATTTTTCTGTTCTGCATCAAATCGCACATAACCTGTCTCATTTGTGAGAAACTTGTGTGTTGCCATTTTTTGTTTGTCATAACATTCAATAATGGCATTATTTATAGGTTCTCTAGTAAGACTATCAATTACTAATACAACAAAATTCTTCTCTTCTTGCTTAAACATATAAATATCATCAGAACCAACACCACCTGTTCGGTTTGATGTGAAGAAACCTTCTACAACACTACTTTTTTTATTAAAAACTATACTGAAATCATCTGTTGAGGAGTTAAAAGGTGCTCCAATATTTTCAATATGTGTTACGCTATCATTTTCTAAAGTAGCCTTAAAAATATCAAGTCCACCTAATCCAATATGCCTATCTGAAGAAAAATATAAAGTGTTATCATCATACCAATACGGAAATAATTCATTACCCGTAGTATTAATAACATTTCCTAAATTGATGGGTTCACCCCAATTACCGTCATCTTGTAAATGCGAGACATAAATATCTGTACCTCCATGTGTACCTACTTGGTTTGAAATGAAATATAACTTAGTTCCATCATCTGAGATTGTAGGGTGACCAATGGAATGAGTTTTATGATTAAGGTTAATTTCTGAAGGTCTTGTAAATGTATTTTTCTCTGCGTTGTATTTTGATTGATAAATTTGAAGATGATGTACTATTTGGTTTTTATCATCTTTAAATGACTGTCTTGGTAAATTTACTGTAAAGAAAAATTCACTTTTACTTTCATTATATGTTGATGGACCCACATGGAAATTAGATGCGATATGTTCATGTACTATATTTGAATTTGAAAACATTCCGTTTTCATCTTTATTAATTAAATACATTTCTAAAAAATTATCTCCATCTCTGTGGTGTACATCTCCTTCGTTTAAATCTCTTCTTGTAGATGTATAAATAATTCCATCTCCAAATATTAATGGGCTCATGTCCCTTTCTGGAGAATTAAATAAAACATTTTCTACTTGAACTGAATATTTATTTTTTTGTAAGTCGTTTAAGTAATCTTGTTGACACGATAGATACAAATCTCGAACATCTGTATCCTGTGGGTATTTGAAAAGGTATTTTTTAAAAGCATCACCAGCTTTACCATATTGTCCTAAATTTTTGGCCATCAAACCATAATTAAGGTACACATCTTCTTTACCCTCCCATTGTTTATCTAAAATACTTTTATAAATCGTTAATGCTTTGCTGTAGTTTAATATTTTTTGATTTGACATAGCTAATCTATATCTAGAAATTAGATCTAGCGTATGAACTTTTCCATAATTTTCTATTGCAAGTGCAAACTCCTGTCTTTCAAAAGCTTTATTGGCTCTATCTAGAAAAGTTTTTTGCTTTTGTCCAAAAGAAGAAAAAGAGCAAATAATAAATATATATATGAATAAAAATAATTTCATTTTTAGAAATATCGTGGACTTGTAATAATGTTACTAGGTGTAGATTTTTTATTAATTTTTATTCCTAAAAGAATTTCATGTGTTCCTGAAGTAGCTTTTTGTATTTCTGTATGAGGATAATCATAAGCATACCCAATTCTAAAACGTTCTTTTAAAACAACTTGAGATAATAACGCAATTCCATCCTCAGACCTATAAGATACGCCAAACCAAAGCATTTTCTGAAAGATAACTGTTGCTGTAATATCACCTTGAATATTATTATTTTTTACATACTTTAATAAGACGGATGGTACAAATTCTATCGATTGATTTATATCAAAATGAACTCCTCCTTTTAAGAAATAATGTCTTAAATAGTAACTTTCTGAAGTGTTAGACATTTTTGTTTCTAAGATATTAGGAATAGAAAAACTCACATAAAATCTTTTGTTATATAAATAAGCTCCAACACCGGTATTAAAACTAAAAAGAGATTCTTTCCCATTAGCAAATAGTGGGTCTGATGTATGTTGTACTCGTAAAGAACCCCAATCATGCTGGAAATTTAATAATGAAAGATACATTCCCATTGATAATCTTAGATTATCATTTAAATCTAAAATATAAGAGAAAGCACCTTGAACAGTGTTATTATTTGATATACCAATTTTATCGTTGACAAAGTTTACCCCAACTCCAAATTTCCCATTAGAAATATTTGATGAAGCAGAGAAATTAATTGTACTTGGTGCTCCTTCATAATCACTCCATTGTTTTCTATAAAGCATTAATGCATTTATGCCATCTTTTGTTCCTGCAATTGCGGGATTTATTGCTAATGTATTATATGCATACTGAGAAAACATTGGCATTTGTTGTCCCAAGCAAGCAATACTACTTGTAAAGAATAGAAGCGATATGTAAATACTAATTATCTTCATCTTCTATCTTTTTATTATTAGGTAGCCATTATAAGAGAATTCATTGCCATTGTTTACAGAAGCTATATAATAATAGGTTCCATCTGGTAAAGGTTGACCGTCTATATTTGTACCTTTCCAATCATTATTATAAGGTGTATCAGTAAATACTTTTTGCCCCCATCTATTATAAATCGTCACAGTATTATCTGGGTACGATCTTAAGTTTTCTATGATGAAAGAATCATTGAAACCATCATTATTAGGAGAGAATGCATTATAAAAGATAATATCTGGAGGTGTTATTATTATAGGCTCATCAATATTAATAATTAATAAACCACTAATACAAGTTCCATTATTACATACTTTGTAATGCACATAATCTCTATTCGACTCTGTAATATTTGATGTTGCCGTATAACATAAATCTAAAGAGTCTACAAAAGCTTCTGATCCAAAAATTGAAGGATCAACAATAATATCAATATCAAAATTTGTCCATTGAATACCCTTAGTTGCTAATAATTCTGGAATATTTAAGCAAAACGTTTCCTCTACATCAATTACTGTAGAATCGAGAAGAATATTTTCATTAGTATAAACGACTTCTTTATTATCCCCTTCAACTTCAATTATTACAAGGGCATTGTCACTTAATTGGGGGTATCCATCATCAAAAATTTTATAAGATAATATATCAATTCCAGAAAAATTTTCATTGGGTGTATATGTCAAAACAGCTATAGAATCTCCTTGTTCAATAAAGAAATCTAACACCCCGTTTCCATCACTTCCTTGTGTAATAATATAAGTTGAACCCACATCTAAGTTACCATCTAAATCAAAATCATTATTTAAAATATCAATATTGATAGGTACATTAAATGAAGTTCTTACTCTATTAAAAACCGCTGTTGGTGGGTTATTTTGAGACACAATTGTATCTGGATCTGCAATATCAGAAATGTGAAAATAAACACTAGTTGTATCACAAAGAGCAGGTTCACTTTCATCACATATTTGATAGACAAGAGAGTAGTCTCCTAAAACATAATCAGAGGCTGTATGTTCTAGTTTTCCATTTCTAATTTTAACTACACAAGTATCTGTACTTGGTGCAGAAATAATAGTTATCGAATTAATATCAATAGATTCTTCAAATGCTCTATCATTTCTTAGAATATCAACTAAAACCGTTTCGCCAGTGTAGGTATAAATTGTTTCCGGATTGGCTATTGGAGGTGTGTTAGATTCTATTGATTGAACTACTAACTGACCTTCATCACATAATATTGGAAAACCTTCATCACAAATTCTAAAATTAATGGTATCAATACCTGAATATGTATTGGGAGGGTTTATTTTCAATTTCCCATCTTCTATTCTAGCATTTAATGCACTTTTAGGAAAATTGGTTATTGTTATTTCGCCATTTTCTAAATTGTCATTAGGGTCACTTCCCAATTGTGTGATATCAATCCCATTATTTTTTATGTTAGTTGTTATTTCAAGATTTTGAACGGGAACGGCAACTGGTGGATCATTTGGCGGTAATTTACCAACTATTAAAACACCATTATCGCAAGTTTTTGGAAATTCATTATCACAAGCTGTATAGCGAATAGTATCGTATTCTGTATCGTTAGGTTGAGTTTCTATTCTTAATAAACTACTTTCTACTTGAATACTTGATTGAGCAGCAATTACTGTATCAATTGTTATCGTTGCAAGGTCTATATTATCATCTGTAACTAATTGGCGAAGGTTAAAATCTGTCAGGTAATTTGGATGTACAAAAATTAATGAATCTCTTGCAACGATAGGATCATTGTTTAAACCATCAAATTGTATAATTGATAGTTCTGGATCAGCATCTAAAAAGAATACTGCATCATTATAATCGTAATCTCCATCTTGTGTATTTACGTTATCTTCTATAGCTAAAACATAATCATGAGTATCCGTATCATCATTTTCAAAAATTACTGTTAACTGAGAATATCTAGAATTTTGAGTAATAGCCTCATTAAAATTTGAATTTGAATAGAGAGTATAATCACCATCTATAATTCCGTTGCTCCACCCTTTTGCTACTAAGAAAAAACCAATTACCGTTCCAGCAGGATAAGTTCCTAAGCTAATTTTCATTCCAGAATCTACTACATTTGGAGAATCTAAATTTGGGAAAATTATTACTGGTTCAGATACATCAGAAGGTGAATTTGGTATATCAGTATATTGATACGTATAAAAACCTAATGTGTTAAACCACCCAGCATCTTCATAAACTAAAGTGATAAATACTTCGCCTTCTTCTACAACAAGAATGTTTACATTATTTTCTTCTAAAAAAGATTCTCCTCTAAAATTAATCGAGTCTGTGATAGCAGAAGACACTGAATTACGTTCTGCTAATGAGATAATTTTTTGAGATAAAATATAATTAGGTCTACCGTTAGTTCCCCATGTTCCGAGGGTTTGATAGGTATAAACGAATGCAGGAACTACAAATCCCATTAAGAAAATAGTTCCAAGTAATACTATTATATGTTTACTCTTTTTCATTTTCTTATTGATTTTTCCCAAACAGAAGATTGATTACCAATTATAAACCGAATAAAGCCCATAATTGCACAATAATTCATGACTGCATAATAATAAGGCAGCATCATGACTTTGTATGGAGTCCAGTATTTTCTTATAAAGTGTACAGATATTGCACTTGAATAAAGTAGTATTTGAACT
Source organism: Flammeovirga kamogawensis (assembly GCF_018736065.1). Lineage (GTDB taxonomy): Bacteria > Bacteroidota > Bacteroidia > Cytophagales > Flammeovirgaceae > Flammeovirga > Flammeovirga kamogawensis. The sequence goes on from NZ_CP076129.1 coordinate 323,428, forward strand.
GAAAAAACGAATGTGTATATGCCTCCAAATTTAAAACATAACAATGCATTTATTATAAAAAGCATAGGCAATGCAAACGGTACAATTAACCACCTTAAAACTCTATGTGATATGTATTGAAATGAGATGTGTTTGTACCTAATAATATTTAAAAGAGGTAAAAGCAGAAAAATCATCTGAAAACCTCCAGCTGCTATTCTTACTTTTCTTTTCATTTCTTCTTTTATATTAAATGAGCCTGATTCTAAAGCATAAGCATTTGGTGCATAATCTACTTTGTGCCCTCCCATCAAGATTTTCATTGTAATATAAAAATCATCTAGAATTACATTTTCTGGAATTTGCGGATAAAGTGATGTTCTAAATGCTATAAGCTCTCCTGCACCACCCATCACAGAGCTTAAACTTGCATCCCATTCTTTAAGTTTAGATTCGTATTTCCAATACATTCCCTCACTTGCAGAAGTAAGGTCTTTCGCATCTTTAAGAATTCTTTTTTCTCCACAAACGCACCCTATTTTTTGATCATTGAAGCGTTCCGTCAATTCAGTAAATGCTTCCTTATTTAAGAGTGTGTTAGCATCTGTACATATTGTTATAGGAGTTGTAACATGTTCAATTGCTCTATTTATTGCTGCAGATTTACCAGCCCTTCTTTTCTTATGGAAGAAAATTACTTCAGGGTAATTCTTCACTATTTCTTCAGAATTATCAGTACTACCATCTGCAACAACAATTACCGTAATTTTATCTTTAGGGTAATTAACATCAAAAGTATTTTCAATTTTTTGAGCTAGGATATCAGCCTCATTAAAACAAGGGATTAAGACTGTTATTTTTGGAATCTCTTTACTACTGTAGTGAGTTCTTGTTGAAAAGAATTCCTTTAGCTTTACTAAAGTATACAGTACTATACCATAGCCTACAACAGAGTATACGGTAATAAAAATAAAGATCCAAAATATGTAAATTAGTAGAGTATAGAACATAGAAAATAAGATAATAAAATTAGTTTTGGGTATAGTAGTTAAAACAGATTATAAATATTTGAGTCCTTTATTGGGTATGTGTTTTTCTTTTATGGTGAAAAATTTTATTGCATCAATGTATCCATTAATACAGGCTTTAATATATTTCAAAGACTTTCTTTTTAGTAGCAAAATAATTAATCTTTTAGGTATAACTATACAACTACAATACAGCAGAAATAGTGTCGATTTTAATGGTTTTTGATGTTTAATCATAAAAATCATTCGATTTCTTATAATAAAATATTCTTTTAAGCTACTTTCCTTACCTACACTCATAGACTCTTTGTGGTAAATTTCTGCAGCACCAACGTACCAATTTTTTTTGCCGACTCTATGCGTTTTTGATGACCAATCTAATTCTTCATAATACAAGAAATACTCTGTAGGCATTTTTCCAACCTCTTTTATAAACGCTTTCTTGCACATCATAGCAGCCCCGTGGATATATGATGTTTCATATGATTGAGAAAATGCTTCATCAGTATCTAAACAGAAACTACCTATTGTGGTATTTCTGCCAGTTAAAGAATTTACTTTGGTATACCCTGCATATTGTATAATATTTTTATTGTCATAGTATTTTATTTTAGGACTAATAAAGCCAACATCATTATTTTTAAGAAATGATACTAGAGGATCAATACTTGTTGAAGTAAGCTCTGTATCATTATTAGTAAAATACAAAAAAGAACCGGTAGATATATCAATACCTAAGTTATTTGCAGCCGAAAATCCAATATTTTCTTTTATGTGTATAACTACTACGTTAGGAAGTAAATCCTTGTAATTCTGAGTATTATCAAAGTCAGGGTCAATATCAATTATAATTACTTCCAAATCATTTCTATCCAATAGAACAATAGAATCTAAAAACTCTATAGTAATGGCAGCATTCTTATAATTTACTGTAATTATTGAGATTAAATCTTTTCCCATGATTTAGTAACAGGATTATATTTCTTAATCAAACGAGCTGGATTTCCTATTGCAATGTGGTAGTCTGGAATTGATTTAGTAACTACTGCACCTGCACCAATTACACAATGCTTACCAATTGTTACACCAGCTACAATGCTCACATTTGCTGCAATCCAACTATTATTTCCTATTGTAATTTTATTTACGGTAACACCTTGTTTTGCAATCGGCTTAGAAACATCTTCATATAGATGATTTAGTGCTGAAATTACAACGTTTTGAGCGAGTATTACATCATCTTGTATTTCAATTGGTCCTATGATTGTATTCCCAAAACCTACAACGCATTCTTTTCCAATGGTAACATCACCAACAGCATTATTAATTACCGAATAACTTTCAATGATTGTTTTTTCTCCAACTGTAAACTGATTAAAAGGCAAGACATCTTTTCTAACTTGTGATCGTATAATAGCTCCTTTCCCTTTTTTATGAACAAACGGGTTCCATAATAACCTGACCCATAACCTGGGTCTATAATTACTTATTATCATAGAGTGAATCATCTTTTTAATAGATGGATTACTCTTTAAGTATGCTTTTATTTTCTCCATAATATTTTTTCAATATGTTGAAGAAATTCTTTTGCTTTAATTTCCCACCTATTATTTTTCGCAAATGTTTTTCTGGTTTCAATTGTTTGCAATGATTCATCAATTTGATTAATTCCTGATTTAAAACTAGCTGTTGAAGTAAAAGGAATTACTAAATTTTTAAAATTGGACAAGTCTGTAAAAGGTGTTGTTAAAACAGGTTTCCCAAGGCTGAAATATTCATTTATTTTTAATGGGTAAATACACTTGGTCAACTCATTAATTACAAATGGTATTAAGCAATAATTAGCATGAAATATATAATCAGGTACATCTACCATTCTTTTTTTTCCTAGAAAAAATACATTCTCAAGAGCCTTAACTTTTTCTCCTTTAAATTCTCTAGGATCAATAGGCCCTATAAAAACAAAATTTAAATCTTGGTTATCTAAAGCAATCTGTTCTACTAAAGTATAATCAATTCTTAAACCTAAATTACCAACATAAACAACAATTTTTTTTCTGTTTAATGTTTCGTACTCATTTGGAAGTGAATATGATTCTTTTTGAAAATGCAGATAATCTGCACCGTTATAGACAACCTCTGTATTCTTATTAAAATGTAATAGATTTTTCTTTAATTGATCTGAAGTTGTAATCACTAAATCTGCACTTTTTGTTGATCGTTCTTCAGCCTTCATTCCGTGCTTTGCTATATATCGTTCGCCCGAAATCAAATCAACACAATGATAAATAGTTGCTCTACTTTTAAAACCTATTTGAGTTATATCATATACTGGATTAAAAGAATTGATATAAATAACTTCATCTACATCAAATGTTCCTAACACCTTATTCAAGGAACTTATTATCTTCTTTAAATTATATTTCTTAAACATTTGATATAGTCTTCCATCATTTAAGAAATTAATTGGAAACAATACATCAGGTGTAATATTAATAAAATTGGGAAGCTCTTTAAATGGTCGTAAGAAAAGCACTTCTTTAGAAAAAATTGCTGCTCTATTCTTAAAGTCTTTTAAATAGTTACCGCTCCATTTATCTTTAAAAGTAAAAGGGTGATCTATATAAAATACTAAACGCTCTTTAGCCCATTCCTTTGCTAAAGACAAAGATGTTGCTCCGTAATCCGCATCATACCGAGTTAAACCTTGCATTACTATAGGAATGTTTTTATGCATACTTTAAGCAAATAATTTTTTATAATAATTTTCTTTTTTTAAAAATGAAGGAAGTAATTCTATTAGATTAATCCACCACGAAAAAACAAGTACTATTCCATTAATACATAACTTAGGTTTATAGAAAAAGCCTAATACATGTTTAAGCATTCGTAATTGGTGATAAAGGAATACTTCAATATAAATGGTCCGCCAAGGAGATGTATTTCTATACTTTTTATATAATACTTTGTTTTTGTAATAGAGATGAAATTCACTTTCAAGAATTTTCATCCGAGTTTTTAACTTACTTAATTTTTCTTTTCTAGGCGGATGATAAATTCCCATTTCTTTAACAAAAATAATCTCACCTCTTTCCTTCATTCTCCATGCAAAATCAGCATCTTCATTATGAGCAAAAGGAAATGATTCATCAAAACCACCCAGTTCTAGGAATATATCTTTCTTAAATGCTGCATTACATGTTGGTACTGCAGGATTACCATTTAAATTTTCAATTTGATGTGTTAAAGGTGTTACATTCTTTTTATCTGTAAAAGTCATTCCCTCTAAACCAAGTACTGAAACAGCTGTATTATTAAATTTAGATAAAATGGATTCTAACCAGTTTGGATTTGCAATGCAATCATCATCTGTAAAAGCTAAATATTTTCCTTTTGCCAAAAAGGCTCCTGTATTTCTAGCTTTTGCAGGCCCAGACTGATCAATAGCAACAATGTTCCAATTTTCTAAATCACTATATAATTTATTCAATACAGCAACCGTATTGTCAACACATCCATCACAAATAAAAATCACTTCATAATTAGTAGAGTCAATAGTTTGCCTTTTAATTGACTCCGCCAATTGAATGACTAGATTTTCTCTGTTATGAGTAGGTACAATTACACTTATATCCATTTATTTCTTTGAATTTAAACCAATTGAATCATCTAGTTTTCTGAGCTTATAGCCTTTCAATATTTTATTAAACATTCCTTTTGTAAGCAGTATAAATGCATTGAAAAATAGGCTTAATTCCTTCTTTAAAGTCCTTTTAGGAAATTGATTTAAAATCTCTTCCTTAGACCATGCACTCTTAAAATAATTATCTTCTTCTTCAGATAAATCAATTTTAATTGGTAAAGTATCTTTCCATTGATACCGAACTGTCAGTATATCGGGATATGTTGCAATCAGTAATTTAAAAGCTATTGATTCCCGTGACAAATAGTACAAAAAGAAATCGCCAAAATCTATGCCCTCTCCTAACCCCTTAATACTTGCTTTCTTTTTACCTACAATTGTATCATCAATAGATAAAAATACCCATTCATGTGAGCCCTTAGGAACTAGATATTCCCCGATAAGTGAGGGAACTTCCAAATAACCCATTTTAGCAACTCTACACATTTCGCTAATAAATTTAATTGGGTTGTCAACATGTTCTAGTACATGGCAACAAATCACATAATCAAAGGCATTATCTTCAAAAGGTAAATCTTCTCCATCGGCTAAATGAAACTCTTGCCCCTCCCTTATAACAATATCTCCAGCTCTATGTCCATTGTTAGTATTGTCATACTTATCAACTATTACATTTGCTCTGGGGTGTGGGTTATGTCCACCTCCGATCTCAAGAACTTTCCAGTTTGGATCAATGTTTAAATCAAAACGATCAGCTGGTACATTAATCTTCATTATACTAATTTTTTGTATTCATCCATCAATTGATCAACAGATTTTTTCCACGAAAACTTACTTGCTCTTTCAATACCTTTATTTTGATATTCTAGTCTAAGCGCAGTATCATCCATTAATAATTCTACTTTATTTGCTATATCTTCTGGATCTGTTGATGTTAATATTGCTCCATCATTCAAAACCTCTTTAAGTGAAGTATTACCAGTAGATATTGTTGCTGTACCACACGCCATAGCTTCTAATGGAGGCAATCCAAATCCTTCATATTTTGATGTAAAAAGAAACAAATCTGCTTCCCCTAAAAACTGTGGTTTTAAACTATCCTCAATAAAACCAACAAATTGAATATTCTTTAAATTATATTTTTCTACTAAACCAGGAAGTGGTGTTAATTGTGCATTTCCACTCCCTATCTTCATCGTAAATTCTCTTCCTCTTTTTTCTAATATATTGGCTACTTCAATTAAAGCTTTGGCGTTTTTATGAGGAGCTCCCAAACCACCTAAATATGCAATAGTAAATTTCTTGTTGTTTTTTTTAAATATGGGTTTTAATAACTCATGGTTAATACCATTATAAACAACTTTAATTTTCTTCGGTTCAACAGAAGTATGCCGTATGATATCTTGTTTTGAATATTCTGAAACAGTAACGATAAGATCACTTTGGTTTAAACTTTTATTTAACTGATAATTATAATATATCTTTTTCCAAGAGTGTATTTGATCTGTAACAATCGGTATAACATCATGAATAGTAACTACTTTAATAGCTTCTAAATGTTTTTTACTCCACAAAAGTCCAGTAAAAGCATCAATATTATCTGCATGCCAGACCATCGGTTTATCATGGATTGACTGTAAACATTTTTTAAGGTAATAAGGTGCTATATAATCTTTAAAACCTCTTAAAGACCTGTAGCTATAATTTTTTACAAAATCTTTATTTTCGTCACCTTTTCTACGCAAAGCAACATTCACATTTCTATTAAATAATTCCTCACAAATAGCTGCTGAATATTGTCCTATTCCACAACCCTTTTCTACACAAGATAGCCATTCAATTGACATCATTATTTACTTTTGTTTTACTTAATATATAAAACAAAAGCCACTCATAACACTGTAAATAAATAGATTACTACTTATTTGTCAAATATTACAAATCAGTATAAAATATTAAAATTGTACTATTCAATAAAATATATATAAACATTACCACAGTTGTAATAATGTTTTAATTCTTCTTTATATATTAAAGCATAAATGTTATTAACATGAACCTAAAATACACTATTTCTCTTTTCATTTTAACTATCACTATTAATGCAACAGCCCAAGATAGACCACTATACGTAAGTTCACAGATTGATTCATTGTCTTCAATTGGATTAGAAAACAACTATTTATTAAAGGCAAAAGATGCTGAAATTTTAATAGCAAATGAAAACCTTATACGTGAAAAGAAAAGTTGGTTATCATCATTTTCTTTTTCTGTAAGTACGTTTAAATATTCTGCTAATAATACACTTACAAGTGTCAGTGCTTTTTCTGATATAGGTCTAGGTCTAACAATAGATTTATTTACAATTACTTCTTTAAATAATAGAGTTAGAGCTGCCCAACACCTTATTACAAAGAAGCAGATGGAATATAGACATCAACAAAAAGTTGTGGAAAGAGAGTACATCACTATTTATACAAATTATATTAAATCTACTGAAAAACTTAAAATTATAACCGAACAAGAAAACAGCCAGAAAGAAATGCTTCTTATCACTAAAGATAAATTATTAAGAGGAGAAGCGAAGATGGAAGATTACTTATTATTAGAACAAAAACTTCATGAAACACAAGTTCAAAAAGTAGAAGCTGAAGTAGGTGCAGTCCTCGCTAAGCATGAACTTGAATTGTTGATCTCTGAATAATTATGGAGAATTTATTTTACATAATAAAAGGTGTTTTAAAAAGATGGTATTTGTGGTTAGGAATACCATTTCTTACTTCTTTAATTCTATACTTAAACATGAAAGAGTTTAAGATATATGAATCTAAGGCTAAAATGCAATTTGAATTAACCACAGATGGTAGTTTATCAATTACCAGTAAATCGTTACAGCTTTTTGAAATTGGCTTAATGTTTACAGATTTACTTGAAATAGCAAGGATTAAAAGAGTTACAGAACAAGTTCAACTAGAAATACTAATAGAATGCTTAGGTGAAAATAAATTTTATAATATAAATTCTGCAAACAATTTATTTAGTGATGAAGAGATTATAAGACGTGCAAAATTCTTAATTGAGAGCTATTCTGCATTGGACATGCAAAGACCAATCGATATCACTATCAATAATATTCTTATTTATAATAACCTTAGTACTTCTGATATCAACAACAGAATTATTATTAACCGAATTGGGAGTAGTAAATATATTGATGTTAAAGTAGAAGATAGTAACCCTATTGCTGCAAAATTTATTGTAAAATCCATTTCTAATGCATGGATTAGAGAATATAGACATGAAATACAAAAACGTTATTCTGAAAAAAGAAAAAGTATTGAAGCCACATGTAATAGTACACAAAAAGAGCTTAATATTTTACTTGATTCATTAAAAGAATATAAGCGTAAAAAGAAAGTAATTGATGTTGACGAAACAACTAAATATTTAATTGATAGAAGAATAGAACTACAAAATTCTGTTGCCAAACTTAAAAAAGACCTTGCTTCTAAGAAAGAATCAATTGCATATATAGAACAAAAATTAAATAAGAATAAAGACTTTGGGTTTAGTGATCAAAATGAATCAATAAATAGTAAAATAATTGTTTTAAAAGACTCTTTAAGAAAGCTGCAACAAGAAAAAGAATACAATTCTTATAATCTAGAAAGGTTACCAACGGATTATATGGATAAGCTTAACATTAAAATAGCTGGTGTTGAAAAAAGTATTCAAAAAAGCATATCAAGTTCAATATCTAGTACTACATACGACCCTAGCTTAACAAAGCAAACAATGGTGAATGATTATGTAAAAGATCAAATTGATTATGTGAAAGAAGAAGCAATGATAAAGGTTATGAATCAAGAACTTTATCAATTATCTAAACAATCTGACCATTTTATTGAGATTATCTCAAATATTAAAAAGATGGAACATCAGATTAAAACAAAGGAAAAATACTATCTTACTCTACTTGAAAAAAAATACTTTGCTGAAATCCTAGAAGATGATGCTGGACATAATTTCTTTATTGTTGAAACAGCTAACTTCCCTATTAAACATAAAAAATCTAAAAGAGCACTCATTGTATTAGGTTCTTTTATTGGTTCATTAATTTTGTTTATCGTAGTTATAACTAGTACAATAATTTTTGATCCTAAATACCACCTTCCTTTCCAATTTGAAAAAGACTCTTTAATACCAATTATAAGTACTATTACGCTTCCAATAACAGATAAGAAAAATAGTAAATATATACCTTCGTTTTTAAAGAAAATCTTTGATAGAAGAAGAGAAAGAAAGAACACTCAGATTAATCAGATTACGATTGATAATTATAGACTTTTAAGAAGAACAATTTTAAGTATTGAAGAAGACACTAATATCATTTCATTTATTGATGCGAGAAGTAATTTTATCACCCTAAATACAATCTTAATTATTAGAAAAATGCTACAACAAACAGGTATAAAAACCTTGTTGTTTTATGCCGATTGGAATGCTCCTTTATCAATGCAAGAAATAAATGAAAGCTATAAAAATTTAGACGACTTAGATACACTCAATGAATGCTCAATTATCAATTTATCAGAAGAACAAAAATCACCTTATGATTACCTTCTTCCGGAAGATTGGTTTAGTAAATTAAAAAACTTAAGATCAACATATAATTACATTTTCATCATCCCTCCTCCTACAAGGGTTTCTACTGAATGGATGGAATGGATAAATTTATCATCAGAAGCATTTTACGTTTTTGAACTACACCAGAGTTTTAATCAACTTGATGTAAAGAATCAAACTTATCTTTTAGATACACATTGTAATATTATAGGTGGAATATTAACCTCTAAGAGTAAATGATATGGATAAATTAATTCTACTTCTTTATTTTATTTTGGGAGGGTACTTATTATTCTATTGTACTTATTTCATGTCTACTTTGGTTATCGGATCATTTTACAAAACCAAATACGATCAACATCTTACAAATAAACATGATAATTGGTTGATTATAATCCCTGCTTACAACCCAAATTCAATTCTTCTTAAAGTACTAGAGTCTATTTATAAATTTAGCCCTAAAAACGACTATCAAGTATTTGTCCTTTTTCAAAATGCTGATCAAAAGATAATAGATAAATCTATAGCTAATTACACCTTTGAACATGATGAAAAATCATTCGATCCTAAACTTGGTAATACATATGTTCAGGCGTTGAAGTATATCAACTCTTCTATTAAAAATAAAGAAGATTTTACACATGTTATCTTATTAGATAAAGACAATATAGTTGATGAAAATTTTTTCTCAATATTAGCTACAATAAGAGCAAATGGTTTTGAATATATTCAAGGAAAAAGGTTACCGTTAGCTCTTAAAAATGGTGTAGCAAGTTATGATGCTATTTCAGAAGAATTGAATAATGTAACGCTAAGAAATTATAAAGCAGCTTTAAATTGGATGCCTGAATTAACAGGTAGTGCCTTTATTATTAAACAAAATTTATTTTACAATGGTATTGAAAATTTGGACTTAAAAAACCCTGGAATGGATAAGAATCTATTTTTAGAGTGGCTTTTAAATAGTAAGGAAAATATTAAAAGTACTTATACAGATAAAGCCTTGGTTTATGAAGAAAAAACAGATGATATAAAAGTACTGAAACAACAAAGAACAAGATGGTTTGCTGAACAATATTTGACTGCATTTGCGTACAGTAAAAAATTAATTTCAAGGTTCATTAAAACGGGTCGTTTAGAAATACTAGATTATACAATATCAATTTTTAGACCTCCAAGGAGTGTAGTCTACTTAATACTTCCTCTATTCTTTATACTTGAACGAATATTTATTCCTCAATATTATCTATTTACATTAAGTACTTTATTTCTATGTATTGGAACTGTCCTCTTCTTGATTAAAAGAAAACTAGTTAAAGTATTCTTGAGTTTTATATTTAGTGCTCCAAAGATAATCATCAGTAATATTCGTAGTCTATCAAATATTTTCAACAAAAAAATTAGCGGAATTTTTATACATACTGAAAGAAATAGTTAATGAATTATCTAAATAATCAACTAAATGACCTCGTAAAATATAGACTATCTACTCCATTAGGTGTCTTTATTTTAGTGTGTGCTAGTTTTTTTGTTGGTTATTTGTGTCTTACAATAAATTGGGGAATTGGATTAGCTATAGCTATTGCTGTTGTTGCAATACCATTTTTACTCTCCTTATTCGTAAAAATTAAATTAAGCATTTACTTTTTTATTAGTCTGAGTATTTTTATAGGTATTCCCTTTAAATTGAATCTTCCTTTCCCTATTGGTTTATCTTTCGACTTTGGTATACTCTTAACTATTTTAGGTCATTTATATAAATGTGGTGAAGATAAAGACTTTAAGAGTACTTTTGATATCCCTTTATTAACTCCTTTAATATTATGGGTAGCTTGGAACGTAATTCAGATTGCCAATCCTTTTGCAAGTTCTAGAGTAGCTTGGTTTTATGTAATGCGACCATATGTATTGTATCCAATTCTTTATTTTATTACCTATTATTATTTTCGTACTATTTCTGATATAAAATCATTACTATTTTTCTTATTATGTTCTTGTTTTTTTAGTGCTTTTTGGGGTGATATTCAAAATGTTTTCGGCTATTTTCCTTTCGAAATGGAGTGGGTTTATGCCAATGATGCAAAGCACTTAGTTTATATCTCAGGTAGGTGGAGAGTATTTGGAACATTATCATCACCAGCACATTTCGGGATGTTATTGGCATTAGTAATAGTAATAAGTGCTGTTATTTCTACATCTTATAACTGGGGTCGGAAAATAGTATTATTTATAGGTATATGTATATGTCTTCCTGCATTAATTTGGTCGGGAACTAGATCAGGTATTGCAATATTAGTTATAGCTGGTGCATTAGTAGTATTTACTTGGGGTAATGTTAAAATATATATTGTAGGAGGTATAATTGGTTTTCTATTTTTCTTATTAGTCATCACCCCTTCCAATAATTATCATATTCAAAGAATTCAATCTACGTTTGCAGGAAGTAAAGATACCTCTTATAATGAACGGGAAGAAAATAGAAAAGCAATCTACCCTTGGGTTTGGAAACACCCATTAGGTGGAGGTATTGGAAGTACTGGAGTTTGGGGTGCTAAATTTTCTCCTGGGACTATGCTTGCCAATTTTGCACCAGATTCTGGACATATTAGAATTTTAGTAGAAGAAGGTCCTCTTGGCTTAATTTTCTATCTAAGTATATATGTATCATTCATTTTGTATTCTCTAAAGTATAGTAAAATCTGGTTATTGAAAGATAATGAGCTTAAAGTTACATTCTTAACGTTGTTTGCATCTCTTGCCTCTTTTTTAATTGTAGAACAAGTACAAGATGTAAATGGAATCCTTCCTTTTAGTATTATAATATGGATATTTTTAGCATTGATGATGAGAACATTACAACTTATAAGAGACTACCATAAAGGAAATTACGATGCTAAAAAGAAAAAAGAAAATGATGAACTTATTGATCACATTAAAATGAAAGAAATAAAAAGAGCAAATTATGAGAAAAGGTTAAAGTTATGATGGATACTAAAAATATAACATTAGTCTCATGCCAACATTTTGATTCTGGAATTGGACGTTATTCTTATCAATTAGGAAAAGGACTTAGGGATATTGATTATAATGTAGAATTACTTAAATTATTTAAAGCTGGACATGAAGATGAATATTATCATGAGGAAAAATGGATAAAAAAAATTCCTTATAGATCCTTTAGAGATTTACACTCATACATTCTACCCTATTTTATTCATCAACAGCTAAAAAAGACCCCTAAAACTAATTTAATTCATGCACATTGGTTCATTTCTGGTCTTTCTGGTTCCTACCTACCCAATGATCTTGTTGTTACTATGCACGATGTTTCTATCTTACATGTAGAAGAAACTTCTAATTGGTTTATAGGCTATTATAAATGGGTTATTAACCGACTAAAAAAAAGAAAGATTCCTCTTATTGTCGTTTCTGAAAATGCAAAAAAAGATACGATCAAATATGCCAAATATCCTGAAGAGCTCGTTTATGTAAGTTATGGTTATATAAATTTTGAGAAATTTAAACCACTCATTAATCGAATTGAAAATGAAAAGTTTACTATTATCTACACTGGCGGATTAGGTATACGAAAGAATGTCGCGCTGTTAATCAATGCTATTAAAATAGTTCAAAAAAAACATCCTAACATTGAGGTTAAAATTGCTGGTGCGTATCCAGAAAGAACATCTTACCCAAAACTAGTTGATGACCTTCAAATAAATACAATAAAATTTGTTGGATATCTTCCGGAAGAAGATTTAAATGCTTTTTATAATAGTGCTGATCTGTTTGTTTTCACCTCTCTATATGAAGGTTTTGGGTACACCCCCCTTGAAGCTATGGCTGCTGGAGTACCTGTAATTAGCACTTCTGGAGGTTCACTTAAAGAAGTTGTCGGTAGCGGAGGCCACCTTATTAATTACAATGAAAATGAATTAGCAGATGCAATCATTTATTATATTGATAATAAAACAGCATTAAAAAAATTGATTAATGAGGGAACTAATTGGGTAAAAAAATATTCAAAAGAGGCTTCTATAGCTGCTACTTTAAACGCATATAAATATTATTAATCATGTAATTGTGATATTATGAACTTTTCTTAATTAACAGATGTTTTGATTTTGAAAAGATACTTACCCAATTATCACTTACTATGAAAATTAACATACTATTACTCGACGATGATCAGTTTATGCAGAACTTCGTCAGCAACCTTTTATCAAAGGATTATATAGTACACACTTTTGGAACAATAAGAGAAGCGAAAGCCTTTCTCAAAATCCAGGCTGTTAACCTAATTATCACTGATTTAAATTTAATTAATGAATCTGGTATAGATTTTATCAATTATTTAAATGATGATATTAAATTTAAAAATATACCAATAATAACATTATCAGGAGAAGATACATCAAGTATCAAAGTTAAAGTACTAGAACTTGGAGTTGATGATTATATTGTTAAACCTTTTAGTCCCTCAGAATTAATAACACGAGTAAATAACACCATAAAAAAATATCAAAAGTTCTTTGTACAACCGTTTCATGTCAATACAAAAACTGAAGAAGTAAAATTATCTCAACCAGAAATAAATAACAAAATACCTAAATCTTACAAAACATCTAAAAGAGTATTCGATATAGTTGGTTCATTTTTGTTAATCGTTATGCTCACACCGTTATTTATAATTATAGGTCTAGCTATTCGATTAGAATCAAAAGGTCCTATATTTTATATTTCTAAAAGAATTGGACAACAGTATAGTCCTATCCCATTTCTGAAATTTAGATCGATGAAATTAAATGCAGACCATTTGGTGGATGAACTTAAAGCTGACAATAAATACAATGAAGCCTTAAATAAACATCAAGAGAAAATATTTAATAAACATTATAAGCATGGAGATAAAGGCTATTCTATTTGTGAGAAAGAATTAAAATTAAGTAAAGAAAGTTCTACCTTTTTCAAATTAGAAAACGATCCGCGAGTTACAAAAGTGGGGGCGTTTATTAGAAAAACAAGTTTAGACGAATTACCTCAACTGTTTAATGTTTTACTTGGTCATATGTCGTTAGTCGGTAACAGACCTTTGCCTGTATACGAAGCAGAAATGCTAACGAAAGATTACAGCATTGCAAGATTTAATAGCCCAGCTGGCATTACAGGTTTATGGCAAGTTAGTAAATCAGAACAGCCATTTATGACAGAAAAGCAACGTATTGATTTAGATATTGAATACGCCCAAAAAAGAACTTTTAGATTAGATTTAAACCTCTTATACAGAACATTCCCAGCAATGATACAAAAAGAAGAGGCTTAATAAATTAATGTATGAAAAAATTCATTTTAAAGTTGATAAAACTACACCTATTAGTTTTATCAGCTTTGCTTTGTAGATGTACATATGTTATTGATGAGAATACCTTAAACGAAAACTTAGATCCTATCAATAACTCTGTAGAGGATATTAAAGTACCAAAAGGCTTTAATTTTGAGACTACTGATCAAATCAAATTAAAGATCAAATCAGAAGATAGTTCTGCACCATCAATATTTTCAGTGTATATCACTGATGATAATGAAGAGAAATTCTTTATTGGTAAAGGAGTTTCTGATGATGACGGTTTACTAGATTATTACTTTAACTATCCTAAATACATAAGTAAATTATATATAGAAAGAGAATTGAATGGTGAAATATCTACAAAAGAGATACATTTCACTAGTAATTACGCATACGTAACATTTACCGAATCAAGAAGTTCTGATAGAAAAGTAAATCAAAATACTATTATATCTGATGCAGACAAAGATGGAATTGATGATACAATAGATGAATTTAAACAAAATCCCAAAAAAGCATTCAATAACTACTTCCCTTCTTCTAAACATTTTTCATCAATCGCTTTTGAAGATTTATATCCTTTAAAAGGAGATTATGACTTTAACGACCTTATTGTTAATTATCAATTTAATTTAATTACTAATGCTTCTAATTTGGTTACTTTTATTGAAGCTAAAATTGTATTCAAATATTTAAAGGGAACAGAAAAAACATCCGGTTTTGGTATTGAACTACCCTTCCATTCTGATTCTATTAAAAGTGCTTCTGGATCGTTTTTAACTACTGGAAAAATACAATTAAATAATAAGGGCCTAGAGAGTGATAATGACCTTGATAAACCTGTAATTATTGTGTTCGACAACAGTTATGGAATGGGTAACGAAAATGGTGATTTAATGGAAAGCGATACAATATATATCAATATAAATATTAGCGATCACCCAATTGCATTTTCAGACTTAAACAGAGATATTCCGTATAATTCATTTATTTTTATCAATAAAGATAGAGGGCATGAGGTACACTTACCCGGAAAAAAACCAACACAGAAATTTAATAAACAGTTACTTAGTTTAGGTGACGATGTTGGCGATTTTAAAACCCAAAATGGTCATCCATGGGCAATACATATTCCCTATCAATTTACCCCTCCCCAAGAAGGAATTGACATAACAAATGCGTACAGTGTTTTTGATGAATTTGTTAGTTCTGAAGGAAATAATGACAAAGATTGGTTCATTGATATCGATAATCACAAAGTTTACTCAAATTTAATCATGAATGAATAATGAAAAATATATTACTAATTATTACTGTATTTTTCTTATCAAATTGCACGTCAATAAAAGATGATACATTACTTAATAATCAATCAGGTAACGAAAATAATAACTCTTTAGCAAATACTAAGGTTCCTACAGACTTTAATTATGCTACTACAAAAGAGTTGTCATTTATCATCTCATCAACAAATTTATATCAACCAGTTACATATAAAATTTATGCACATGAGTTTGGTGGGGATAAAGTTGTTATTGGCTCTGGATTATCTAATAATGATGGACAACTAACTCTCATTAAGTCTATTCCTAATTACATCAATACATTTACAATTGAAAAGTACTATAAAGGATATATTTTTGAAGAAAAGATACAATCTACTTCTGATAATGTATACGTTAGTTTCGATGCTTTTTCCAAAAATTTAGGGATTTCAGAAAGTAGTAACGCGAGAGTTAGTAATGGTTGCTCTGATCAATTTTATGGAGTAAATACAAATGGTGAAATATATATTATTGATGTAAATGACACCTTTTCTTCAACACAATTAGGAAGTAACCTTTCTCATTCAACTTTTGCATGTGGAGTAGACAAAAATGGTGGGATTATCTATTATAACAACTCTAATAAATTATACAAATATACCATTGGAACTGGAATATCATCTTTGATAGGTTCAAATAGTAGTGTTGGATGGAATTATGTAAAAATGGCTTATCATAACGAGTCTGGGAGATTATTTGCTGGTGCAACTAATAAATTAAGAATAGTAAATCCATCCGATTATTCTATCTATAGAACTATGACTGTTTCAGGTTTTAATACTTCTGAAAATGCTGGTGGTGATTTAGTGTTTACTTCTACTGGTAAATTATATAACGTTAGTTCTAGTGGTTTGTATTTATATACCTTTAATGCTGATACTACAACTTGTACAGCTACAAGAATTAGTGCTGATAATTTTCCATATACAACTACTGGAATTGCAGTAGATCGGTTTGACAACATATACATTACAACAAATGAAACTACCTATTCTAAGATAATTAAAATGGACCCTGGTAATGGAGCGTATCAAGAAGTGAAAGATTTATCATTTAGAGTACATGATTTAGGAAATTACTATTGTTTAGATTCTGAACTGAGTACTGTTGATTCTGATAACGATGGTGTAATAGATGATTTAGATAAATATCCGAACGATGCCAATAAAGCATACAATAACTACTCTCCTTCAGAATTAGGTTATTCTAGTTTAGCATTTGAGGATTTATACCCTTCTGTAGGCGATTATGATTTCAATGATATCATTATTAATTACAGAATGAATTTAATTGCTAATGCAGACAATAAAATTGTTAGTATTGAAGCTGAATATATTTTTAAATACGTTCAAGGTACAGAATTAACCTCTGGTTTTGGGGTACAACTCCCTATACATTCTGATTCTATTACTTCTGTAACAGGTTCATTTCTTACAACAGGTTTAATTAATGTAGATAGTAAAGGCTTAGAAACTGGCCACAGTACAGGCGCTCCTGTATATATTGTATTTGATAATAGTTATGGTATGTCAATAAACTCAGGTACCTTATTAAAAAGTGCACCAATAAATATTACAATTGATTTATCAGCACACCCAATTCCGCAAGCAGATTTGAGTGATATTCCGTTTAACCCTTTTATTTTTATAAATAAAGATAGAACATTAGAAGTTCATTTAGCAGGAAAAAGCCCTACAGCAAAATTCGATACAAATCACAGAAATAGTGGTGAAGATGTAGGTACATTTAAAACTTCAGATGGGCACCCTTGGGCTATTCATATTCCACATTTATTCCACCCTTCTTTAGATGGTGTAGACATTACTAACTCTTATCATCAGTTTTCTAATTTCGCATCTTCTGGAGGAAGTAGTGATTCTGATTGGTTTAATGATGATACTGGCCATAGAAATAATGATAATATTATTATTGACACAACCAATTAGAGTGTAATTATAAGTCACTCTATTTAAAGTACTTCTTTAAGTTTATTATTGGTTTTTCAAAGTAATAAAATGATAAATGTGCAATTCCGATTGTCAATAAAATAGTAGTACTATTAATCAAAAGTATTAGCCAATCCTTATTTATAGAGTTGATGATTGTAGTTTTCATTACAATAAAAAGCACAAAATTTAAGGCGATCATATGGTACATATATATTCCATAAGATATCGTTCCTAAATAAATCAATACTTTGTTATTCACTATAAATCTTTTTTCACTAGAAATATTGAGGATAAATAACCCAAATAAAGGAAAGCTAAAAAGATGTAATATTATATTTGAGGAGAAGTTAAAAACATCAGTCAAAAAATAAAGAAAGAATACTGTATATAGAAGTATTCTAATAATTCCATTTTTAAAAACTAAGAATGGAATTTTGTTTTCAACGTTTAAAACTGCTATTAACCCACCAAATGACATGTAAAAATAGATGAAATAATAAGTTCTCAGAAAGCTAAAACTGGGTAAAAAGAAGAGTATAAAACTTACGATAGTAAAAAGTATTAAACCTATTATAAATGTTTTTGGAGTGGAAATACGTGCTAAAGGAGCAATAATTAAATAAAATTGTTCTTCTATACCTATTGACCATAAAACTAATAATATAGCACCAGGAGCATATAAAACATTAAATACATTGGGTAAAAACCCAACACACCATACAATCCCCTCCCATAAAGAATAATTTAAATGGTAATCGATACCAAATAATGGTAATAAGAAATGATAGAAGGTAAAACCAAAAATTAGAACAACATAATATACAGGATAAATTCTTAATATTCTTCGTGCATAGAACTTCTTAATTTCTACCTTTCCTTTTTTTTGTTCTAAGTATAATTGTTTGATGATAAGAAAACCACTTAAAGTGAAAAATACCCAAACAGCTTCTTCTCCTTTATGAAAAATAGGTAAGTCAGAAAAATAGGGTAAATCTACAGATTTTGATAATTCTGGAATATGAAATATGACAACAAAAAGAGCCAAAAAACCTCTTAAAGGACCTATGTTTGGTAACACAATTCTATTCATTATAGAATATAAGTTGTAGCAAAATATTTTCTACCTTATTGCTATAAATATCGAAATATATTACAAAATTATATTAGTTAATATATAGTTTTGGCTATTGATTTCGCCACTTCTCGAATAACATTAACAGCTACTGAATTACCAAATTGTTGATAAGCATTTGTCATTTTTGATGTAATGATAAAATTATCAGGAAATCCCTGTAAGCGAGCACATTCTCGTGGCGACAATTTACGGACTTTGCCATTTATCAAATACAAACCTGTTCTTGAACCTACTCCACCACCATAAGCAGATAATGTTATTGCATGACCTTTTGGATGATAAATACGCTCTCCTTGCCCACCCTTATTCACTCTCCCAATTTGGATTGGTTTATTAGGGTATTGTTCTCTAATTAAATGATCAAAATCTTTGAGTTCCTTATAGAAGCGTATATCATCACGTTCTATAATTTTACCATCCTTTGGGCTATTCAAAAGAAAATCTTCTAAAGCTACTTTTTGATTTAATTCGTTGGGAAATTCAAAATTTAAATCAAGCTCTTTTTTAATGGCTACTATGTAAATACGTTCTCGGTTTTGAGCTAACCCAAAGTTTCTAGCATTTAATAATTTATAGCTTACATCGTAACCTAAATTATCTAGTGTTTTTGTTATTACTTTAAGCGTATTCCCTTTATCATGTCGTATTAAATTTCTTACATTTTCT